>NZ_AP041142.1:374531-749062 GCF_055397545.1 Pseudoalteromonas sp. 11L1 | reverse complement strand
ATCTACAAATAAACTGCTACGAGTGATTGCGGAAGTATCATATTCACGACTATCTTTATGATGATTTCCAATTAAATCAATATGTGTGTCTGATGCAAGCCATTTAAAATAATATATAATGGCTCACCGTCCATATGCATATCAAGGGTATAGATGTGTAACCAATCGGGTTGTGACTACTGCCAATGAGAAAACAAAGCTGAGTCATAATTATCCCTTGTTATTTTTGCATGCAATGTGCCTTCATTTCTTGTAATAAAAGTGCCAATAACTCACTACAAAAATGCCAAACAGTTGCCTGCCCAGCATCGAGGCTGTGTTGCTCTTGATGAGAATGTGCTTAAACATTAACTCAACTTTAGCATTCACCAACATAGTCATGAGATACTAAAGTTGAGCTCTTACAGCTTCTTACCAGGGAAAATTAAAACTCTATTCGTGCGGTCAATGACACATAGCGAGCACCTTGACGTCCTGTCACTAAGCCATAATCAGGATTAAGCTTTAAGCCATTTTCACCGTACTGAGCACGCTCTTCGTTGATATTTATCGCACTATCGCTATTAAGCAAATTATAAACAGTGCCTTTTAAAATCACGTTTGAGCCAAAAAAGTCAGTGTAGTACGTCAATGACATGTCTATATTAGTGAGCCAAGGTAAATTACCTTTACTGCCACGTGGCGCAGGGTTGCCATTTTCATCATAATGAGATGCTTGATCGTAATATTTACTAACACATGCATCCCATGGGCTTCCTTGTTCGCAGCTATCGACACCTTCAGGGTGAACTGAGAAGTAGCTCTTTGGGCGACCTGATGTAGTTCGCGCAACTAAACCTAGGGTCAGTGAATCGGTAATATTATAGGCGCCACTAAACTTAATAGCGTGGCGGTGGTCATTTGGTAAATTACCATAGCCATGATCCATCAAATCACCATAGTCGTAGGAGGTCGTCCAACCAGGATCGGCTTGGTTATTATCCGTTTTAACTAAACCTTCGGTATTACCATAGCTATGTGACCATGTATATGAAGTATTGATACGCAAGTCATCAGTTATATTGCCATCTAAGGTAAACTCAAGCGCCAAATATTTGCGTTGTGCTTCGGCAAGTGCAAGTTCATCAGCACTTAAATTTATGTTATCAATTTCTCCATCACCATCAAAGTCATACGACATTTGAATCGCTTCACCAGGGTTATTGAGTACGTAATATGAACCTTGCCCTACGTTATCGGTTATACCCATTTCAGCAAGCTTTTTAGCAAGCACAGGGCCTACATCAGTGTCTTCAACACTGCGACCTAAATCACGGTAAATAGCACGTACACCTGCAGACATCGTATCAAAAACTTCTTGCTGATAACCAATTGTAAATTCATCGCTGTACATTGGTTTTAAAGAAGCAGAGGCAATTAGCCCTGGTTCAGTAATACCCCGCTGACGCCAGCGTCTATCACGTAACATATCCCCTCTGCTAGGTGAGCCATCAGCTAATAAAGAAGGTGAACCGCTACCTTCTAATTGATCCAGTTCGAAATACTCAAACCATTCAATAGATGCAGAACCTTGGGTGATATTCATGTTCGCAGAGACAGGTTGAAAATAACGCCCAAAGGTTGCAAATACTTTTGCACTACCATCACCATTAACGTCATAAATTGCTTGTATACGTGGCGCGATTTGATTATCTATATCAACAAAAGCCCGACCATCTGAAACAGTGTTTTCGAACTGGCTATAACGCAAACCCATATTAAGCACTAAATTATCAGTAGCTTGCCATGAATCATTAATGTAAAACGCTAATGAAGTGGTAGCAGAATCGACCTCACGGCTACGAATCCTTCTTTCGATAAAGTCAGTACCTAGTGTAGCGCCCGATACATCGTTTTCACCGGCCGTTTTTACTGTCCACCAGCCTTTAGCATCCCCAATACCATTTTGACCTTCAAAAAAATCGACCTTCACGTTAGTGTAATCAATACCAAATTGGATTGAATGCATATCCAAATCCCAGTTAAAATCAATGCGAGCTTGGTCTCGGATGTACTCTTCTTCTGTTATTCCTGAATTAGTATGCTGGCTTAACGTAACAAAACCATTTCTTTCATCCCATACACCTGGGTTTGGAGACGCTACCACGTTCTCAACATTCTCAGTAACACGGCCAACAACGGCTGACACTGAAAAAGTATCTGTCAGATAGCCATTGTAGTTAATACTATAAACATTACCGCCATCTTCACCTGGTGCATCTACCCCTTGCTGATCACCCACAACATTATCTTTCCAATTATAAGCAAACGTTTTGTCAGTCCAAGTACGTTTATTGTTCATTGCAGAGAAACCAATAGAGTGATCTTCATTAATAAACCAATCCACTTTCGTGAACCAACGATCTTCATCACGCTCAAAATCAGAGAACGTGGTTTGCCCAGCGCTGCTAGACTCTTCTCTGCGTGGAGCAAATAAGCCATAGAAGAACAGCGTATCTTCAATAAGCGCACCGCTCGCCCATAACTGTACTTCTTTAAAATCGTAACTACTTTGCTTAGTGTTGGTACTGATGGTGCCACTATCTTGAAATATTGAATCATGCTGATTACGAAGACTATCAGGATCCCAGCGCACCTCTGCACCAAGTTTAAAATCATTATCGCCTGATTTAGATACAGCGTTTACAATACCGCCTAATGCCCCTCCAAATTCAGGGCTAACACCACCCGTTTTAACTTGAGTTTGCGAAATAGCCTCCCATGGAAGACGAATTGAACCTAACCCTGTGCGAATACTGGTTACATTCAAGCCATTAAAATAGTAGCCATTCTCAGCGGCTGATGAGCCACCAAAACTAGAGGCTCCTTTGAAATTAGAACCACCAGGAGCTGCAGTACCTGGCGCTAGTAACGCAATACTCTCAAAACCAGTATTTACCGGCATTGCTTTAAGTTCAGCATCACTAAACGTTAAGCCAGAGGTGGAAGATGCCATATCTACACGACGAATTGCCGAACCTGCTACCGCGATACGCTCTATATCAATACCAGCTTTATAAAGTTGTACATCAAGTATTATTGATTGGCCAATAGTTACCGCAACATTTTCTTCAGTCATTGCTTGATAACCGTCTTTTACAATAGTTACATCGTATGTACCTACAGGTACGTTTCTTAATAAGTAATCACCCTCGGCGTTACTGGTAATGGTGTAAACCAACCCTTTGCTTTTGTGCTTAAGTGTAATAGTTGCGCCGGTTAAATCATTCCCCGATTGCGCAACAATATGACCTTTAACAATACTACTGCCATCAACAGCGTGTGCCGCTGGTGCAATTAATAATGCTGCTGTTACCGCAGTTGCCAGCAGAGTTCTAGCACCCACGCCTCGAGTTTGTTTTTTATTATTTGTAATCATGTAAGAATTCCTTGGTCCTGTAGATTTTTATTGTGAGACTAACCTCGACGTAAAATATACATAAATTACATATTGTATACAATATTAAATATATGATAATTTTTAGTTAAAATTTAAATACAAATTAAACAAAGTCAATTGCTCTGCAAGTTTGTAACTAAAGGAAGCTTTATTAAGTATCGTAATTTAATACATGAGCTGAAGTATTTAACCTGAACTCTGGTTAAGAGATTTACTAATATTTTGAATCAAAGTGATATTTATGTTTATTTTCTCTAGCCAGAGATTTTCAGTGGGTACTAAGCGAAATTACTTGCAATAGTTAGCCTATTGCAAGTAGATTAAACTCAGTTAACGCTAAGAATAGCTACTTGGGGTAGGTTTATAATCCAGAGTTCAGGTTATTAAGAAGCAAACTATAGTTCGTGAAGATAGTTAAATGATTAACCCCACTTTATATAGTTAGCGTTACTCGCCTTTGCATGCCCCTGTATAATTTACATATACGATACCCTTTTAATTTAGTTCTTAGACTTGCCGAAGTTAATTTTACTGATACAATCGAAATGTATAATGTATACAATATTGCTTATTAGAGGAAATATAATGGAAACAAACTGTAAAGATTGGCGATACACAGTTATGCCAGCCGTATTTACATGGCTCAAAGAAACAGAGTCTGGAACCGTTGCAATTGACCTTGATGCAACGAAAAAATACGCTGCAGATATTTTAAAGGTGCAAGGCAAAGGTGGAACTCGTATGGGAGGCCTTGTTGGCTCTGGTACTCTTGGTGAGAACAGCTACCTAAGCTCCGAACAGCGTCTTTCTTTACTAAAAGCTCTCTCAAGTGTTGCTAAAGAATACAATGTTCCATTGATTAGTGGCGCAGCCGCAGAAACCAAAGAAGAGCTGGCCAAAATTGTTACAGAGCTAGCAACTGTTGGCGTGGACACCGTAATGGTGATGCCACCAAAAACCAAATACACGCCTTCTGATGAGGAAATGTATGCGTATTATTCCCTTTCTGCCACAGCTGCAAAAGAGGCCGGTATTACAATAATGCCTTATAACAACCCGGACGCCGCTGGCTATCATCCACTTTCAACTGACCTTCTAACAAAGCTTGCCGCTTTACCTGAAGTTACGGCGCTTAAAATATCCACCATAGATGTATCTGTCATTGAAACGATGGTGCTAGAAAATAAGGACATAAAAGTACTCGCAGGTGTAGATACGGTAACTATACATGCAGGACTCGCTGGCGCATGCGGTGGAATTACAGGCGTTGGCTGTATATTTCCAAAAGCGAGTGTCACTATGCAGGAATACGTGAATAAAGGTGAGTGGGCCGAGGCAAACAAAATTTCTCAAGCTATGAATTCTATATCTTACCTTGATGCACAACCGTTACTTTTAGAATACCTTAAGTTTGCATTTGGCATTCATCATAATGATGTAACTGGCGGGCTTCGTACTTTTGGTAAAAAGTTAAATCAACAGCAAATTGATGATGTACACACAAGGTATGCCTTAGCAAAAGAACGACTCGAGGGTCTGGGTTTAATAGACTGAATTTTCAAAAATTGACAAGCAAAAGCTCCGTTTTTACGGAGCGTTTTTGTAGCTATAGATAAGCTGCTCTTGCGGTGATTGCACTGACCTTATTAAATAATCATACTTGAGCATAAAAGAAAATCAGATATATCGTTTATTCAAATATAGCGTAAGACTAAGCTTTGCACTTCTGAGTTTTTTACCCTATCTAGCTAAAGTATTTTTTACATACCCACTTAATAATACAGAAAAGTTGATGGGACCTTGTTCAGTTAGCTAACATCGCATTAAGCAAACTAATCGAGGTAAGTTAAAGACAACATAAATATAGTATTCTTATTTGCCTACGGGCAGCAAGCTGAGCACATGATAAAAAATGTGCTAATAAGGGGCTTATTTAACACTACCTTTTTTCGTCTTCTATTTTAAGTAATAGCTTTTTAATGTCGTTTTTGGCGCCTAAGATATGCTTTTTCAAAAAGTCACACGCTTTTTTAGTGTTCTTTGCACGACAGTGATTTAACAATATACGGTGCTCTTCTGGTGCTGTGGTTAAACCACCCGCTAGTAAAATATGCATGCGCACATAACGCTCTGAATTTTTACTATACATATCAACTAGTTCACGAGTTTGTGGGCGTTGTGCGCGTGAATACAACTTACCATGAAAACGGCTGTTTAAATCGCCCGTTGCTAGGTGGGTATCACCTGCATCCATGGCGCTTTCTAGCTCAGTTAAGATAAGCTCAGCATCAATTAAATCTTGATCTGTTAAACCTTCTATTGAGTGACTTAGCAGCTCAGCCTCAAGTAATGCCCTTAAATCAAAGATTTCATCAATTTGTGATGCTGAAAGCTCTGTTGCCGTGGCTCCTTTATGCGCTTCAAAATTTACAAGCCCTTCAGCTTCGAGCTGAAGCAGTGCCTCACGAACAGGTATTCGGCTTACATTAAGCTCAGCTGCAAGTGCAGCTTGACGCAGTGGATCACCAGCTTTGATTTCACCGGTTAATATTTTTTCACGAATTGCTTCTGCTACTAATTGGGTGCGTGTTTTGTGTTCGATAGCCATGGTGATCCTTAAGTATTGCATTTAGCATACATTATACTCAAGTAACATGAGATGCCAAGTTAGATTCCGTCCTCAGTTAGCGTTTATAAAGGAAAAGCGGGAATATAAAATTTGCATATCCCGCCCAATGAATCTTATGCTTGATAGCAAATTGGTCGCATAAAACGTAACATTGCATTTGTGCCTACAGAGGTACTACGTACATCCGTTGAGCTTGGAAATGGCCCACCGTGGTTCATTGAACCACACACTTCAACACCTGTTGGCATCTGATTTTTTATCAAACGACCCACTTTATATTGCAGTGCTTCGATGAGGCTATCTGCTTTGCTTAAATCAGCTTTCGTGCCATGAACGCTGGCTGTAAGCTGCCCTTGCAGTTTATTTATTAATGTCATAAGTTGCTGTTCACTGTCGTAACGCACAACTAATGCAGCAGGGCCAAACATTTCTTCATTCAACGCTGGGGTTGTTAAATAATCGTCGGCATTACAAACGAATACATGTGCATTAGCATGGAACGTTTGCTCAAGCTTACCTTTCCCTAACACGCTTACTTGAGCAAGTTGACTTCGCTCTTCTACTTGGTGTTTAAACGTTTTAACAATGCCTGGCGTGAGCAAAGTGTCAGATGGTGCATCATTAATACTCGCAGTAATATGTGCTTCAAGCTCATCACACCCGGTTGGCACTAACCAAAGCCCAGGGCTGGTGCAAAACTGGCCGTTACCCATAAGCATTGACTGGCAAAGTGACTGCGCCATTTCTTTACTCTGTTCAATGGCTTTATTGGGTAAAATAACTTGCGGGTTAATACTTCCCAGCTCACCATAAAATGGGATGGGCTCTTCACGTTTAGCAATCGTTTCTTGCAGTTTACTCGCCACGTTAAATGAGCCTGTAAAGCCAACCGCTTTAATTGCCGGCGCTGCAACTAATTGATGTGCTATGTCATACTCCTTGCTTTGCACCATTGCAAACACGCCTAATGGCATCGCACATTCTTTTATGGCTGCAAGCGCCGCACGTGCCATCAACTCGCCGGTTCCTGGGTGCGCTGTGTGATTTTTAACAATGGCCGGGCACCCAGCAGCAAGTGCCGCAGCTGTATCGCCACCCAATGTTGAAAAGGCATAAGGGAAATTAGATGCACCAAACACAGCAACCGGCCCCAATGGTAAATAGTTAAGTTCAGTGTGTGGTTTTGGTAACGGTGATCTTGTTGCATCGGCCTCATCCACTATTTTTAAACCCAAAGGTGATTCAGGGTTTTCGCGCAATGCACTAGCAAACGCTTTAAGTTGATTTACGGTGCGCATGCGCTCCCCCTGCAATCGCGCAAGCGGTAAGTTGGTTTCTTGCTGAGTTTGCTCAAGTAGATCATCACCAAGCGCTAATATTTGATCTGCAATACACTTTAAAAAATCAGCACGTTGCGCATAGCTAGTTTTACGATACTCATAAAAAGCCGATTGTGCGGCTTCGATTGCAACGTTTAATTCAGTGGCGCTGAGATTAAAAAAGCATGTAGGTAGTGGTTCATTACCAGCGGGAGAAAATGCATTAAATTCACCATTCGCTGAATCACCAACCCATTGTCCTGCTACTAAACTTTGTCCTGTTAATGTCATGTTTTGCTCCTGATTATATTACTTGAAACCCAAATGCATATGGGTCATCGTCATCGACTGTGATAGCACTTGTGCCTGTTACTCTAGACCAACCTTGAATACTTGGCAGAATGGCTGTTACGCCTGCGATTTCTGTTACCTGTTCAATGCAGCCGATAAATTGGCTACCGATATAACTTTCGTGGATAAATTCTTGCCCTTGGGCCAACTGCCCTTTCGCAAAAAGCTGTGCCATACGGGCGCTAGTGCCTGTTCCACATGGTGAGCGATCAATGGCTTTGTCACCATAAAAAACAGCATTTGCGGCATGTGAATTGGCATTTTTAGGTGTGCCTGCCCATAACACATGGCTTGCACCTTGAACGGTTGGGTCAAGGGGGTGAACACATTTTATTTTTGCGTTTATGGCATCACGCACCTGCGGGCTGTACTTTAAAATTTGCCCAGCGGTTAAATGCTCAATGCCTTTGTAATTGGCTTGCGGTTCAACAATAATGTAGAAGTTACCTCCGTAGGCAATATCTACTTTAAGCTCGCCCAGTTCAGGTACTTCAATTACAATTGACTGATATGCTAAGTACGCGGGAACATTATAAATTTTTACCCACTGAACTTTACCATCGGTCATTTCATAATTGATTCGTACACGTCCAGCTGGCGTATCTAATAGCAAGGTCCCGGGCACTTTTGCATGTAATAAACCATGCTCTAAAGCAAACGTAACAATACCCATTGTGCCGTGGCCGCACATGGGCAAGCACCCTGATGTTTCAACAAATAAGATAGCGGCATCGCCGTCTTCTGTGGTAGGCGGATATAAAAATCCGCCCGACATCATATCGTGACCACGAGGCTCAAACATTAGCGCTTGGCGTATCCAATCGTGATTTTGAAAAAAGTCTTGGCGTTTCTCACTCATGCTCTGTCCGCTCAATTGCGGGTGACCACTGGTAATTAGCCTTACGGGATTGCCACAGGTATGGCCGTCAATACAAAAAAAGGTCCCTTTGAGCATAACTTAATCCAACTTTAATTTTGTTACGTCAATACCGCTTGCCATTGCTTTAGTGTAAAGCGTGGTAACAGCTCCATTTTCATCTGATGCGTTTAGCTTAATAACGCTGTGAGCAGTTTGATTATTTAGCTCATCGATCATGTTTGCGCTACTTGCAAAATGAATAGCGCCATCTTCATTAAACTGAGCCGAAAACGATCCAAAGGCCTGTTGCCAATTTACTGTCATTTTAATTACCTGATTGATGTTTATGCTTGATATAGTAGGTATATTGTATACAATAATCAATATCCTATTTCAGCATTCCTTTCTTTAGTGGCATTGAAGGGCATCTATAAAACAGTAGCAAAAACATTAAACCATTGAATCTAAACAACAATGAAGCAAAATAACAAGTATTGAAAAATCATATCTCGTAACTTAAAAAATAAATTCAATTTTGAGATAGACACAATACATCCGTCACAACAAACATATTGCATAAAGAGGTAAGCATTTTGTCTGATAATAAAACACAACATATTGGCGTGGTTGGAGCAGGTATAATCGGTATTTGTTGTGCGTTAAAATTACAACGCGCTGGCTTTACAGTTACTTTGTATGATGAAAATGGCTTAGCTCAAGGCTGCTCGAAAGGGAATGCTGGGCACTTTGCAACAGAGCAAGTATTTCCTTTAGCGCACTCATCGTTATTAAAAAAGCTGCCTATGATGCTATTAAACCCACTCGGCCCTCTTAGAATAGATTGGCGCTATGTGATCAAAGCACTACCTTGGTTTTGGCGGTTTGTTAATAACATGGCTAGCTCAACCTATAAAGCAAATACCCACGCTTTACAGGCGCTCAACCACCGTGCAATTACAGCCTACGAGACCCTGCTAGATGAATTCAAATTAAATCATTTAATAACAAAGAAAGGGAGCTTGCTCACTTTCGAAACAACGCCAGTTACACAAATACAGGCTATGTTTGAAAAATATTTATCACACGGTATCGCTGTAGAGCTGCTCAATGCTGAACAACTACAACGACTGGAACCTAATTTAGCAAAAACCATAACGCATGCATTATTTTTTAAAGAGGTAGCGCACAGCGTTGATCCTCATTTATTTTGCTTAAGTTTAGCTGAGCAATTTAGAGCTTTAGGTGGGCAGTTTTGCCAACAAAAAGTGATTGAGGTTTCACCTGTTTATAGTGGCTATGAAATTAATTGCCCTGACCAAAAATTTCAAGCCGATAAAGTCATCATCGCAGCTGGTGCGTGGAGCAAATTACTGCTCAAGCCCTTAGGTTACAATGTACCTCTTGATACAGAGCGAGGCTATCATTGCATGTTATCGAGTAATTATGGTCTATCTCGTCCTGTCGCCTCTGCAGAGCGCAGTTTTATTATGACACCCATGAGCCAAGGTTTACGAATTGCTGGAACAGTAGAGTTCGCAGGTACAGAACGTAAAATGAATAATAAACGCGCTTTGGCATTATTACCCAGTGCCAAAGCAATGCTCAATCATTCAGCGGTAACACTTCAACCTAGTAGCGTGTGGATGGGCTGCAGACCATCACTGCCCGATTCATTACCGGTCATAGGCGAAGCACCTAACCACACTAATTTATTTTTTGCATTTGGCCACCAGCACCTTGGATTAACTCAAGGTGCTATTACAGGTGAGCTAATAACTAGTTTGTGTTTACAACAAGTACCTAGCGTAGATATAAAACCATATTGTATCAGCCGCTTTTCATCTCAAGCTGCTTGCAGTTCACACGCCCCACTTGCACAATAGTCACACTTACGAGGAAAGCACTATGATAGCCCAAGGTATTGGTACCCATACCAAAGAACAAGCACTTGCCAGTTTATCTAATATGACTGACGATTTAACCCCGATCCAACCGCAAGAGCACCTAGAACGAATTAAAAAAGCTCAAGTATACATGCAACAAAATGGTATTGACGCCATATATCTAAACGCTGGTACAAATCTTACTTATTTTACGGGAATGCGTTGGTATGCCAGTGAAAGACTGGTGGGAGCAATTTTACCTGCACAGGGCGATTTACAATATATTGCTCCTTTTTTTGAAATTGATTCACTCAATGGCTTTAAAGTGATTGATGGCCCAATTCATGGTTGGCAAGAACATGAAAGCCCATATCAGCTATTTGTAGATGTAATAACCGAAATGGGCATTGCAAAAGATGGCACTATTGGCATTGATGAAAGTGCACAGTTTTTTATTTTTGATGGCATTAAAAAAGCACAAAGCGGCTTAAAACTGGTTAACGCACAACCCGTAACAGCACATTGTCGTATGCACAAATCAACCAATGAACTTGCATTAATGCAACGCGCAATGGATATGACCTTAGTGGTACATAAAGCCACAGCCAGTATGCTGTATGAAGGCATTAGCACCACAGAAGTAGAAGCTTTTATTAAACAAGCGCACCAAAAAGTAGGTGCGCCAGGTAACTATTTTTGCATTGTGTTATTTGGTGTTGCTACCTCTTTTCCCCATGGCGTAAAAGACGCGCAAATTCTTAAAAAAGACGATGTGGTATTAATTGATACTGGCTGTAAAGTGCACGATTACTTATCTGATATCACCCGCACTTATGTGTTTGGCGAAGCAAGTGATCGCCAGCGCCAATTTTGGGATTATGAAAAAGCGGCACAAATAGCTGGATTTAATGCAGCAAAAATAGGCCAAACATGTCAAGACGTAGATGCTGGAGCTCGTAATTATTTAGCTGAGCAAGGCCTTGGTCCTGAATATCAAACGCCAGGGTGCCCACACCGTACCGGCCACGGCATTGGCTTAGACATTCACGAGTGGCCTTATTTAGTCGGCGGCGATAAAACCCCTCTGGCCACTGGTATGTGCTTCAGTGTCGAACCCATGCTCGTTGTACCAAATGAGTTTGGTATAAGATTAGAAGATCATTTTTATATGACCGACAACGGGCCAAAGTGGTTTACTGAGCCATCCCATAGTATCGACGACCCATTTAAATCAATCAGTTAATTTATAACACTCTCTGCTGCATGTATACGAAAACCATGCAGCCACTGGCACTATTCACTTCACTTAGCTTGTTTTTGAGTAATTAATAATAAATTTGCAACATTCCATCAGAGATTAGGCGCCTCTTGCTGTTCACCATATAGGTAGTGTTTTGTACTGCTATTACAGTGAACTGCTTGAGGTAAATAAGTGTATGAAATCACGTACTTTACCAAAGCGAAGCATTATGCTTCTGGCATAAACCTCCCACTTAGGCAAAACGTGGGATGTACTTTATAAGGTAAGCGTAGGTCAGTTGGTTAACCATTTTCCGCGCTAGAGACTTGGTAAATTAATGCTCATTTGTTTGGCCCTTATTCAGGTCTTACTACGGGTACTATTTCTTTTACTGCGACACCTTACGACCAAGCTGTGCCAATAAATACACAACAACAGGACGTTGCAATCACGCCTTATGAAGATAAGAAATACGAGTTTGGGTTAACCCCTACCTCTGAAGCAATGTTAATCACGATCACGGCACGATTAGATGTAGACGGAGAAGAAATTCGCATCATCAAAAAGCAACCAATATAACCTTTTGAAGACAAAAGTAGTGTAAAAACCTTTCAAAAAAATCAATGCCGACCAGTGAGCAAGCTGATCGGCATTTTTCAGTTTAAGTGTTATTCCATAGATAGTGTGAATAAACTTTTCCAATAAAAGTAATCATTAATAGGGCGAGTAATTAACGACATCCACTACTGTTATAGTCAACGACTAAACTAACACCATTACTTGAGCCTGATACCTTTAAGTAACCCCAATATTGGCTTGAATTAGCAATATAAATACACTCGTCGTTACCACTATTATTTGACTCAGCCAATTCGTTATTGCCATTAGGCCACGAGCTCTCTGCATAGCTAAGGCTTATATCGCCACTGCCATTGGCCGTGGTGATTGCAATCCCACTTTGACTTTGCACATCAGCAAGACTAAACCACATCGGACCGCTGTTACCTAAACAAACCGCTTCGCCATCATTTAAACGACCGTTGCTACGACTGCCTTGTGTGGCACATACATCGGGCACATTGGAAGTGGCTGGCGTATAAGACGCTGTTAATTGCACATTTTCAAATGCATTATATCCATGTAACATAACCTGATAAGTACCAACTTGTACTGGGTCAATGGCGCACTGCTCTTCGTTACCACCAATATAAGGACGACAATCGTAAACGGTCTCTGTTGGTGCCGCTTCATAGCTTACATACAGGTCAGCATCTCCTTCTCCTCCAGTAATTGTAAATACTAGTTCACTGGCACCTTGCGGAACGGCAAAAGTAAAGTATTGCTGCTCATTTTGCGCGCCGTTAGTCTGAACTGTTTGATTATTTTGCAATATGTTATCACCGACACTACTATCTTTTTCGATGGTCGCTGTCGTGATAGCTGATTGACTTGCTCCTTGATTGTCAGTAACTATCAAACTTACGTTGTACTCCCCTTCACTGATATACCTGTGAAGTGGATTAGCCTGATTCGAGCTACTGCCATCACCAAAGTTCCATTGATAACTTACAATTGAGCCATCGCTATCAATACTGCCATTGCTGGTAAAACTGACGTCATTATTTTGCACGCCATAATATGGGCCGTTGATTTGAACTGTCGGCGGAATATTTGAAGGCGCGCCAGCAACTAAATCATCGCACCATTGTACAAATTCACTTTCGTAACTACTTTTCCACTGTTCTGTTTTTGCTTTGTAGGCAATCCAATCACCCACTCTGGTATGGGCAAGCATAGTATTAATTTCATCATAATGGCGTTCAAACATAAACCTCACAGCTAGGTAACCCCAACGATAGATTCGGTCTTGATCAAAACCATCATAAGTAGTGGAAAAGATTTGTGCTAGGGTAAAACGTGAGCCATCACTAATGGTTTCTTTTGCTGCGTCATTATCATTTAAATTAGCAATGTATTCAGCAACCCCTTCCGACCACCAAACAACATCTTCTGTAGGAGAGTTAAAGTCGCCATACAGATCAAATCGCCCATCGAGATAGTGCACATATTCGTGCTCTAAATTCCAAACGAAATGCTCTGCATTTGCATAATTTGCTTCATAAGCAATAAAGTTTGCTTGGTTGCCAACAACGGATGGATCACCTTCTAAATACATGCCACCATTATTGGTATTAATACCAAAAATCACCCCCGCATATTTACCGTAATCGTCGCTACTATCGAAAATATTCACTTGTAAAAAGCTATTATTATCATCAGCTACGGGGGTGTTATTAGTGGCAAGTTTAGTATGGAATAGCCCTTCCTCAGCACCCATTGCATCACACGCGGCGGCATGTTGCGCAACAGTCATATTTTGCGAACGAATTTTAATCGTGCTACTGCAACTATAGCTTTGTGACAGTGCTTGACCTATCAGGTTATCTACAAACCCACAAATACCATAATCATTACAATCTGCGTAATAACTAACCGAGTCAGCTGCCGCAAGCCAAACCGCATCACCATAACCAAAGCTAGTATACGTTGAAAAAATAGCATTTAGACCAGTATCTACAGCACTTTGAATCGGTGTATCTGAGTATTGCTTTAACCGAGCAAGTTCACTTGCTGCATTAACAATAAGGTACTGTGCGTCTGATCCAATCATCCATTGTTTTTGAGTAAACGCACTGAGCCTTGTTACTAAATCAGTGTCTTTGCCCACTGCCGTAACAAATTCATCATTCCATTGACCACGATATAACAAGGTAAAAATACCATTCACTGCACTTCGTACATTCCACTTAGCGCCGTAGCTTTCATTAAAACGGCTCAACCATTGTTTTACCACTTCAAGGTAACGATGTTGTTGCTCTGAGCTGTCCATTGTGATGATTACTTCGTTTAACGTTTTAGCATGACCGTCGTTATCGTCGTAAAAATGACTATTGGCAACAAATGCATCAACCGCCCCCACAACTGCGGTGGTGACCCACGTTGCAAAACTAACATTGTCGTTATAAAACTCAGCGTAAAAACCAGTTCGTAGGTATAAAAATAACGCTTCCAACTCTACATTTCCGCCGCCAGCATAAGTCAGTGAAAGTGCCTTAGCATGATTTGCAACAGCAAACATTTTATCAGACGTAAACACCTGACTTTGTGTTAAAGCAGAGGCACTAAACAACTCATTAATACATTGTGTACCTTGGTTTTGAATTTCTGTAATAATACTTGATGTGCTCGCGTTTGCTAATGCATTCAAATCACACGTAACGGCGACTGCTTGCATCGTCATCACACGCGCATTAAAAAGTTTTTGCTGGCTTTGCATTTTTGCAATCGGTGCTTTTTCATTATGATTTTGTTCAACGCCATGATGATGTAAACGCTCTACAACGGCTGTCTGAGGTTTAAATGTTCGCTCCTCCACCTTGTCAGCCAATGCCATTGAACTCATACCTAATATCGGTAACGTCAAAATCAGTGTGTTAATTTTCATATTATACCTTCGATGATTAGTATGTTCTTAATCCAGAACTGGTTATTGAGATACAATTTGTAACACTTCATTATCATTGTATACAATATATTTTATATAACATTAACGAATATTGATATATTAGTTTTGAGAAAACGGTTTCAACCAATTCTTTTGTATTGATTTTTACTTACTTCAAACTCTATTTAATTTAGTGAAGCTGAATATCACTCCCTCAAAGGTTACCCCATAGGGGTGGGTCAGTTTGGTACACTAAACTCTCGCAATATTTAAAAGAGCGTCTTACAACGACTCTTTTAAATAATTAGCACTTTGATTTAAAGCCAGATATGTTAATTTACTCTTTCAACCAGCATCCTCCCTTGAGTAGGTTATATGAATACAAAAAACCGTTGGACATTAAAAAGTATTGCCAAAGAGTTAGGTGTGTCTAATGCTACGGTTTCAAATGCGTTTAATCGCCCTGATCAACTCTCGGCTAAACGACGCGAAGCCATACTTAAAGCTTGCAAAGAGCTCGGTTATTATGGCCCTAATAAAGCGGCGCAATCTCTGCGAAGTGGCACGTTTAATATTGTTGCTTTAGTGCTACCAGATAGCGTGGAATATATGGTGTCAGACCCTGTCGCCAGTAGCTTTATGCGTGGTGTAACCTCAGTGCTTGAAAAAAACGGCATTAATGTTTTATTGTTTTCAGGCAATAACGAAAACCTTAATAACATTGTTGATTTTGTTGATGGGTTTATTTGTTATGGGCGCCCGCGAAACAAAGCACTGGTAGAGCAACTAAAAACAGTACAAAAACATGTGGTTACTGTGGATTTTGATATTGCCCGCAACGCATCAATTAATATAAATAACGAACAAGCCAGTTACGAAATAGCCAAACATGTTTTGCACAGTGCAACTGATAACGTGGCAATATTAGGCTTGAGATTACTCGATGAAAATGTATTGTGCCGAGTTTACGAACATCATGAGTTTGAAACGGGTCAATCTATTTCTCACCAACGCTTACGAGGTTATCAGCGTGCGTTAAATGAAGCGAATGTAACGGTAGCCGACGACCGCATTTGGAATATTCCTGAAAGTAGCGAGCGTTTTGCCAGCATAGCTGCAAAAGAAGTATTAAACGCCTCACCACGCCCTGATGTGATCATATGTATGAGTGATTTAATTGCCCTCGCCACCATGCGAGAAGCAATAAAACAAGGGATAAAAATAGGGAGTGAGCTACGTATTGTTGGATTTGATGGCATAGAAGAAGCAGCCCGTTTTGTGCCTCGCCTTACGACTATTCATCAAAATAGCCAAGAAAAAGGTGTAATAGCTGCTAACTTATTTATTTCTAAAGAAGAAAAACAACACGAAGTAGGTTACGCACTAAATATTGGTGCAAGTAGCTGAGCGCTGTTAGTAGCGCAGATAAAAAAGCCAAGCTTAAGTTGCTTGGCTTTTTGGTTTTCAACAAATAAAGCTATTTAAACTAATAAACTTTGTAAGTTTAAAGTGGTTTCTTGAGAACCATTAACCTGCGTAATAAGTGCAGTACGACTAGCAAAATCAATACTCAAAGAAATTGATTGTTGCTCAAGCTTCCACATTAAACAACATACACTTGCGCCACCTTGAGCAGTAAATTCACCAGCAAATGCAGGATGCTCATTACGTATTTTAATTAATGCTATTAATCCTTTTACTACCGGCTTATTTAGCGCTTCATCTATTTTAGCGGCATCTAGATAAGGGCGATTAATATCACGACCAACGTTCGTTCTCGCCAGAAGCTCCATATCATTTTTACAAGCAAATAAACCACCGTAATATACTTGTGGTACACCCGGTGCAAAAAATTGAATGGCGCGAGATAATAAGTAATCAAAATCATTTGCGCCCAATGCATCGTAATACGTACTGTTAACTTGATATAGGTCGACATTACTTGCAGCTGCACCTGTTGCTTTACGGCTCTGGTTATTGCTGTTGGCATGCATGGTTTCTACTAAATTATCTATTTGAGATGCGTTTAACAGCCCTGGTTTATCGCCCATTGGACCCGCGTCAATAATGCCAATACCATCATGGGTGTCTAGCACCGTTAAACAGTTGCGCGGTGAAATTTGTAACCACTTAAGCAGTGCGTCTACGTCATTATTAAATAAGCTGTGTAAAATAAGCGGGGGTAAAGCAAAGTCGTATACCATGTTTACGCGCTTAGCCACGTCAACTTGAGTTTGATAATGGCTATGAATTTCAGCAATGGTTTCCATGCCTAAATCATTTGCCTGCTTTGAGAGTTTATCTAAATAGGCAAATGTTTCATCGAGCATAAAACAGTTAGTACCTGCTTGCTTAATGGCGTAACCCGCTGCATCTAAACGAATAATGTTTACGTTGTTAGCAGAAAATTTAGTAAGTACGTTATTTAAATAGGCAATGCCCGCTTCTACTTTTACATTTATATCAATTTGGTTGTCGGTAAAGGTGGTCCAAAAATCATACGTTTGACCATCACCGCATTTCATTGGTGTAAAACAGCTTCCAGGCCGTGGACGGTAAATGGCTTGTTGTTCTTGGTTGCTCATGCCATTAGGGAATACGTCTTCTTTAGTTAAAAATAAATCCCAAAATTCAGAGGCTTTGCCTTTGGCCAGCACATCCTGAAATTGAAACGATTGCGCCGATACATGGTTTACTATTAAGTCGGCCATTAAATCATGATCTTTTCCAAGTGCTTGAATATCTGACCAAGTTCCTATTCGGGCATCAACTTCACTGTGATCAATTGGGTCAAAACCTGCATCGCTACCATCTATTGGGTTATAAAATGGTAATAAGTGTACCCCTGCAAAAACGTTTTTAAGTGGACCCTTTAGAAGTGCTGTTAATGCGTTTATATCTTTACCGGTGATTCGATCAGCATATGTGATCAATTGAACTTTATTCTTCATCATGTGTGATTACCAAGTTGAAACTTAATCGATTAAGATATATCTTTAACTAGCAAGTAAGAATTTACAAGTAATTTTTAAATATTTTACATACAAATATCGTGGCTCGATTAATACTACAATAAGTTACTGACAACTTAATGTGTGTTACCAAGCATTTAACGAGGAAAAGCAAATGACAAAATCACACACACACGTAAGCAGCGATCCGTTGCAACAAATTCGTTGGCTCACATACATGATGTTTTTTATGTTTGCCATGACCTCTGACGCCGTTGGCATGATCATTCCCGAACTCATAAGTGATTTTGGTTTAAGTATGACCCAAGCCAGTGCGTTTCATTATGCGCCTATGGCCATGATTGCAATAAGTGGATTATTTCTAGGCTTTTTAGCCGATAGTCTTGGCCGTAAAAAAACGATTATGCTTGGATTATTAATATTCTCTGCAAGTTGTTTTTTGTTTGCGATTAGTAGCAGCTTTATATTTTTTGTTTTTTTACTGTGCTGTATTGGCCTCGCCATTGGTTTATTTAAAACCGGTGCATTGGCGCTTTTAGGTGATATTTCTAATAGCAACGAAGAGCACACCAAAACCATGAATAAAGTAGAAGGCTTTTTTGGCATTGGTGCCATTGTTGGCCCTGCTTTAGTTGGCGTGCTGCTGGTTCAAAATGTAAGTTGGACTTACCTTTACATCATTGCTGGCATTATGTGTTTGATTTTGGCATTGCTTGCTTGGCGTGCCGATTACCCTGCTGTGGTAAAAAATACAGATAAGCCAGCCTCACTAAAAACGACTATGAAAATGGTTAAAAACCCTTATGCACTGGGTTTTTCACTTGCAATTGCTTTATATGTTGCCACCGAAGTTGCCATATACGTGTGGATGCCTACTCTACTAAAAGATTACACTGGCTCATGGCCGCTGCTGGCCACTTACGCACTCACAATCTTTTTTGTGTTACGTGCTGCAGGGCGTTTTATTGCGGTATGGTTACTGAATAGGTTTAGTTGGCAAGGAGTTATGGCTTACTTAAGCTTTGGCATTGCGCTGTGTTACGTTGGCACTCTTTATGGCGGCGTTGATTGGGCTGTGGCTTTATTACCTCTCTCAGGTTTATTTATGTCGATGGTCTACCCTACTTTAAATTCTAAGGGAATATCGTGTTTTCCTGTGCATCAACACGGCGCAGTAGCCGGTGTTATATTATTTTTTACCGCACTGTCAGCCGCCTTAGCACCTTTATTTATGGGTATGATCAGTGATTACTTTGGACACGTGCGCTACGGATTTTATTTAGCCACGGGTTTTGCAGTCATATTATTTTTAGCTATGCTATTTAATTATATTCGTGACCCATCAGCAACTGCATTAGAGCAAAGTAACTTAGTCGCTGAGTAAACAAACAACTTTTAATGCTATAAAAACATTATAAAAATCAATGTTTGAGTAAAAAAACAGCAAATAATTAACAAAATAATTTGCTTATTGTAAAAACTTTGTTATTTTTACTTAATCGATTAAGTAAAAATAACAACTTCCCTTTGGGTTTAAAACGAGGCGTTCACATGACAACACACAACACACCTTTATATCTGATCAGTGCTTTAGCGCTCGCCGTTAGCCAAGGCGTTAATGCACAACAACAAGAGCAAAATACACAAGCGCAAGCCAACAAAGGACTCGAAACAATTGTTGTTACCGGTGTACCCCGCCGTACAACGATAATGGCGTCAAGTTCTTCTGTAAGCAGTGTGTCGCTTGAGCAAGTTGAGGTGTCTACGCCTCGCTCTACCGCTGAGGCATTTAGAATCATTCCTGGCGTTCGCTCAGAATCAACCGGCGGTGAAGGTAATGCCAACATTGCAGTACGTGGTTTACCGGTTGCCTCTGGTGGTGCTAAATTTTTACAGCTTCAAGAAGATGGCTTACCTGTTTTACAATATGGTGATATTGCATTTGGTAACGCTGACATTTTTATGCGCTTAGATAACACAGTGCAAACCATTGAATCTATTCGTGGTGGTTCAGCCTCTACCGCAGCCAGTAATGCACCGGGTGGCATAATTAATTTTATTTCAAAAAATGGCGAAAACGAATCGGGCAGCGTATCAACTACACTTGGCCTAGATTACGATACTATTCGAACTGACTTTGAATATGGCACCTATTTAAATGACACTGTACGCTTTCATGTTGGTGGTTTTGTACGTCAAGGTGAAGGCCCACGTGAAACAGGTTACACATCAAATAAAGGTGGGCAAATTAAAGCCAACCTGACCAAAGATTTTGAAAATGGATACGTGCGTCTTTATTACAAACATTTAGATGATAAAAGTGTTGGCTACTTACCTATGCCAATGTATGCAAATGGAGACTCAATTCCTGGGTTTGACGCACAATCAGATACCCCGCATTCAGCATTATTTACTAAAACAGTGCGCTTAAACGGCGAAAATCAAATAAGTAACGGCGATATTCGCGATGGTATGAATCCGCAAGTTGACTCAATTGGTTTTGAGGCTGTATTTGATTTAGACAACGATTGGCGTATTGAAAATCGTTTTCGTAAATCATCTGTAAGCGGTAATTTTAATTCACTGATCCCAGCTGAAGTTGGCGATGCATCAGCTATAGCGCAAAGTATTGGTGGTGTGGGTGCAACGCTTAGTAATGCGACCACAGGTGCTGCATTTAACGATGATTTAGCAATGCGTATTCATACGTTTGACGTAACCATGAACGACTTTGACTCAATTGTTAACGACTTCAAACTGACTAAATCGCTAAGTGATGATACTAGCGTTACTTTTGGCTATTATGCGTCAACCCAAAATATTGCCATGTCGTGGTTATGGAATTCCTACCTGATGGAGCTCAAAGGTGATAACGCAGCGCTATTAAATGTAACAGCCGCCGATGGGACTGAATTCTCTGAAAATGGCTTATACGCTTATGGCACGCCTTTTTGGGGTAACTGTTGCCAACGCGATTACGACACAGAATACGACACTCGTGCACCCTATATTGCATTTTCAACTAAGGTGGGTGACGTAAGTATTGATGCTAGTGCCCGTTATGACAGCGGTGAAGCGCGTGGTAACTATGCAGGCGCGGTTACCTCAACCGTTGATATGAATCGCGACGGTGTGATTTCTGTTCCTGAACAAAATGTTGCAGGTATTGACCTTGCAAATGCCAGCCCTGTTAATTACGACTGGGATTACGCATCATATTCAATTGGTGCCAATTACCAAATTGACTCAAGCCTTGCAACGTTTGCACGATTGAGCAAAGGCGGTCGCGCCAATGCTGACCGACTTTTATTTGGTAAAGTTCGCGCCGATGGCTCAGTAGCCGATGAAGATGCCGTTGATGAAGTAAACCAGTATGAGTTTGGTATTAAAAAGCGCTTTGATTCACTGTCAGTTTTTGCCACGGCATTTTATGCACAAACTGAAGAGCAAAACTTTGAAGCGACATCACAAACCTTTTTTGACCGCGAATATGAAGCAAAAGGGATTGAAGTTGAATCAACCTACTTTATTGATGCATGGGATTTTCGTGGTAATTTAACGTGGACAGACGCTGAAATTGCAAAAGATGCACTTACCCCTGAAGTGGTTGGTAATACGCCTCGTCGCCAAGCTGATTTAATTTACTCATTAATGGCACGTTACACTTATGAAAAAGGCTCTGCAGGCCTAAGCTTTATTGGTACTACCGATGCCTATGCTCAAGATAATAACGATCTTAAGTTTGATGGTTACACTCAAGTAAATGGCTTTGTAAGCTACGATTTATCAGAAAATCTTAATATTGCGTTAAACGTAAATAACCTATTCGATACGGTAGGTATTACTGAAGCAGAAGAAGGCTCAATACCTGATAACAACATTATACGCGCACGTGCTATTAATGGCCGTACGACGTCATTAACGTTTAAATACGCGTTTAACTAACCAATTTTAGTGTAACAATTGCTGAAGCTATGTTTGTTCAGCGATTATTACACTAGTTTTAATAATTCTCCCTTGAATTTTGACCTAGCCATGCTAGGTTTTTTAGGATTTACACTATGAACAAATTACTTAGCCTTGGTGAACTGCTTATTGATATGCTGCCTCAAGACTCTAAAAACAGTGCTTATTTACCCATTCCAGGAGGTGCTCCAGCTAATGTGGCAGTAGGTTACGCAAAGCTCGGCGGTAAAGCTGCGTTTTGTGGCGGTATGGGAGATGACTATTTTGCTAAACAATTAACTAATGCGCTTGAGCAATATAATGTAGATACTGAGTATTTATTTACCATAGAAGGCGCGCAAACAGCTATGGTTATTGTCAGCTTAGATGAAAACGGCGAACGCAGCTTTAACTTTTATCGTCATCAAACAGCCGATTTACTGTTAACGAGTGAGCACTTAAAGCGTATTAATTGGGATGAATTGAGTACCCTACACTTTTGTTCAAACACCCTTACTGATTCGGCAATTGCACAAACCACTGAGTACGCTTTAAAGCTGGCTAAAAACAACCACAAACTCGTTAGCTTTGATGTAAATTTACGCTACAGTTTATGGCAAAATATCAACGACATTGAGCAAAGCGTGCAGGCATGTTTCGCGTATTGCGATATTGTTAAGCTCTCACGTGATGAGTTAAACTTTTTAGCAACGCAACGCCAGCAATCAGCTGATATCTACTTAAAGTCACTGCTTGATTTAGGCGTAACGCTAGTGTTTTTAACCGATGGTCCAGCACCAGCGACTGTTTACCATAGCGCTTTTACTCTCAGTGAAGCAGCCCCAACAATTACCGCTGTAGATACCACCAGCGCCGGTGATGCTTTTATTGCTGGCGTACTATACTACTTAAACCACAGCGATAGTGTAATGCCACTTACTGATAAGCTAAATGATGAGTCAATAGTAAAACAAGCGCTGCACTTTGGTCTTCGCTGTGGCTCAAAAACATGTTTAGCTAAAGGCGCTTTTCCTGCGCTTCCCACGCAGCAAACACTGTCAAAATAAACTAAGGTACTTACAAAAAAAGGCCACTGTTGGCCTTTTTTGCTAAGCGTCTAAATTATTGGTTTTTAACCACTCTAGAGCGGTAGTAGCATTTTCAAAGTATTGTATTTCACCCGACATAAACCAACTGCCTAACTTAGCTATGGTTGATTGCCACTCTTTGTTACCGTAAATCGCTATTTTTTTAAATTCTTTGTTGTGTTTCAAGCCAAGCTTTAAATCGTCCCAAGCAGCACGAAGCTCCCAACCATCTAACTCAGTGCCATCTATCAATACGTTAACAATAGGATGCTTAACTTCGCCTAGCGCTGAATCGATCATTGGGGTGATCACTTCATAATCTTTGTGAGTTAAGGTACCAATTGCCTTAAGTGTTAAGAAAAACTCACAGCCTGAGCGCTCAATACCAATCGATAAACCATGTGTTAAATTAACCATAACTCAACCCTTGAATGAAAAGAGCTTTGATTATAGGCAACAGTTAAAAATCATCATATGAAGCAGATCAAAAAACAGCCAGTTAATGCCGATTTATCCTTTGAGCTAATTATGTTTCTTTAACCGATTAACTTGATTTTCTACATCATTTAAATAACCGGTTTTTATCCATACTCTTGCGCCATTGTTACCCGCTGTGGCGTTAATTTCACTATTAACAGGCACTCTAAGCCAACTGTGTTTTTCAAGTGTGTCGTTATGCTCTTGTAAAGTGCCATCCAAAACCAACAACTCAGCGCCACCACTTACCGTGAGCGTTAAAGATTGATTAGCATTAAACTGCAAAATACTCACTGTTTCATATGCATCTTGATATAACGAAATGGCATTTAGGTCATTAAACTCGGGGGTTTTCTGCCCTTGCATCTGCTGTGTGTGAATACACACGTGCTGGCGATCTTCTGGCTGAAACTGCCACAGTTTTACAAAAATAATACAACCGTCTTTTGAGCCAGGAGTATGCTTTGATTGTGGAGGATTACGAATATAGGTACCTTTTGGAAAGTCACCATGCTCATCTTGAAATATCCCATCAAGTACTAAAAACTCTTCACCGCCGGTATGTGTATGTGGGCTAAAGTGGCTGTTTGGCGCATAACGTACAATGCTAGTGGCACGAGCAACTTCGTCGCCCACTCTGTCAAGTGGACGTCTATCAACACCCGGCATGGGCGAAGCTATCCACTCAAGTGACTCACTATGCACCACCACACGTTGACTAAAATCGGCAGCAATTTTCATATTTGACTCCAAATTATTAATTTATAGCAGCAATACTTTGACGCTGAGCGACCTTTTGTTGCCATGCAATTAAGTGCGTGAGTTCAGTAGGAATAGCAATTTGTGCAAAGCCTGCAAACACAAGTCCTGCGTATAAGGTAATATCTGCAACACTAAATTGTTCACCTGCCACATAAGTTGAGTTTGCTAATACGCTATTAAAATAAACCAAGCCTTGCTGTGCTTTTTCAGCTTGCTTTTCACCCCATGCAACATTTTGATAGGTTTCAAGCTCAGGTCCTAATCCATCAGTAGCATGATGAAAGTAAGTGGCAATTGCATCAAGTACCATCGACTCAGCACGTTTTTGCATCATATTAATTACTGCGCGTTCTTTTGCCTCAACACCAGTTAATGAAGGGCCTGCAAAAGCGGTATCAATGTATTGTGTAATTGCAGTGCACTCGGCAATAAAAGTACCATCATCAAGCTCTAGTACAGGTACACCTGCCAACGGATTCTTTGCCAAGAAAGCCTCACTGCGGTGCTCCCCATTTAATAAATCAACAGCAACAAACTCTACTTTATCAGTCGCATTTTTTTCAGCAAGTGCAATACGAACCCGTAACGGGTTAGGGAAATTTTCTACGTCATAAATTTTCATAATTATCTCTTATATTTTTAACAACAACCTAGGGTCTGTTGACCTTTGCGGATTATAATTTGTTCAAACTAGGGGCGGTTTAATCGCGGCGCGAGATTTGTAACCTAGTGGGCTAAGTAAAAACCGAGCAACAAAGAGTAAATCGCCCTTAGGCAGAACTCTTCGGGCAGCGCCTGTTTGGTATTGATGCTGCGTTATCGCCTATTTATGGGGAACAACCACACCACATAGGCGCTGCCTTGCCTAAATGCCAAACAGACTGCTGTAAATTTAACCTTGAAAGGTCAACAGACCCTAAGATAATATTAGCAAACCAAAACTACCTACTGATAGGTAATTTATAGCAAGCGCTTAGTCTTTGCAAACTAAAAATAAAAGAGCTTGAAAATAACTACCTACTGGTTGATAATTTTTTCAGATAACAGCAAGGAAATATCAAAATGAGTAAAAAAGCAGCCCTGCTACAAGCCGCAGAAAATAAAGTGCGACTGGGTGGTTATAGCAACTTTAGCTTTAGAGAACTTGCTACTGAGATTGGTATAAAAAGTGCCAGTGTGCATTATCACTTTCCAACGAAAGCTGATTTAGGCGCTGAACTCGCGCATCAATACACCGATGCCTTTATTGCAGTACTTGGCGATCCGAATTTACATAAAGCAAACGGTAAAAATCCCATCGATATTTACACTCAGTTATTTAGAAATGCGCTCGTGATAGACAAAAAGATGTGTTTATGTGGCTTACTCGGTGCAGAAAGCGACAGCCTACCCGATAAAGTGCGGGTTGAAGTTCAGCGGTTTTTTAATAAAAACTTAGCCTGGTTAACTCAAGCACACGCTACGAATGGGGAAGAAAACCCTGCTCGCGCGGCAATACAAACAGTGAGCTTATTAGAGGGGGCAATGATTATTAGTAAAACCCTAGATGATATTAGCTACTTTGAACAAGCCAATTTTTAAGTGCTTATATAAAAAAGCGAGCTTCAATAAAGCTCGCTTTTTACATTAATAACTATGTAGTTTTAAGCTGGATGCACTTTATGTTTTGAGTGCACAAAAGCTAATGCAATAAAGCCTATTACCGCTACCACTACACCAATAGGCTTACCTAAGTCACTTGATAAGTTTAACCCAATTGCCGCAGTCATAATGTAAGATAAGGTCACTGCGGTTGCGATCACGGCGGGTATACTAGTGATCCAATGGAATGTACCACGGTCAAATAGGTACTTGGTCGCAAGCCACAACACACTGGTAGAAAGCAGCATATTTGAAAACGCAAAATAGCGCCAAATAACAGAGAAGTCGAGCTTAGTCATAAAGTAAGCAATGGTTAAAATTGGCAGTGCTAACAACAAACGATTACGTAAACTTTGCGGAATACTAAACGCATCAACCACCGTTAAGCGCAGTGAACGGAACGCCGTATCACCTGAGGTGATAGGGAAAACAGCAACAGCAATAATAGCCATAATACCACCAAATACACCTAAGTAGCTGTTTGCAATATGGTTAACCACTAAGCCTGGACCGCCTAAATCAAGCATCGATTTTAAACCAGCGTACCCTTCTGGGAAGGCAGCAATACCAGCAAGCGCCCAAACACAACCTACAATACCTTCGCACATCATCGCGCCATAATAAACCGGGCGTACATATTTTTCGTTAGTTAAACAACGAGCAATAATAGGTGCTTGCGTTGAGTGAAAACCACTAATAGCACCACAAGTAATGGTGATAAATAGCAACGGCCAAGTAGGCAGTCCATCAGGATTTGGGGCTAAAAAGTCGTAAGCATGATCGGCTTCAAAATACGCTAAAAAGTCGCCAGCTACTGGTAAATGGGGTGCGTTGATTAACAGTGAGACTGCGATAGCAACTGTCATTACAATCATTAACAAGCCAAAAATAGGGTAAAACTTAGTGATGATTTTATCGATTGGTAATAACGTGGCTAAAAAGTAGTAAGCTAAAATAGCGAGAACCCAAAATGTATTACTAGCAAAAATGGTGCCTTCAAATGCATCTAAGTTACTCAATAATCCTGCTGGGCTCATAATAAACACTACACCAACAAAAAATAACAACATAGCAGTAAATATAAGCATAAAGCCTTTAAATACTACGTTGTAATAATGGCCTGCAATTTCAGGTAAACTTTTACCGTCTTCTTTAATACTCATTACGCCAGAGAAAAAGTCGTGTACAGCTCCACCTAAAACGTTACCAAGTACAATCCAAACCAGCGCTACTGGGCCATACAAGGCGCCAAGTATAGGACCAAATATGGGGCCTACTCCTGCAATATTCAAAAACTGAATTAAAAATGCACGAACAGGGTGAATAGCAACATAGTCAACACCTTCGCTAAAACGCTTTTGCGGAGTGTCTACGGTTGAATCTAAACCCGCTTGTTTTGCAACAAACGGGCTATAAAACTTATAGCCTAATATTAAAATAGTCAGGCAAATAAAAAAGATGATCATAAAGCACGCTTCTCTTTTTGTATGTGTTTATAGAACGCTATTTGGCGCCCCACTTTTTAAATAACAATTGAACGTAGCATATGAAAAAGTAGCCAACAATGAGACGTTTGGCTAGTGCGCTCACAAAATCAATTTTATTCGAAAAAATAAAACTAATTAACAGCATTCGTTACTCATGGAAACAGATGGAAAGCACTAAAAGTACTTATATTGCGACTAAAATCTATAAGCCAATTTGCAACAATAGCTACACCTGAGTGATTAATTAGCCTACGATAAACATTATTACTACTTTAAATTTACTTGCCTTTGCCGTACGTGGCTTTGCCAAAAAACAAGGATGCCCTCAATGACACAGTTTACTACGCCCGATTTATACGATGAACATCGCGACCATGTGCAAGTTGCTGACAGTGGCTTGCAACACTTTGGTAATAAAACTCACTTTTATGGTCAAGTAGTGACCGTCACCTGCCCTGACGACAACTCGTTTGCTGGTAACATACTGCATGAAAACGGTGAGGGAAAAGTATTGGTTGTTGATGGTTTTGCCAGTAAACGTTTTGCCTTTATTGGCGATATTATTGCAGAGCGCGCACTAATAAATGGCTGGCAGGGCATAATTATTAATGGTTGCTGTCGCGATATTGAAATTCTTGCCACACTTAATTTACCTGTGATGGCGCTAGGCGCAACTCCACGCTGCACCACTAAGCGCGGTTTAGGTGCTAAAGATCACCCGGTTAATATGTTAAACACCACAATTAATACCGGTGATTGGATATATGCTGATGTAAACGGTTTAATAATTAGCTCTAAAGCGTTATTTTAATTCCTCGTAATAGTCGTTAACAAAAAAAGCAGCTCGAAAGCTGCTTTTTTAATTTACATGGTTTTTTAAAACCCAAATTCTCAGGTTAAAATTAAAGTACTAACCATACATCGGTTGAGCCAGGTTCGTTCCCTTGAGTCCACCATTTAGCTTGGTATTTATTACCTTGATAAGAAACTTCATCACCACTGTTATAAATAGCCGTTGGCTGCCAAACTGCGACACCCGTACCATCTGTAGGTTGTGTTGTTGCTTCCCATGCACCACCTAAATCAGGACGCTCGCCTTGAGTCCACCACTTTGCTTTATATTCAACGCCGTTATAAGTAACGACATCACCACCAACGTATGCAACACTTGCATCCCAGCTTCCTGTAGGTGGATTTGTAGTATCAACGTTTGTAACTGTTACGCTAAAGCTTTGCGTTGTGGTTAATGCACCATCACTAACTGCAACAGACACGGTGAAATCTGTATCGGTATCTACAGCGCCTGCCTCAAGACTTATATTTGAACCGCTACCCACTAACGTTAAACCAGCAGGTACTGTCCACGAATACGTAAGGGTGTCGTTTTGAGCATCATCAGCCACTACAGCTACACTTGCTGATGCGCCCTCTTCAACGCTGATATTAGCGATAGCATCAACACTCGGTGCTGTGTTTTCACCCCCTGATGTTGGCGCAATAACATTAACAACAACATCACGATTAACGGTTGCTTTACCATCTGATACCGCAACGGTTGCCACATACTGCGTATCTGCAGTCACTGTTGGCGCTGTAATGACTAATGATGCACTATTTTGTCCAGATACCACCAGTGCGCTATCAACATTCCAGCTAAAGCTAAGTGGATCGTTATCTGCATCAGTTGCAGAAGCTGTTACTGTAATACTCTCGCCTGAATTAACAGATACAGATGCAGATACTGAAACAACTGGCTTTTTATTTGTTGGCGGAGCAACTACTCCTCCTAAACCATCATGCATAGCATTAAGAATATCACCATTATCCGCATCTATTTCCCAAGCAAATAAACCACCTAAATTATACTGATTAACATACGCTCCTTTAGCCAGTACTGACTTACGGCTATCATAAGTAATTAGTTTACCGGTTGAACGATTCCATACATAAGCGGCCTGTGCTTGCTCATCATAACCCACTTCAAAACCATTAATACCTGTGCCCGCAGCACCAATCATATTGGCTTTAACGCCCTTGTAATCAATAACCCCATCTTCCCATACGCCTTGTGCCGTAGAGCCTTTTAACGGGCCATTACCAGGGGCAGTCATTGGGTTACCATCAATCGCTGCATTTTGCGGGTAAACACCTTCCCAACCACGGCCATACATAGCCGTGCCGACGACGATTTTTTTCGATGGTACATTTTGCGCAAGTAATAGCTGCACTGCATTATCGGTGGTATAAGCAGGGCCTTTACGAGGTTCGCCATTTTCATCAAGCCCGGTACCGTTACATTGGCCAACACTCATGTGTTCACCACAGTAAAGTGCAGTTTGGTGACCGGTTACATTACTCCATGCGCCATAAAAGTCATAGGTCATGGCAAAAATGTAATCCATATACTGACTAGCCGCTTGGTAATCTACATCTTCAATTTTATCGTAACCTGCACCTATAGCTGAGGTTAACTCGTATGTACGACCCGTTTCTGCTTCAAGCTTATCAAGCATAGCGCGTAGTTCTTGCATTAATGCAACATAGGCTGGGCCATCGTTGATTGGATCGCCAATGTCTGGGTTGGGACCGTCACCACCTGGGAATTCCCAATCAATATCGACACCGTCATAGAATTTCCATGTTCTTAAAAACTCTTCCATTGAGGCAACAAAGGTGTCGCGGTTAGCTTTATTGGTAAAGCCACCGAATGGGTCTGATAACGTCCAACCACCTACAGATGGTAAAATTTTAATATCTGGGTAACGCTGTTTAAGCGCCATTAGCTGAGAGTAAGTACCACGGATAGGGTCTTTTGCATCAACCCCTGGCAGTGCTTTTTGTACTGCTGCCCATGGGTCGTGAATAACCACTTCGTAATCTGCAGAGCCGGCACAAGCGGTTTCAAGTGCACGTTTAGGACCACCCGATAACGATGCGTTTTCACCACAAATTGGAATAAAGCCATACAAAATATGACTCAGATTTTGTGCTGGCATATTCGTTACATCATAATCACGGCCATAAATTCCCCACTCAACAAAGTAAGCGCCTGTAACTAAACCTTGTTTGATACCAATGTCACGGTTATTTGGATCTACATCCATCGGCAATGGCGCTAAGTGGCCACCGTCAGTATCAGCAATTACAATAGGTTTGCCTGCACTACGCGCACAGGTCGTGCCACCTTCACATAGCTCAACATACATTGTATGGCGGCCTGCTTTATCATAAGGGAATGAAATAGTGCCACTTTTAGAACCAGCAGCAAGCGTGCCTTCATTCACTAGCATGTCATCAAAATATACTTTGTAGCTATCGCCACCATCACCACTCCATGCACTCCACTGAATGTTGATATTAACTTGTTCAACACGGGTAACTAGCTGCTTATAAGAGCCGTTTCCCTCAAGATCTACCTCAACAAACGAATATTGCTGTGGTTCCCAATTAATGCTTGGTGTAGACGGTGCAGCAGATGCTGTGCTTGCAAATAAAGCAACACCGATGGCTGCGCTTAGTTGTTTGATATTCATAGGTCTCTCTTATCCATTATTTATGTAATTATTTAATAAGTTTGAACTGCAAAACTTAGGCTTTATTAAAGTTTGGTCCATACATTGGCTTGCCCTGGCGTATCGCCCTGAGTCCACCATTTAGCGCGATAGCGCTGTCCTTGATACGTTACTTCTGCGCCGGCTTGGTAGGCTTTGCTAGTATTCCAAGTGGCTGCTGTGTCAGCTTTCGAGGCTGATTCCCATGCCGCTGAGGTATCTGGTTGTTGGCCTTTGTTCCACCATTTAGCGGTGTAAATAACGTTAGCAAAACGGGCTTTATCGCTGGCTTGATAGGTCTGAGTGCTTTCCCATTCAGGTACTGTTGGGTCAACCGGATCGACCACAGGTACATCGTTAACCGTGACACTAAAAGTGGTTTGGGTACTTAATTGACCATCCGATACAGATACTGCAATGGTGTAATCGGTGTTTGCTGATACCTCTGCAGTGGTTAAGTTGATGTTGGCACCAGAGCCTGTAAAGCTTAGCGGTGTAGGTACTGTCCAGCTGTAAGTTAGCTCACTTTGCTCATCATCAAAGGCATGCAGATGAATTGCTGTTGTGGTGTTTTCATCAACTACTAGGTTATCTGGGGTGTGTACAATGGGTGCGGTGTTTGTTGGCGCACCTTGCACACTCAAGGCATAGGTATAATTTGCATCGCTGCTATACACTTGATTTATGAGTACGTCGGTTGCATCAAACGTAATGTCGCCCGCTTGGTTTTGCACACCAATTTGCACTAAATGCGCGTAATCGAGGTTAAGCTGCTCAGCCAATGCTTGTTGCCAATTTGCTTGATTGTCGGCATTGATTTTAAGCTGTTGGTTGATCACCTCTTGGCCTGTTTCGTCAAATAATCGCGCCCATACGATGTCGCCTGCAATAGCATTTTGCCCTTGGCGAACAAAGTAACCGACGCTAGTCAACGAATTTGGATCAGTTGGGCCTGCGTCATTTACTATGTTGATGTCGCTACAGTTATAAAAGCCTTCACCAACCACATCATTACGTTGCCAACGGCTATATAAAATAGCCTCGCCGCTGCGGTCTTGCGGAATTGCAACATTCATTTCATAGTAGCGTTTACCATCGGGGTCTTTAACGACCTCAATGTTGTCGTGCTCTTGCACTAGCTGTAAGTCTTGCCAAGTTAGTACGTCAGTTGCGCTATTGAAGCTTGGCTTGGTAATGTAAAACTGCCAAAAGCTTGGGTTGTGCGGGGTTGATGCAAGATAACGTATTTGAATATCACCATTGGCATTGGGTACTACATCACTGCGCTGCCAATGTGGTGATGGTAAATCCATACCCCGTTTGGCTGTATCGCCACCAGCACATAAAGTGCCGTTTGGTACACTGGCCTCAACTGCGGTTTGATTTAAATAGTCAGGAGTATTAACCGAAAATTCAATCGCTTGTACAAACTGCACCGTGCCCGATTCTAAATATGCGGCTCGACACGCAAGGTTAGGAATATTTGTGCCGTCTTCAGGCCACCAGTATCCGCCATCAACTTGACAAATTGCTTGGCGCGCTTTAGGGCTATCCATATAACCATGTGCTTGCACTTGCGGTGCTAGTGTACTGAGTAGTAAACCACTAGTAATTGCAGATAGCGTAATCGTGTTAAATTTAATTGATGCCATTATTTTATCCTTTATTAGACTCAATACATGGGGTAAGCTCAGGCCTACCCCTCATTGTTTTGTAAATTACAGGCTACAACTTAAGGTCCAATCTGCTGTTGCACCCGGCTCAGAGGTTGTCCACCACTTGGCTTTATAAACTACGTTGTTATGCACCATTAGATCGCCGCCAGCAGCATGACTTGGGTTGCCCGCCCAGTCTGTTTGAGGGAAGTTTGGATAAACAGGAATCGTGGCTATATCAACTCCTTCACACGTACCTACAGGGTCACCGCCACCGTTATCTGGATTGCCCGTGCCATCACCCGGTGTTGCATCTGGTAGCATTGGGTATTCAGCTTTGAATGCATAAGTTTTTCCATCTTTTTCAATGGTAAAGTTGCTAGGCCCAGTGATTGGCATGTAGTACATCACTTGTGCATTCACAGTTGCACCAGCGCTAAAGTCTTTTGGTTGACCGCCCCATTCATTGTTCAGTGTGATTGAGAAACGGTGGAACTCGTTCTCAAAACCGCCAATATTATTACCCGCTGCGTTCGAGCCATTTACTTCTACTGCCATGCCCAGTTTTTCTTGTGCATTCCAGTTAGATTTAAAAATAGCGGAAGTTGATACCGGCACATCAAATGAAATTTTTGCACCACTTAAATCAAGACTTGAGTTATTAGTAAATGCAAACGTTGGGCTGATTGGGTAATTATCATCACCAATTGGGAAGTCTTTTGCTGTAAATGTGATATCTACGGCTTCGGCAGGCACTGTGAAGTTTGGATTTCCGCCATGTACATCATATGCAACACCGCTTTGATTAAACTTATCGTATGCAAGTGAAGTAAGCGTTGACCCCATGAAGTACTCGCCTTTGGCTGAGTCATAGTCAAAGTCACCTGCCAGCTCCCAGAACATGATACCGCCAAGACCATTGTTGATAACGTAATCAACCTTTGTTGCCATTGACTCTTCATCTTCTATCGAGAGGAATACTTTTTTATCTGCGTTCCATAACCAAGGTGCAACGGCAACGCTGTCATAGTGACGAGTATAAGTACCTGTTAAGCGGTCATCGGCGTCGGTATCAGGTGTTAAGCCATACACGCCTAAATACGAGCCAACAATGCCGTTTTCAAGGTTTTTAACATGCCATAAAGGGTTTGAACCTGCTGGCATTTCTTGGCCTGCATCGTTCTTATCATGCCAAAGGTTATCGATACCTAGTGCACCATTACCGCATTTGTTTTTCTCACCTACGCCAGTACCTTTAGCGCAATCAGCTTGGTTTGGTAGTGCCGCTTGGCCCCATAAACCGTTTGTTCCACCTGATACATCTTTAAAGCCACGGGTGTAATAAGGCAAACCAATATTGATTCGACCCGCTGACATCGCACCACGGAAGTAACGCACTGCCCAATCAGTATTTAAATACCCAATGCCTTCAAACTCTTTGGTGCCGTATACATTCCATTGCGCAAGCTCTGAGTCTAACCCAGTATCAAATAATGCCGCGTTGTGACCTACGTGCGAGTTCCATGCGCCATGTAAGTCATAAGACATGATATTTACATAATCGAGATATTGAACCGCTTGGAAGGTTTCCATACCGCGCAGTAAATAGCCCGACGAAGGCGATGCAATCGTGAGTAAATAATGCTTACCCGCAGCTTCACCTGCACGGTCTAGCTCTTCACGTACTTTTTTCATTAGCACTTGGTATGAGGCATTTAAACCACCACGACGTGCATTAGAAATTGGGAAGTCATCAGGGTGGCCTGAGTCATTCATTGATGATGGGTATTCGTAATCAATATCAACACCATCAAAGCCATATTTTTCAATAAACTCAACTGCACTTTGCGCAAATGCATTGATACCTGCATGGTTAACTGAACCATCAGCATTGGTGGTCATGGTGTAAAAACCACCGCTTGCAACACGGCCTGTTTCATCAAAGTAACCGCCGGTTTCAGCCCAACCGCCTACAGATATGAGTGTTTTTACATCTGGATGTTGTTTTTTGTATTTGTTTAACAGGTTAAAGTGACCTTTGTAGTTAAACTCTGGGTCCATTTCAGCGCCAACTACGCCCGGCCATTCCATATTAGTAGCAGGATTATTTACTGAAGCAGGATCGCCAATAGATACTTTGTTGTTCGCATCAACATGGGCAAATGCATAGTTGATGTGGGTGATTTTATCCCACGGAATATCGTTTACTAAATAGCTGGGTTGACCATTAGCGCCATTACGCCAGCTAGTAAAGTATCCAATTACACGGCGTGGATGATCTGGGCCCATGATCTCGCGACCATTTGCGTCATAAATCGTACAGTAAGGCGTGTTTACACCGGGAGTTTGATATAAACCTTGGGGACGACAGTCAGTGCCCGTAACTGGGCCTGTATTTTCATCAACAACCGTTAATACTTTTGTTACTTGCGCTGTTGCACCGTCGTTATCGGTCACCGTTAGGGTGAAAGTTGCCTGACCAAGTGCCGTTGCTTGCCATGCAAAACTGCTCGCTGGTGAGCTTGATTGATGAACATCCACCCCGTTTGCTGCAAAGCTCAGAGCCGTTACTTGGCCATCACTATCAGTTCCAGAAAGTGCAAACACCACCTGCGAACCAACAACCAGTTGATCCGGAAGCGTGCTAAATGAAATAGCGGCAACAGGTACTTGATTAACAGGGTCAACAACTACTGAATCACTAACGTTCAGCGTATTAACAACTTCTGCAGAGTTCGCTCCTTCATCGTCTGTTGCTACCGCGCTAATTTGATGTTCGCCCGTGATAGCTTGCCAGTTAACACTGAACGGCGCAGTGTTATCAACCGCTATGGAAATGCCGTCGACAAAAAACTCTACACCTGCAACCGAGCCATCTGAATCAGTTGCTTGCGCCAAAATGACAACGTTGTCTTTATCGTTAAATAAAGAACCATTCCCAGGTGTGATCTCAGTAATTATAGGCGACTGATTATCATTGACAGCGCTGTCACACGCGCCCAAAAGTAACCATTCTTGATATTGACCGGTATTCTCCAAAGGGTTTGCTTGTGTCCACCACTTGGCTTCATACGCATTATTTTGTGCCTTTACTTGGCTTCCTGCTGTATGAGTTTGCCCTAACTCCCATGTCGTCAATGTACTGCAGTCTATTGATGCATATACATTTAAACTAAATGCACTTAGTGATAAGACACTTAATTTAAGGGCATTATTTATTATTTTCCGTGAGCTCATTAGCTCCTCCGCTTAGTGTGTTAAGAAATGCTATTGTCAGTTTCCATTTATGAAACTAGCATGAACAAAGTAAATATCAAGTAAATAAAGTGTAATTAATAAACAAAATAGATATAAATTGATTAATTAATAATATGAGGCTAGTGATTTATAACTACTATAAAAACAATTAAAATACCAAGTTCAATTAATAACATTTATTAATTGGGCATTAAAAAGCCCAGTGAAACTGGGCTTGGTTTACATTAGGAATGTATATTTTGCTTAATTAAATGAAACCGTAACAATATTCGAACATACGTTCTCAGAAACACATAACTTATAGTTATACGTTGATAATCTTGCGTTACGAACGTAGTCACGGTAACGGCCATTATCTGATACGGTATCTACTAGTTCGCCATTTCGGTATAAGCTAAGTGACTCAGCACCCACTTCTTCCCAGTTTAGCTCTACACGCATAGTATCAAGACGTGACTTATTAGCGCGTTTTAGAGTCAACTCAATTTCAACATCACTTACAACGACTGTTTGTGTGAATGTATCTGAGTTGTTTTCACTATCTGTTACAGTTAGTTCAACTTCATAACTACCTGATTCAGCGTAGGCATGAACAGGGTTTGCATCAGTTGAAGTTGCGCCGTCACCAAAGTTCCAGCTCCACTGTGAAATGTCATCATTAACATCACGGCTTGTATCTGTAAATGTAGCAGTTAAACCTTGTGCTGAAACATTAAAGCCGGCTTCTGGTGGTTGTGGACTTACTTCACCAATAGCACTAAATGTAAGTGACCAACCATTGATATTACCCGTATCTGCGCCTGCTGTATCTTCAACATTAAGTGTCCAATCTCCAGTCGCTACCTCAGAATTAAATACCGTTGATGTAAATGACTTCACAATGTCGTCGTCACTGCCACCTTCATTGCTTTGTAAAGTAACCTCTGTACCTTGTGCTGAAATAAGTGTAAGCACTAAGTCACCAGACCAAGTATGCGTAATGTCTACATCAGCCGTGGTACCAAAGATAGTTAAATCATCGGCCACAGTAATAACAGAGCTTGCACCTTCAGGTGAGTTATCCGGAATCTCAACGCGTTCATTACTACTGTAAGTAAAGTCGTTCAAACCAGCAGGTTGCAGCATTAAGCTTACTGTTTGATCTTTAACTTGCTCGTCTGTTGAAGCAGTTACAGTAAAGTCATAATTACCCCACTGAGTATCGCTATTAGTTGCTACCGTTAATACAACCTCATCACCTGGACGAGCTGTAGTTGCGCTTAGTGATGCGTCAGTAAGATCAGCAGCCAAAGCAAGTGAAACGTCACCATCCCATTGTGCAACTGAACCAATTGTAAAGGTATAGGTAACCGTATCACCAACTGTTGCTTGTTGAGAAACAGGTGATACTGATAATTTAAACCCAGGAGTTGGATCAGCATCAATGACTGCTTGGTTAACATTTAGACGTGTACCTGCAACCGTTTTACCATTTAATGCCGCATTAGCATCACCACTAGACATAAGTAACTCTTTAAGCTCTAGTGATGTTAGATCTGGATTTACTGACAATACAAGTGCAGCAGCACCAGCTACATGTGGTGTTGCCATTGATGTGCCAGAATAGCTTGCATAACCGCCACCTGGAATGGTTGATAAAATAGCACTACCTGGTGCGCCCATATCAACACTGGTTAAACCCCATTGTGAAAAGCCAGACATATTGTCGCGACTATCAGTACTTGCAATAGATAATACATTGTCATTTTCATAATTAGATGGGTAATGAGGATTTACATCGTTGTCTACCGCATCATTACCAGCAGCAGCTACAAATAAAATATCAGCTTGTTCACTGGCAGTAATCGCATCAGCAAGTGCTTGGCTATAACCACCACCGCCCCAGCTATTGTTTAATACACGAAGGTTAACACCTGAGTTTTTAAGGCCTACCATGTAGTCAATACATTTAATAGCGCCAGATGTAGAACCTGTACCATCTGCAGCTAAAAACTTACAACCTGCAATAGATACATCATGGTTTACACCAACAATACCAACACCATTGTTACCACTGGCACCAATTGTACCTGATACATGTGTACCGTGGCCTTCGTCATCCATTGGGTCGCCAGCATCGGTAATCGCGTTAATACCGTGTACGTCATCAATATAACCGTTGCCGTCATTATCGATACCATCTCCAGCAATCTCACCGCTATTTACCCACGCATTCGCAGCTAAATCAGGATGGCTATAATCTACACCAGTATCAATAACACCTACAACAATATCACGGCTACCAGTTGAAATTGACCAAGCCTCAGGTGCATCAATATCTGCATCAACCGTACCACCAGTTTGGCCTTCGTTATTTAAGCCCCATAAATCTTCAAAGCGAGGATCGTTTGGTATGCTTGCAATACTCACACGATAATCAGGCTCAACATACTCAATGGCTTGATGAGATTTTAAGCGCTCAATGGCTTCTTTAGCACTCATTCCTGATACTTTGAATTTAGCAAGGCGACCAGAAAACAACGAAGTAAAATTATCATCAATTTCATCGTTATTAGAATCTGAGATTTTTGCTTTAACTAACGAACGGGCTTGCTTACGCATTTCCGGCGAAGCATTCTTTTTATATTTAACAATAATTGAGTCACTACTCGCAGTAACTTTTTGAGTCGTACTGTTTACATCAGGCAATTTCGCCGCAGCTAAACAAGGTAAAAGTGCAAGTGTAATAATAGATAATTTTGTTTTCATCGTTTTATCCGTAATTAAGTTAACTTAGCTGTACTAAGTGGAAAATTTACGTATAAGAATTTAAGCAATCACGTGGCAAGTGCTAAGAAAACGGTTAAACAGCGACTAACTCAAGTAAAAAAACAAAATAAGGTACAAAATCATTACTTTTAACTAGAAATACAGTGATAAAAACATAAAAAACATCCATTTTAATGAGCTAAACTCATTAATTTTAACATACCATTAACTCATTATTTTTTATTGGATTTTAGTGAGAAATAAATATAAATCCAAAATTCAATTTCAAGTCATTGAAACTAAACAGCTTTAAATACCATTAAAAAAGATGATTCAAAATAGGTTCATTGAAGAATACAGTGACTGAGCAGTTATGAAGTAGATAACAGTAAACATACTGTTCAAGCACTGAAAGCTAGATTCTACATTCATGATTAAAACCGCACCTTACGTTTAAGAATAAAAGTTAATCACACATTTAACAGCACGGCATGCTGTAACGACAAACACCTTATTAAAACTTAATAAACAACCAAGGTGTTTAATTTTGCATTTCAAGGAGAATAATAATGAAATTGAATAAATCACTTTTAAGCTGTGCTATTGCAATTGCAATGGGCGCAAGCTTTACAGCAAACGCAACTACAGAATCAAAAGCGGGTTCAACTTCTGAGCTTGCATCTAAAGTATCTGTAAGTAGCATTGAAAATGCCGTAACAGTTAAACAGTCATTTTCTGATAATACAGCATTAGTATCTCAAGATGGGGATGGCAATACTGCACTAGCTACTGAAGTCGGTAACAATAACGATGTTAAAATAGCTCAATTACAAAATGGTAATTACGCCGAAGTTGAAACAACGGGTGATAACAACCAACAGACTTATGCGCAAGATGGTATCGCTAATGGTTTTATTACTCGTATTACGGGTGATCATAACGGCGTTTATGTTTCTCAATTAGGCCAAGGATTATTCCAGAATAATGAAGCAATCAATATTATCACCGGTAGCGACAATAATATTGACGTAGAACAAGGTGATGGCGGCCATTGGTTTTACAACATGGACATGAGAGGTAACGGCAACGAAATTATTTCATCTCAGTCAGGTATGTGGCAAGAGTTTGAAATACTTAGCTTATCTGGTGATGAAAACATCATTGAAATTGAACAAACAGACACGTGGAATGAATTTAAAATAGAGTCATTACGTGGCAACGAAAATGAAATTGATGTTAGCCAAGATGGCTCACGCAACATTGTTACATTCACTGATATAGCTGGTGATGCAAACGAAATAGCTATTGAACAAAGCAGCGGTGATAACAATACGATTACTTTTGCAGCCGTTACTGGCAATGATAATGAAATAAAACTAGACCAAGAAGGTTCAGATAATGCTATTGAGTCTGGTCTTTTTGACGGTTCATTCAACGAAGTAACAGTTAATCAAGTTGGTGATGAGAACCTTGCAACAACTGAGCTAATGGGCGATAACAATGAGCTTACAGCAATGCAAGTTGGTAACACTAATGAAGTATACATGGGTGTAATTGGATCAAATAATGAATTTACAGTAACTCAAGTTAGTAATTCCAGCTCGGTTCATTTAGCTAATTTTAATGGTAATGGCAATGATGTTGACCTTAGCCAATCAGGTGGTGATGAAAACGCAATTTTAGTGCAGTCTTCATACCCTGATGTCTCACTTACATCAAACGATAACGATATTGATGTTAATCAAGTCGGTAACCAAAACGAAGCCATTGTTACACTAGCGGGTGTTCTTGATAGTAATGCAAACCAAATTGATATCGCTCAAAATGGTGATATCAACGTTATTGACTTAATGGTAGAGGGCAGTAATCACTCTATTGATATTGCACAACAAGGTGAGGGAAACTGGGTAGGTGGAACGGGAGATTCAGCGCTTTTACTAGGTGGTGAAAACGTTTCATTCTCTGTTACTCAAACAGGTAATTACAATACTGTTGAAGGTAACGTAATTGGCTTTAACAGTACATTCTCTGTCACGCAAATCGGTGATGGTAACACTGCAACAATTACACAAATGTAATTGATGAGAAAGGGAGAGTAACCCTCTCCCTTATTTAACTATGAAAAATAATAAATATAACTATTTTTTTATACTTTTAACTCTTTTTATTCCTTGTAGTAATGCCAGTGATGATCTAGAAATCGATGGATTACTTCTAAACAAAAGTATTAGCCGCTTTGGGTATCAATTTTATAGTGAATTTTCAAACTATTGGCGCGAATTCCCCTCAACAGCAGGCTTCAATGTAGAAATAAAAGAAACGGTTATACCCCGTGCTGGCACCAAATTAGTATTAATAATGAATAATAAGATAATTTATGCAACCCACTTGGGACGAAAGCTAGAGCCTTTGGACGAGCGGGTAGAGCAAGCAGTACATTCTGTAATGGACGCAATGGCGCGATCGAATATGCAAACAGCGAGTCCTGACATGGCATTGAACGGATGGTAACAATGAAAAAAATAGTATTAACAATAATAACGACTTTAAGCTTTTCAGTCTCCGCAACTGAAATTATTTACACCCCTATTAACCCGAGCTTTGGCGGCAACCCTCTCAATGCCAATATGCTGCTTAGTAAGGCACAAGCACAAAATAAGCATAAAGCGCCTGTGATCGAAAAAGGGTATGCAGAGCAATTTCAGGATTCATTAGAGCGAACATACTTAAATAGGATGGTGAGAGAAATCACCGACATGGCTTTTGGCGAAAATATTGAAGACAGTGTTTTTAACCAAGATTCAATATTTATGAGTGGTGATTATCAAATAGAAGTAATCACCAGTACAACCGATACTATCACGGTTAGAATAACAAATATAATTGATGACTCGGTTGTGGTTATCGAAGTACCGAGGTTTGGATAATGTATAAAGTAATTATAATAACAATCGCTCTTTCTCTTAGTGGTTGCTCTACTATGGGTAATTTAATTCCCCCATCAAAACAAAGTGCGGTAACGTTAGAGCCAACAGATGTTTTTTCTGACTTAAAAAGCTTACCTAAACCTGCGGGTAGCATTCCAGTTTCGGTTTATTCATTTCGCGATCAAACCGGTCAATATAAACCACAAACTAATGTTAGCTCGTTTTCAACGGCCGTCACTCAAGGTGCAAACTCTATTTTAGTGCAAGCATTACATGAGTCTGACTGGTTTACGCCGGTTGAACGTGAGGGTTTACAAAACATTTTGACTGAGCGAAAAATTATTAGAGCGGCACAAGCGACTAACCCTAATCAGAGCGAGCTTCCGCCATTAACCACCGCAAAAATTATTTTAGAAGGTGGCATAATTAGCTACGATACCAATGTAAAAACTGGCGGATTAGGAATGGAATACTTTGGGATTGGTGCCTCAGAGCTATATCGTGAAGATGCAATTTCAATTTATTTGCGTGCAGTCGATGTAAGAACTGGCCAAGTACTATTATCAGTAGCCACCAGCAAAAAAGTATTGAGCCAAGAAATGCGAGCAGGCTTCTTTAGATATGTTAGTTACAAACGTTTAGCCGAAGCCGAAGCTGGATTTAGTGATAACGAACCTATGAGTATTTGTGTGACACAAGCCATAGAAAAAGCGCTTACTGATTTAATTACTAAAGGCATAGATCGGGGACTTTGGGCTAAAAAACAAGCTTAAAAAATAAAAGGCTATGCAAATAGCCTTTTTATTTAATTATCTAATGGAAGTAATACCGAAATGTAGCGCTGTGCCCAATTTGCAAGCTCTATACGATTACGTGATTGAGTCTTTTTAAACGCACTATAAAGATGAGTTTTCACTGTGTGATCACTAATATTGAGTTTGTTCGCTATTTTATCGTTACTCGCACCCTGCGCTATTAATTGAATCACCGATTTTTCACGTTTGGTTAAGTTTTCGTAATCCGATTTACTAAGCACTATGTCGTCATGCAGTAAATTGTTAGATGAAGCTGCATTCAATATATCTTTGAATGCATCAGAAATCACTTTACGGGTAAACCATAGCTCGCCGTCGGTTATTCTTACAAGCGCCTTAAAAATATCCTCTGCAGCATCTGAACTATAAAAAACACCATTGAAGTGATTTAATAATAAGTTTTTCTCACACACAGCATTTGGCTCAACGTTAAATAAAATCACCTTATTTTGCTTAGCTAAACAGATTAGTTCGGCAGGGATTAATGAGTGCCAATCTTTATCCGCACCATCAACGAGATAAAGTTCAAAGGTTTGACGTAACTCGACTTTAGGGAGTGAGTCATCCATTTTTATTTCATTAAAAAGCGCTTTTAAAGTGCTTATAATCGTTGTATAGCAAAATGAGTGAGAAGAAGATTTAGGTGTTGTTTTAATAAAGGCAAATTTTTTACTTAACATAATTACCATCCCTGAAACAATTTCATTACATTACCTAAATCAACTACAAAACACAATGCTCTTTTGGTATACCTTCGTAGTGGAGTACTCTGTAAAGCAATTAAGTCGAACGGCCAACACCCTCTCGCCATCACATTATGCGAAGTACAACACGTTTAGTTAAAGCAATTTAGAGTCAACTCCAAGCCGCTGGCGACTTGAAGATTGTCATATCTCTAAGAACAGCTTATCAATTAAACTACTTAGCTGTGGATTAACTTGCTCTTTTAACGCAAAAATAAAGTCCATTGAAGTAGCAGGCATATTAGGGTGAGAATGATTTTCCCATACTAAGTTAAGTGCCTTAATTATCGCTTCATCGCCTATTTTTTTCCTTAGTTTTGCAAATACAATAGTGGCTTTTGAGTATTGCTCATAGCTTTTTGTTGAATCAATCAATGCCATTTTTTCGGTAATATCCATACGTGATACTTGCTCGTAACGCTTTGTTTCGTAATCGACCAAAGCGTTCATAGCGGCCTTTCCGTCATGTCTTTCTATTACCACCAACTCAATATATTTGGCCATCGATTCAATTAGAAAGGCACTGTCAGCAGACACACTATTGCCAATTTCGTGGCCAAACCATTGATGCGCGGTTTCATGCACTGCACGGCGATAACGCTGATCAAAACCGGCATCATCGCTTGGCCGAGCCCTAAAGCCGACGGTATCTTCAACTAATATTATTTGTGGTAAAGCATAGCCAGTGCCCCCAAAAGGTGGGGCCGCAATTATGCTCAATTGCTTTGGTTTGTAAGCAACAATATTATTTTTAAACCAATCAAGTGTGTCCATCATCGCTTGAAAATTAACAGCAATTGCATCTGAACGCTCAATCAGCTGTTGTTTTTTTGCAAATACTTGTAACGTAACACCATCATGCTTTTTAGTTGCAGCAGTAAAAGGCACTGACAGCCAAGCAGGTAAGTTATTAATTTCAGTTAATGTTTTAAACTCAAATATCTCACGGCCCTGCTCACGTTGATGTGTAATTTGTTTGCCCTGCGTCACAACTTGATGCCCCGATGCGGTTGATATTTTGCTCGACATCGTTATACGCTCATAGTGTTTAGGCCTTTTTTGCTGTTCATTAAATAATGTTGAAGCTAAAGGCCGTGCCTTTTGTTGCAAACCATATTGAGCGCGTAACTGTGTATCGGTAAGCTCATAATTGACTTGATAGCCAATGGTTGGCAACGCAGGAACCGCACGAATATAACTAAATTCAGGCGTAATTATTTGATGCCCACTAGCAGGCCACAATGTTGTTTGATGAATATCAAATTTTGTGGTTAATTGTCGTGTTTCATGAGGCTTTAATGCAATATCAAACTCATAAACAGCTTGATTTAAGTCAGGATAAAACGCAATTTGGGTCGCACCAGCAATCTTTACATTCGTCCATTTATAAAAACCTGCCCTGCCAACTAAAATTTGCTTAATAGCCGTTGGGTGAAGGTTTTCTAAGGTGTACGTTAGATCAAACTTAACAAACTGTTGATGCGGGTAAAAATCAATATTTGCATCAATATGGCTAACTTGAGGTTGCAACTTATGCTGCCAATCTACAAAGTTTTTTTCATAATTGGCTTTAAACGCTTCACGTTTATGCGAATTGGTAAGCGGTTTTTCATCAACCAAGCGTAGATGTAATTGCACAAATAAGCCAACGCAGAGCAACACTGGCATTATTAGCCATGCATCTTTTCGCACAACCGCACGCCTATCAAACCCCGCACCGCGATGACTAAATACACACGTTAGCAATATAAAACTTATACCGGCCAGCAACCACACCTGCATATAAGGCCAATAACTGCTGATACTTGCCCGGTAACCCCAAAACTCACTCGGCGGCTGCAATGGCGTCCAAGCTAGGCTCCAAAATGTGTGTGTGAGTCCTAAATAAGTCATAACGGGTGTAAATTTTAGCAACAGCATCACAAAAACGATTGCTCCTGCAACCAGTGTTGAGCGAAAAATATTAAATACACATACCGTTACCCAGCCAATTAGCATCAGGGGCAGTGACGATAAACACAAAACATATACATGGTCGTAAGCGTCATATTGGCTATCAATAAACCATTGCGCTAAAGAGGCTCCCACAAAACTCATTATTGAAAAAGTAATAACCAAAGTAGCCAATACCAATAATTGACTATATAAAATAGTGGCCGTTTTGATAGGCGTAGCAGCAATTAGCTCAGCCATATTAAAGCGCCGTGCATAGCAACTGATTTGCCAGCTCCAAAGCACCATCAGCAAACACCCAAACAGTATTTGCATATCAAATGCATAGTGACTAATTGCATCGATACTGGTTGTTGCATTGATTACACTCAATGGCTCAGCATAAGCAGCAGAAGAGGCTACGCTATTAAACACCATGAATGGCCAAGCTAAAAAAACTATCCATGTTATTGGATGCTTTAACACATTGAAAAGCGCTACTTTATAAAATGTGATAAATATCGCTAGACCATGACTTTGTGCAGCCGCAGGTCGGTACGAGGCATTTGCTACCGTAACGGGTTGTAGCTTGCTCACTGCACTTTTTACTGGCTTACTAAACGAGTTAGACTTATTACTTGCAACAGCGCTAAAATAAATAAGGCTTGTGAGTAATAATATCAGCACCCGATTAAAAGCGACAATCCAGCCTTGTGGTTCACTAAAGCTAGCTATAATCGCGGTGTATGCGAAAGGGTCTAACCATATAAACAGTTGATAGCTAGTTTCACTGATAATACTACTGCCCGCCAGTATTGGGTTACCAGTAACACTTGCAAGTAGTAAGTAGCCAATCCATAAAACTGCAAATATCACATAATTCACCAAAGCACTGCTGAACTTTTGACAAAACCACAGGGCAATGACACTGAGCAAACACGCATTAGGAAACAACATAAAAAGGCTATTAACAAACAGTAGATTAATAATATGCCAGTCAAACCCGTTACTGAGTAACTGTGTTACAACCACCAGCATACTAATAAACGCAATCGCAAACACACACATCACCAAAGCGCTCAAACGTAACCAAGCTCGCTTTCTAAAAGTAATAGGAGTCGCTGCTACAAGCTCGTGCATATTGTGTATTTGATCACGTAAAAAAATTGTCGGTGCAAGCGCGCCTGTCAGTAAAGCTAGTTGCATCATTTGTAGGGCAACTAGGTGCAGCTTTAACTGGTTTATCGCATCGCTTCCTTCAACAGCTAACCCTGCTGACAATGTATACGCAAACAAAGGCGCTGCTAAAAAGCACAACCAAAGCAGAGACTGACGAGTGATGTAACGCAGTTCATTGATCAATAACATGCGTGACACCCTCTTGCTTTCAATTCATAAAAATAGCTATCTTGCAGTGTCGCTTCTGCGGGTATCGCACTTTCAGCAGGGGTCGTTGTAGCATAAACACGAAATGAAGGTTTGCCGTACCGATAACTTTTGCTTAGTACCAAACTTTCTTGCGGTAGTTCACTAGGCAGGGTGTCTAGCAGCCATACACATCCATGCAATGGCTTGATAAGGGCGGCTACTTCACCACTTTGAATTAGCTGGCCTTGGTTAATCATTGCAACAAAGTGACACTGATTTTCTATGTCTTCTACAATGTGCGTAGATAACAGCACTAGGCGTTGTTTACTAATCGTCACCAATAAATTATTGAGACTTTCGCGCTCAGCAGGGTCAAGCCCTGCGGTTGGTTCATCTAAAATAATCAGTTGAGGAGAACCTAACAACGCTTGTGCAATACCAAAACGTTGTTTCATCCCACCCGAAAAGTGGCTCACCTTTTTATTTGCAAACGAAGATAAATTTAATAGTGTCAAAAGCTCCTCTATTTGCTGCTTTCGATCTTTTTTATTGAGTCCCTTTAACGTTGCAATATGTTCTAACAATGCAATACAACTCATATTTGGATAGACGCCAAATTGTTGCGGTAAATAGCCCAGCTGTTTGCGCATCTGTTCGGGATGTTGCAGCACATTTAAGCCATCAAAATTTACCTGACCATTATCCACACTTTGCAAACACGCTAGGGTGCGCATTAAACTTGATTTACCCGCCCCATTTGGTCCAAGTAAACCAACCATGCCAGCAGGCAAATGAACCGACACATCATTTAAAGCGTGCGTGCCATCTGGGTATTTTTTATTTATATTTGTAAGTGTCAGCATCTATTGCGTTCCTTAATTGACGAATAGTCACATTAAGCAACACCTTCCAAATCAGCTAGCAAGTAATGATCAAAGCCTATAACTAAGGGATAAGAGTAACGATTGGCTGCTCATCATTAAAAACCTTACTTTCATCATTATTTGTGGTTTTTTAGCAACGTAAAGATGTGTTAATAATGTTTAAAGGGTAAAGTAGTGTGAAGTTAAAATTATATTAAGGTGAAATGTGCAGACGGTTATTTCCTTTTTATCAAAACGGATTAAGGTAAAATATGTCATTGCCTTATTGCCGTTATTGGCTGCCATTTTACTTGAAGCCCATATTCGCTTTCTATCGTTAAGGCTCAGCTCAACACCGCTTTACTTACAAATAAACCTGCAACTTCTTTTAATATGCCTGCCTTTTTTAATCGCCCATGCAATTGCATTTCAACAGCCATTAAGACTAGCCTTAATGAGCTGGCTGTTAGGTTTTATTGCTTACCCTATCTTGATATACGCGCTCGGTGTGCTGCTTCCACAATTTGCTCAATGGCACTATTTAGCACCGCAAGGCTGGGCCTTATGTACGGCAGCAAGCCTAACATGGCTGATATCTCAACGTGTTGTCACTCAGCCTTCACTCAATAGCAAACGGCTAAGTTCATTAATATCATTGGATAATGTAGTGTTACTCACTCTTTTGGGCTGGTGTTTTCTAATGGCTGGGGTACTCAATACACATGAAGACCCACTATTAAATCAACCATTTAATTTAATTTTTGATCCAAGTAAAGTCGTCTCGCAGTTTGGTCAATTTATCACTTATTTTTGGCAACTAGGCGTTTATACTGCAATTGTTTACGGGTTATATTTATTTAACCGATACTTCCTCATTCGCCACTTGCTTGCTGTTCACGGCGTATTTTTGTTTGTAGCCGTTTGCGTTATTGTAATGCTGGTATTAACACCTTTGTTGATAGCTGCCGTTCTATCGTTACCCATTAATGACTTACCCCACGGCGTTGCTAACCTCACACCAAGTGGCGATCAAAATATTTTTAGTAAGTTTAATTATCAGTTTATGCTGCTTTTTCTTGTTATAAGTACCCCGATTATTTTGGCGTTTGAGCGTCAACAGCAACAAAGCAAGTTAAATGAAGTCGCTAAACAGCAAACTCAAACCGAACTAAAATTACTCCAACAACAAGTGAACCCTCATTTTTTATTTAATACATTAAATAATTTATATGCACTTACGCTGACAAAATCAGAACAAGCCCCTCAATTAGTACTACATTTAGCAGACTTACTACGCTACACAGTGTATGAAGGGCAAAAGTCATCCGTGCCACTGGCAAAAGAGCTAGACTACCTTAAGAATTTTATTGAATTACAAAAAATAAGAAGTGCGAATAAGTGTAAGTTTAACCTTGTTTGGCCGCACAATTGTGACGACCTCAAAATCACACCGCTGCTGTTGATTATTATTGTTGAAAATGCCATAAAACATGGGGTTGAGCCCGCGAGCGACAAAACACACGTATCAATTAAAATAACAATCAATGACAATGTTTTAACGCTTTATTGCACCAACCCAATACCCGCTCGAGTAGTAAAAAAAGAACATGGGATGGGGCTCGCTAATTTACAAAAACGACTGCAACTTTTATACCCTAATAAACATTCACTAATAACCCATAAGCAAGATGCAATGTGGCAAACAACACTGACCTTGGAGCTGTAAAAATGATAAGAGCCATTATTGTTGATGACGAGCCATTAGCGCACCAAGTCCTACTGCATCATTTAACTGCACACTCCAATATAAATGTAGTAGGTCAATACTATAGCGCTAAAGATGCCTTATGTGTGCTTGCCAAGCCGGGCATTGATTTAGTGTTTCTCGACATTAATATGCCAGAGTTAACAGGCCTTGAGCTATTAAAAGCACTTGCTAACCCGCCGCAAGTAATTATCAATAGTGCCTATCAAGAGTATGCTTTAGCTGGCTTTGATTTAAATGTTACAGACTACTTGCTCAAACCCGTTTCAGCGCCGAGGCTAAAGCAAGCTCTCAACAAAGTGTGTCAACGTGCGGCACAGCCTTTAGACCAACAGCCCCAATATATAACGCTTAAAGTAGACCGAGAAAAACGAAAATTCGTGTTAGACACCATTGAATATATTGAAGCTTACGGTAATTATGTAAAGTTGCATCAAGCGCAGAATACCACGCTTGCCACAGCGACACTTAAGCAACTGAGTGAACAGCTAGCAGATACATTTATACAAATTCATAAATCGTATTTAATTAATAAAAACAAAGTGACTGCGGTTAATCATGAGAATGTTGAACTAACCACAGGGGCTATTGTTAAAATTGGCAAATCATATAAAGAACTCTCTCGCACACTACTTTAAACAAAGGGTAGTAGCTGCTTTGCAAGGCGCTTATGTTCTTCAGATGGCCAATGAACCCCCTCACTTTCACAAGCAGCAAGAAGTGAAAAGCCATCGATAAACACACATGCCTGGCGTTCAGAGACAGCTTTAAATTCAATAGATAATTGTTCAGCTTTTATACCTGCACCTGCGTAAATACTTTTATAACTTCCCACTTCATGAACCTTGGGCGGGCTCAATATGATTACTTTTGGCTGTGCGTTACCGTGATAAAACGCTTTAATGGCTAAAATCAACTCCTCAAGCGCTTTGCTAATATCGATAGCAGACAGTGCAAAACGGGCTTTTAAATCATTGGTGCCAAGCGCAATGATAATGACATCCAACGGCTGCGCCTCAAGGTAAGGTTTTAAATACTTTACGCCTGATTTATCGCCGCTAAATGACGGGTTATTCACTAAGGTACGATTAGGCTGCCCAGCTTCAATAACGAGGTGCTCTGTACCTAACAGCTCTGCCAATATGCCCGGCCAGCGTTCATGCGCAGGCAGCCGCTTTCCATCAACGGGTGATGTACCAAAGGTATTGGAGTCGCCAAAACAAAGAATATTCATGTTTAAAACGGATTCAACGTATAGCCTTGTTGCTGTAACTGCGCATGCGCGGTCATCGCTGAAAGCGCCATTTGCACTCCAGGTATTAGTTGATCAGCCTCCACTTTCATATGCGTTGCCGACTGCCCGCATACATATACCTGCGTGTTATTAGCAAGCAGCTGTTTAATTAAAGATTCGGTTTTGTTATCTTTTTCAAACCGAGCTTTATAATCACTGTTTTTCAGTACATCAACGCTGGCTCCACCATGTACCACCAGCGCAAGCTGAATATTTTCTGGTTTTACGCCGTGAGCCACATGCATATTAATAAATCGCGCTAACGAATTAATATGATTATTTTGCACGCCCTTTTCAGCGCCTTTACCTACATCAAAAGCTATCTTGAACTGTGCTTGGTTTAAATCAGACACATGCTCGGGCACATTATAAAAATAACCATAGTCTTTAATAACAGGCGCAGGCTCTGCTGCAAGAGTACTAAAGCTAGCCAAAAGTAAGCTTGAGCCAATAAGTAACGTTTTCATACATCATCCTTTTTACTTTTTGTTTAGCCTAACGCTATTTAACGTGATTAACTAGCCTGAACATGTGAATGTGCTTTGAAAGTCATTCCTAAATAATTAAAGGTATGTTTAAACATATCGATAAATGCGTCTGGCGCAGAGGGAGATGCAGCATTAGACAACAGTGAAAACTGTTTTTGTCGTAAAGCTCTAAGTTTCGGTTGTAACGCCTCATCATCCATGTAATCAGTAATTCTATCCATAAACGCTTTCATTTGTGGCGTGGTGTTATACCAATAAATAGGTGACGCAATTACCCAATGTTCGTAACGAAGTAACACTTCAAACAAATTATAAAAATCATCATTGTGATACTGCTTATCGTAGCGATAAGGTGAAATAACATAATCATCTAAGCAAAAAACAATGCCGCTTTGTTGCTTACTATAGGCATTAACTTGCGCGGTAGTATTGCCATTTTTACGTCCACTTGAATATATGATTGCGATATTGTGTGCTGATTTTTCTTGCATTGGGTTAGCTCCTTTTCTTATGATGGAGCAAAGCTTAAAACCTCAAGTTAAGTTCAGGTCAATAAGAAATAATTTAATTTTTAAAAGGAATTAAAGTGATGGCGGTACAAAAAAAGCTTACTGAAGCCAACTTAACGGTTGGGTTTGTCGCTAAACGCAGTGGCGTTAAGGTATCTGCACTTTTACGAAAATAAAGGGCTAATACGCAGTTGGCGAAACAGTGGCAATCAACGACGCTTTAAACCAGATGTACTAAGGCGAGTAGCAGTTATAAAAGCAGCACAAGCGATGGGGATCACGCTAGAAGAAATTAAACAAACTCTGGCAACGTTACCAGAGCAGCGTACACCAACACAAAAAGACTGGTCTGCACTCTCAAAACAATGGCAAAAGAAACTTGATGAGCGTATTGCTTATATGCAACGTTTACGTGAACGGGTTGATGGCTGTATTGGCTGTGGGTGTTTATCAATGAGTAAGTGCCCTATTTATAACAAAGACGACCACTTAGGTGAAACCCAAAGTGGTGCCATTTTGTTAGAGCGAGATTAAGGCTTATAAAACCTTAATCTAGACCATTTAAGCCTTCTCGTGCTGCGCGATATAACGCCCCTAGAGTTGAGTCAAATACCGATTTTATAAAACTGTAAGTCAGCTCTACAGCTTTGCTAATAACTTTGCCAGCAAACACTAGCATGTGCCCGAGTAAACCTAAGGTTTGTGTTGCAAATGAAGCTGACGCTTTGGCTATTTTATCAAGCGTTCGCGCCAGCATATCGTAAAAAGTTAAACCTGTACCTATGGCTGCTTGCGCCGCAACAGCACTGTAGTAGCCCGAATCTTTTAATAAGGTAACTAACGCAGCGCCAAGTTTATCTGCCCAATGCGAACTAAATGAAGCTTGATTTCTGTCTTCAAACTTCAAACGTACCGGCGTGCTTAAAAAGTGGTTTGCTTTTACAGTTAAATTACCCCAATCATTACTGTTTGCAGTATTAACATAGCCTGGCGTACCACTTAACTTGTGTGCTGCGCCTTTAAGGCCCTGACCATTATCAAGACGAATTTCTTGGCCATTGTAGGGCGCATGTGAAAATGGCCACAAAGGCACTTTTGTAACTGGATCAGCGCCGTGTGTACAGCGGTATATTTTATCAATACGAGAGGTGGCAGCGCGTGAAAAGTTATCAAGCCCCACTCTTGGTGAGCCGAACGTATATAATTTAACCGGCAACGAATACTCTGCTTTTATCCAATCGGCTGAAAGCGTAGCCAATGCACCACCTAAACTATGACCAACAATGTGCACACAGCCGGTCATTTTATCTCTTATATTTGCAGCAACGAACTCTTGTAGTGCAGGTTTCATACTATAAAAGGTTTTATTAAACCCAGCATGTACCATACTGCCGTTAGAGCCACCGCTTAAACCAAAGTGCGCATCTGTTAGGCCATCTCTAAGAGAAGCCGTCCCACGAATAGTGATTACTGAATCACCTTGAAATGAATTTTTACCGTGTGCAACAAGGCCAAACCCAGTACTTAAACCAAATAAATGAGAGAAAAACCCGCCTGACACACCTTGTATGGACCTATTATTGATAGAAAAATCAAACTGATCTCGTAAGGATACATGCAATAGCCCATTTAATAGTTTTGTATTTTTTAATTCTTTAGCATCATAAGCAAGTGATGCTAATTGGACTGCCTGAGTAGGTGTTAACGTATTCATTTTAAATCCTTTTATTGGCTTTAAACGTTAGAGCTTACAGGTGGTAAAAACTGCAAATGTATGCTGTTTATCATTTTTAGCAGCTATATCAAATGTTTCTGGCTCATTTGCGATATCACAAACCAAATTACTTAAGTATTCGGTTAGCGTATCTTTATGCTCGTAAGGAAATAGCCTAACTGCCCAAATAGTAACTTCCTTTGCATTCTCATCTAATGTGTATATGTGTTGTATAACAGATTCGTTGTCGAACATGTTTGATGGCTTTGATGTTTTGATAACTTTTTTAGGGAAAGAAAAACGACCATCACTACTTGTTGTTACTTCATCAATATATTCATCGCCATAATTTAGTCTACGAAATACCTTTTTACCAGCAACAGGTTGCTCATCAAAAAGCAAACGCCCTTCAACTGGAGCTGATAACACAAAATCTTCCTTACTAAAAAAACTAAACATATTTGCAAAAACCTGTGTTGTAGTAAATAAAATTAGAATAGCCACAACTGCAATGAGTAATGGTAACTTAAACCGCTCCATCAAAAATATAATCTCCAAGAAATCAAATGCATGCACCATATATCGTAAAGAAGTGCTCTGGCGCTTCTTCTATAGGTATGTCGTATGTTTGTGGCTCTTCGGCAATATCACACTCTAAGTTAGCGGGTAAGTTTTTTAGGGTATCACTCCCCTCGTGCATAGACACGGTTATGTACCAAAGAACAACGCGCTCAGGCGTACCATTTTCTAAATAAACATGCTGAACCAGTGATTCATTATCAAACATGTTAGTAGGCTTACTCGTTTTTATAGATTTTTCTGTGAAGGTAAAAAAACCATTATCATCGGTTATTGCTTCATCTTTATATTCATCACCATAAGTAAGCACACGTACAACCTTAGTATTTGCAATAGGCTGCCCTTCATCTAATAATTGCCCTTTTACCGGAGCCGATAAAACAAAACTCTGCTTATTAAAAAAACCAAATATATCTGCACAAGCCTGTGTTGTAGTCAAAATAATAGTAATAGATACAACTACCAAAAAGTAAGCTTTAAAACGCGATAACAAAATATACAAGCTCCCAACTATTAAACTCAAGATACACGTGTCGTATTGCTATTTAATGACGTTTAAACTTTTAACTATATTAGTGTTAATGAAATTGCCATTTCAACTAAAATTTATTCTAATTGGGTACAAAGCGCACTGCAAGCATTTAGAGCAAAAAACAAGCAATAAATCATTCCCTAAAAAAACAATTCATAAACCAGCTTACATATAATGCTAAACCCAAGTCCCATCATTAATATATAGCCATATAAAATAGCAATAGCGCCACCCGATGCATCCCCTATTTTGTCTATTTCGATACATGTAGAACACACTATAAAAAAGATAAAAAAGTTAGCAATTAAGCCTAATATATAAGCTTCGCCAAATAGTGGGGAAATACCGACTAATATAGCGCTTAGCATAATAAGTATGCCTGAAAGCGCCTCCTTTAAAGAAAACTTGTACTCAATAATTTTGAGCACTAAGGTCACTACCATTAATGCTAAAAAATAAACCGTAGGTTTAAACTGGCTATACAAATAATCCACACTAAACATTTGGCTAATCGTCAATGAGGGCTCTTTAACTGGGCTAAAATCTTCTGTTATCGCGCTTGAAGCGTCATCGGTAAAAAAATACGCAGCCGCAACAATAATTAACTTTATCATTCCAAAAAAGATAAAACTGGCGACCATAAACCCTATTGAATCGTCTCTGGTCAATCGCTTGTTTGCTTTGCTTTCTACAATTTTAGCTAGCAATACACCCAATAAGCACACACTACCTAAATAAAGCAGCGCGACCCAAAACTGATCAAGATAAAAAACCGATAAGCCAGGGGCAATAAATAAAAACATTGAATCTTCATTATCTAACGAGCTTTTGGGCTTAACACTGTATTTTGACTGTTTAAATAGTGCTAAATAAACAAATAATGGCTGTAAAAACAGCATTAAAATGCAGGTGTTTATAAGAGTCATTTATCATCCTTGATTACAGCCAATACACTGCGCCGAGAGTATTGGCAATTACGAAACTAATTAAAGGTTTATTTTTTTCAGGTAGGTTTTAAGCTTTAATAAGCCTGACTCAAGCTCAAACTTTTGTATTTTAGGGTTTTTAAACTTAAACCCGTTTGAAATATGAGTATTGATCATCGTCGCCATGCCTTCAAACCCCGCAGGCGCAGTTGCAACTAAATCGCTCAGTAATGGCTGAATAAGCTCTTGATGCTCTTCAATTTTGGTTGGATCCTCGTAAATATCGTATACAAGGTTGGTTAGTGTGTTTTGGTGTTGTTGTTCCATAATAATTCTATAACGCCTTTAGTTTAGCGTTTATAGCTCCTTTTTGGATTTGATATTTAATTGTTCATTGCTGCTACGGCATTTTCTTTTAATGTTTTAGCTAAAGTATCAGAGCCATCGTCTAGCTTTTGATCTATCACATATTGCGCATTAATAATAACATTTGGCCAATCTTCAAGCTTGGTATAGATTTTTGCTAAATCGTAATGAATCGACCTTAACAGAATTGGATATGGCTCTTCTGCCTGAGTTAAAAAAAGCTCATATAAACGTGCGGCTTCCTTTAAATCTTCCTCAACAAACAAACCACCATCATAAAGCCATGCAAGCCTGCGAATAGCCAAATTTTCATTTTTCAGCACACGGCGCTTTAACTCGTTAACATAACGGGAACCGTCCCCAGTATGATGGCCAATAAAAAGCAGTGCACCATAAACACCCATGTCGTAAGCTTTTTCGCACCACTTCTCAAGCTGTCTAGGCGCGTACATTAAGCTTTTTTGACATTGAAGCATCACTGTATTTTTAGACAAGTCAGGATTGTTGATATCAAGTTCTGGCCATAAAGTTCCGGCATTACTAATTAAGCTAAAAGTAAACAGTGCACTAATTAATATATACTTTGTCACATGACTTCCAAGTGAAAAGCTAAATACGCGTAAAAAACTCACAAATAACTTTCTTTCAAAGATGTTTCGGCCTCATCTCGCCATCTCTGTGCAAGCTCCCTACGACCTTCTCTTTTTGCATTATCAATTACATATTGAGTATGAGTTATTACTTCATCCCACATACCCAGCTTTCTATAAATTGTGGCTAACTCAAAATGTGTAGAAGTTTTAAGTGTAATTGCTTGGTTATTTTCTTGTTCTAGATAAAGCTTATATAAGCGTAAAGCTTCACTTAAATCTTTTTTAACTAAACGGCCGCTTTGGTATAACCAAGCTAATGTATTAATAGCATTAGCTTCACCTTGTTCAATTCGAATATTTAATTCATCTAAATAACGAGAACCATCCCCAGTATACATACCAATATAATACAAGGACTCCAAGTGACCAATTTCGTAAGCTTTTTCACACCATTCTTCTAATTTGTTAGGTGCATGCATATAGCTTTTTTCGCATTGCTTAGCTGCAATTTCAACGGTTAAGTTCGGATCATTAATATCTATATTCGGAAACATGGATGCTTTAGTATCCATAGAAGTAAAAAAACTAATTGCTAACGCAAGTGTAACTAGTACTTTTACCATTGGAATGATCCATCATTATTAATACGCTTTTCTGGTAGATGAACTTGAAATGACTTAACCGTACTTTCATACGGAAAGCCCTCTTTGTAGAAGTATTGTCCTTTCAAAGTCTCTTGTTGGCTAGACATCCCCTTACATGGCCTGTCGCTGTAACAAGATAAGCCACCAATAAAATCAATAAAACGAACATTTTGAATACCGTGCTCTTTAATTAAAGAATCAATACCTATTTGATACTTTAAATTCTTAACTGCGTGCCATCGACTCATAAAAGCAACAATTTTATTCTGCTTAGATCTCTTGAGGATTGTAGCTAAATTGTAAGCCCAAAGATCGTTTCTAAACGTATGCGCATCAAAACATTCCCCAGTCACGGCTTTTTTCGATGGGCATACACTATCCATTACTTCCATCGTTTCTACAGAAACATCCAATGCAACTATCCTCATTCCTGCATTGCGTGCCGCCTTTACCAGCTCACCATAGGCTTGAGGAGTAAAATCACCATGTGTCCAATATTTATCAAAATATTGCTGTATTATGTTAAAGCCTTTACCTGTTCGTTGATACAGTTCAATTTTTTCCTGCATCGAGCTAGGCAGCATTTCTATAGCAAAATGTGTAAAACCCGCAGCCTTTAACTGCCTAATCGCTTTTATAGCCTCATATTTATAGCCAGCAGCACTATGGCTCGATTCGCCTAACATAACTAAACGCGCATTGCCCGCCATTGTTCTGTAATTTACATCCGTGTTTATTTTATTCATTACCTATCCTTGTTTTTGCTCTAAATTTTCAAAACACCATCTATAAAATTCAATAGCGTTATTATTCTCAGAGCTGTAAGGAGCAACTGCATATTCATAGCTCATTGCAAATAAAAGCTCTTGTGCAGAGAAGTTACATTCTTCACCTTTTGAATAACACTCCTTAACTTCACGCCATAGTGACATTGCACGACTAACATACTCATCACCCCATTTTTCTTTAAACTGCGTGCTGGGGTTGTTTTTTAGCGTAAATGAAGCAACGTCTTGAAGTGTTAAGTGGGTCGTATTTATATACATCATAATAAATAATTAGCTTTTCGGTAACTTACAATCCAGGTTTTCTAGAGCAGAAATCACTGAAGAGTCAGGTACTAAGCAATGCACTGAAACCAAATGTAAAATAGATGAGTCTACAATTAAATTTATTTCTCCATTGGGGATTCTGTACTCATATTTGGATAAAACTTTATTTTCCTCATGTAATAAAAAGTTTTTTTCATTACATATAGGACAAATTGCTATATGGCGTCTTTTATTAATTACCTCTGCCTTATCTAGAGCATCCAAAAACCATTCCAAAAAAACTTCTTTCTCTATATTTGATTTAAACTCATTACTCATTAAATCTAAATTTACCCAAACATCATTAGTTTTACGTGAAATCATATTCCATACCTCTTTTCAAAATTTAAAAACGATATTATTTCACCAGTCCAATTTTGAATAAAACTCATAAATAAGTAATCAAATAAATAGAATACTTTCTTTTCATTTGAAAAATTATCTTCTCTATAAATGCAATAGTTCCTCTAAGAAAGATAAAATATTTCCTCATTATTTCAATTACTAAATCTCAAAATTACAAGTCTACTTCAATTATATTTTCTATATTTGGGGTCGATTCTAAAAATAACTTCCATTCGAGAAGGGCGTTTTTCAGCTGTTGCGTAGTTAAAACTTGAAAGTAGCTATCATCAAGTAAAGAATAAATTTGTGCGTTCTCAATTGTAAATTCAGCTCCCCACCTTTCGCGATCCCAGTAAAAAGAGGCACATTCACTAGTTAAAACAGAATTTAATCTTTTTATACCTTCCTCAACCCAATCAATAGTATCATTGTATGGTAATCCGCCATCATCCATGAGAAGACTAGATAGGATACTTTTACCATCGTTATTCTCTGTAATTGAAGAGCAAACTGGATAAATAGAATCAACATCTCTTTTCCAAGAAAAACTTATTTTCATAATTAAACCTTAATATAATGGATAAACAGTAGTTTTTGGTTCTAACCACCCTTTTACTTTAATTCCGCTGGGCGTTGTTCCTGTCCACATTTCGCCATCAATAACTTTATTTTTATAAGCAATATCAACTTCTACTTTGATTCTATCAGCAGTCCATGAATCTGGAAACATTGTAGATACACCTCCACCATTTGTTTTAGCTAGATATTGACCTTCATTAGAAGGGTCAAGTACTTCTATTTTTGCTTTATATACACCATGTTCATTTGGGACTGACTTAGTTCCTGATACTACTCGAATACTTCCATTACAAACTGAATGCCCACCTACAACTTGAATTCTTGACCCTTTACGCTTAATTTCAGCATTTAAAATATGTCCATCAAAGTCTATAGGAGCAGTTATATTAACAACCGCTTCTGATGCCTTCATATTCATATCAATATTAGTACGCTCTAATTCACTTATGCTTTCTGTACCTGAACGCTCATTAAAGTTCCTTTTCTCTGCGTCGCCTTCTTCAGTTAACGCCTCCCATTTATCACCCTTCAACTGCGAGTACTGTCCTGACTCTTCTTTAAATATGCCTTCTTCATCATGAATAATATTCGAATTTTCATGCCCATCAATGTAAGTACAAGCAGCCCAATGGTATTCCCCCATATTCTCAGCTAACAGCTCAGATATGTGCTTGCTTTCAGAAACCTGAATTGAATTAGATGAAATATTTAAACTTCCACAATTTGGATGCAGCATATACCCTGGGATTACATCGCCTTCAGTGTATACTTTTTTGAAAACACCATTTGAAACAGTACCATCTTCAATTTTGCTGCCCAGATCATCAGTAATAGTTGCACCATCCCATGAGTAAACTGTTAAGCTGGCTCCCATTGGAACAGTCGCAGGCTTAGTAACATCTATCGAACCGTGTCCTGCAAATACATTTTTCTTCTGACCGTCTTTACATGTCAACCCAAACGGATCCACCCAATTAACGGGATTCGGTGCATATTGATAGTGGTTTATCCCACCCACTAAACCAATCGGGTCTTGGTTTATAAAGCGCTGTTGTTTGGGGCTGTAATAACGGTAGCGGTTATAATGTAAGCCACTCTCTTCATCTAAATACTGCCCTTGAAAACGGATTGGCTGAGTAAAGCTATTTTCTTTACTAAAGTCAGCTTCGGCTTCAAGCTCTTCATAGCCATACACATTGGCTTGGTTTTCCCATACTACTTCTGCTTTATTATTGGTTACAAAACGTGGGGTATTAAGTTGGTCTAGGTGGTAATAGTACACCTCGCCTTGTTTAATCAATGCGACTGGATGAAATTGGTTTGGCAGGTTGATATACCAGGTATATTCACCCTGTTGGTATTCGCCAATTAACTGGTCGTTATCCCAAATGTAGTCAATTTTGCCCTGCTCGGTGTGCTTGGCGATACGGCGCCCGAGTGGGTCGTAGTCGTATTGAGTAAGCGTGCCGTTGTTGTTAAAGCAACTTAATTGATTGAATGCGTTATATTCACGGCGGGTTTTTATGCCTTTACCGGTTTCGCGTATTTGGTTACCAAATTCATCATAATGAAAGTCGCTGTCGCCAAAGTGAGTTAGGCGGTCGGCATCAGTTATGCCTGTAATAACATCATCATTATCACTTAGCTCACTAGCAAGCGTTGCTGACTTTGAGTCACTATACTCACTGGGAAGCACATTATTTATGTTAGCTGACTGACTGCTTTCAATCTTATTACTGGCGTCACTAGCATCGCTATCATCATTGTGCTGAGTAGCTTGCTGTTCGGCTAATTCGTTATTTTGAATTTTTGACTGGCTAACTGGGTTACCAAAGCTATCCCACTGGTATTGCGTGGTTGCATCAACCTCAGAACTTACTAGGTTTTGCTGAATTAACTGACCAAGGCTGTTGTACTCAAAATTAATATTGTGGCTGCTAACGCCTTGCTCTTTACGCGCAATAAGTTGGTTTACGCTGTCGTAATTGTACGTACAGGTATCAAATAGTGCTTGCGCAGGATGGGTTAACTGCTGCTGTGTTAAGCGGTTAAATACATCAAATTGTTGAGTAAGGGTTACATCATTACCAAATTTTTGCGTTTGAATATTACCTTGACTGTCATAGCTAAGCACTGCAAGTTCAACAGCCGTGCTATTGGCTTGCTGTAAGTGAATGCCACTCAATTGACCAAATTTATTATAACTGTAATTCAGTTTGCTTGAATCTGGCAAAGTCAGTGATTGCCTTCTGCCGTAGTCGTCGTAACTGTATTTTAAGGTGTGCGCTTGTTGCTGATTATGTACTTGCTCAGCATGCAGTAACCGCCCGCCTTTATCAAACTGCTGCTTTAAGGTTGATTGTGCATTATGCGCACGGGTAATTTTACCTTGCAGGTTATAGCTGTAGTAATTGGCGTTATTAACGATGTGAGTATCGGTTGCCAAACTTGCATGCTGCGCAATCACGCGGCCTAATTTATCACGCTCTATTTTCACATGGCGTTTATCACTTTGTGTAACCGAGGTTAAGCGGTTGCAAGCATCGTATTTATATTGCTGTAGCGTACCGTCAAACCCAGTTACTTGAGTTGGGTTTTCGTTAGCGTCATAGCTTATGCGGTATACATGGCCGTCGCTGCGCTCAATAGCGGTTAGGTTGCGCTCTTTATCGTAAGTTAAATGCAGTGCACTGCCATCGGGCTGAATAACACAATGTGGCTGGCTTAGCCCTTCAAAGTGTTGCTCGGTGGTATCACCCTTACTGTTTTGCGAGCTAATTAACCGCCCTGCATCATCGTAACTAAAATGTTGATGCTGTTTGTTCTCGGGGTCTTTTTCGTCAAAGGCAATAGTTTGCGCAAGCTGGCCGTGCTCATTGTATTTATATTGAGTCAGCAAACCTGCGTTATTAATGGTGGCATTTACACGGCCTAAACTGTCGTAGCTATAACGAATAAGCTCATCGTTATGGTGTTTGGCTAAAAGCTCGCCTTGCTCGTTCCATACAAATTTAGTGACTTGACCATCTTTATTTATGTGTTGGGTTAGCTGGCCAAATTTGTCATAGCTGTAAAGTACGGTGCGACCGTCGCCAAAGGTTTCACTTTGCAGTAAACCCGCTACGCTGTATTTACGTGTTATTGTTTGACCATCAGGCAAGGTGGTTAATACACGCTGACCCAATTGGTTGTAAGCAAATTTAGTGACACTGCCATCTGGCTGCGTTATTGATTCTAACTGGCCGTAAGGGGTATAACTGTATTTTATTTCACTGCTATCAGGTTTTATTTCAGTAACTTTTTGACCTTGTGCGTTATAGCGGTATTGCCACACATTACCATTTGGATCGGTGTGCTTAACTAACTTACCTTGCGCGTTATGTACAAAGTGTTCTTTATGCCCACGCGAGTCTATACAGGTTGTTTCACCAGCGTTTAAATTATATTCAAACTGATATGTATAGGTGTTGTTATCGCCCCATTGTTTTATACATTTAGCACTTGATGAGTAACTGTCCCATTCAAAATGATGGCTAAAACCACTGGCACGAGTACGCTTAGTTAATAAGTTAGCGGCGTTATAGCCATAATGCTCTGTTTCACCTTGCTGATTGGTCGCGCGAACGAGGTTTTTGTTTTCATCATAATCATATTGCGCAAGTAACGGCGTAAGTAATACTGGCTTGTTGTTATCACCTGTACGATAAGCTGAAATGTTTGCCAGCAATCCTTGCGGGTTATATTTTAAAATACAGCCACGCGCTTTATTTACCTCAACGCGATGCAAGCGCTCTTTAGCATCGTAATAAAAACCAATACTTTGGCCTTTTTCATTAATAACTTTTTCGAGCAACCATGAGTTCTCGCCGGCTTTAAACGTAAGATGCTGATCATCTGGGGTTACCAATACTTGCTTACCATTAGTTTGGTAATGCAACGCCAAATTACTACTTAACTGATAGCTCGATTGCCCCGGTTTTACTTTTTCAAAGCGGTGTTTAGCGCCATGCTCATCTTGGTATTCTAACCAATAGGTACCCTTTTGTTTTGGACCTACTTTAGGTGGCGGTAAATAGTGCTCAGTTAGCTGCACCATGAAGTCATGTCGCCAACCATTACCCATCACATTACACACATCTGAATGCGATGAGCGGTATAGGCGTCGCCAAATTAATTGTTTACTGCCTGCCAGGGTGAAATCAATAAGCGGCAGTATTTCTTCACCCGAAAGCATAGAAACTGGATCAGAGCGACACTCTTGTTGGGTGATAGGTTCTTCACTGGGAGTATTATTACTTGCACCGCCACTATTTTTAGCCGGCGCTTGAGAGGCACTTTTACCTGAGGCTGTTGAACTGCTCTTACTACTTGGCTTTTTACCTGCTGCGCCGCTATTGGTGTTATCACTTACCTGAATGGCCGACTTAGCTTTTTGGTGATAACAACTAATTTTATCTGCAACCAAAGCTTGGGTTAATACACTCGCGGTTTCACGGGCTGACGCACCGCGCGAACAGCTTACTCCTGCAAGGTTAAGCAAATTAATAACGTCTAAACGTTTAGCTGCATCGCTTGTAAGCGCACTGCCGACTTGTGCAATTTGATTTTTGGCACTTTCCGGCGTGTTAGCTGCTACAGCAACAAAGCCCGACGGCGCAGAACCTTTACCTGCGACGAGGCAAATTGGGTAACTTATTCCCTGTAAAACAACGGTATTACTTTGCATTAGCTGTGTACTTCCTCACTTATCCATAAGTATGATGCTGCACCTTGATGCTTAGCTTGCTCCTGTGAAAGCATTAATGCATAACTAAAATGCTCAACAATTGCAGGGCTTGTAGTTAATTGGTACAAATTAACCAACCCTTCTAGTGCGCCTATTTTCCCTAATTTATAATTGGGTAGTTCGTAATATGTGTGCTCATCAATTAAGCTAGTAAGTAGCTGTAAATTGTTTAGCCAACTATCATCGTCTACCCCATTTCCTGGTGCAAAAATTAGATCTATCTTATTCTCTGTTTGTTCAGCTAATCGCGTAAGCATACCTGCAAGCTGATTATGTTTGCTAAAATCAATAGATGCTGCAATTTCATGGCTTACCTGCGACCACCCGCAAGGCACCATTTCAACTACAGCCAACGCACCACCTACACCTTGATATACAAACTGCTGCTGTTTATTTGCTTTAAAAGTTGCATCTAAAGCAATTACATTAAATTTTTGCCATTTTTTTTCACCGGCCAAAGCTATAGCAGAGTGTGCACCTGTTGATCCATGAAAAATCAGCTCGTTGCTATGATCGGGGTATAACTGTTGTAAGCTCTGAGTTAATAACTGTTTTAGCTCATCTTGAAATGATAACGCTGGAAGTAACCAAATCATCGGCAATGTGCTGTCTGTGACTTCTGCCATTAATTCTTTAGATTCAATTATGCAATCGTAAACACAGGCATCCCAAGACTGCCATTGCAGTTCATTAAAAACAGCACTGTTATCGTCAAATAATAATGCATCTACGCTGCTAATATTTGGGGCAGAAAAGCATACCATCTCTATTGAAAATGCACTCATGATGCCACCTCGTCCTGAGCTTTATTGGCAGCGAGGTGTTGATAATAGCGATATAAGTTAAACACCCCTTGGCTATAGCTATCCATGGCTGATAAATAAATGGCATTAGGCACTTCATCAAGAGGCTGTCCTGCAATCAATCGTAAACTCGACATGGCGGTTTCATATTTAGGCCAGTTATGTTTTAACTGCTGCTGAAAATTTATTAACGCGCTTTCATCGCCTTGCCAAGCAAGTCGTTGAATATCGTACTCAACTAGCTGATCGAGTTTATCACCTAACATGCGCCTTATTAGCGCAATAATTAACGCGGGTTGCTCTACCTGTGGTAGCAAAGAATTAGCTAAAACAATCAGTTTTACAAAACCGCTTTGTAATAAAATATGCAATGTTTGATCAACCGATAAGGTATTACTGGCATGATTGCTTAAGCTGTTTACTTGCTCAAAATTTAATGACAACAAAAATAACGACATTAAGGGTGATAAATGGGCTTGCTCACTTAATGCATCAAAAATAGCCGTTAATATCTGTGGCTCGTGGTGCTGCGCAAGGCTGGTAATTTGATTTATAGTGACCAGGGTTTGCGGGGGAATTTCATCATCAGCACTGTAAGCAAAAAACAAGGTGTTTAAATTTAATAGCCGAATTAAATTAAAGCTATGCTGTTGAATAACCACTTTATTTATAATGATTTTAAAAAAAGCACTCAGCGCTGGCTGATTAAGCAATTCATTTATAAATATAATATTTTTATTTTGTGGCAAGTTTGCCATGACTTCAATACATGCTTGGGCAACTAATTCATCGTTTTTAGTGTTAGTTATTATTTCGACTAGTTGCTCAGTGGTGGGCAATTCAAAATTATTTTTTTGATTATTGTTTTTTGCGGTTACCCAGCAGCTTTCTAATAGGGTTTTTCTTAAATAGCGAACATGACCTACACACGTAAACGGGCACAATTGAGCGTTACTAATTTGTAGTAATTGTGCTTGATGATCACTTAAATAGGTCGCTAGCAAAGTTAACCACCAATTAAAACTGTTGGATTGCCCACAACGATTTTTCCGCCGTGGCCACTATCATCGCCCATTCTGGCCGCGGGTTTGCCATTAATTTTAACGCTCCCCGAGCCTGTTTTTACGCTATCTGGCGGGCCAATACACACTATCATGTCGCCTTTACGCGCCGCGGGCATGCCACCTATTAACACATTGCCAGAGCCGGCAACTATAGGTCCACCCACATGTGGCACTTTAGCGGTCACTTTAGGGCATACATGCATATGACCAATTGTAGCAGCGGGTTTACCCATTTTGACTCCTTGTCGTATCTTTGCTTGTTTATGAAAGACTATTCATACAGTGGAATAATTAGTAGCTTGTTAGTCGTTACTAATAGCGAAATTTCTTCAATTAGCTCATCTTTACTGTGATCAGCAAGTGCCACTGTGCTTTGAGTTGCATATTGATATAAATTTGAAATTACATTTTCACTATTAAGTGAATCACTTAAATGAATAAAAAACTGCTGTGCATAATAGCCATTCATAGCTTTTAAATGACTTAAAGCAGGACTTAATAATGGATCATCTGGCCTATTTATTGGTAAACACACTAAATGCGGTAAACCATAACGGCAGTAAACAACGTGCCCGTTATTTGCAATGCCGTTTCTAAATCCTGATTGAAAGTTATTGACTATTTCCATCATTAATTTAACTTAATTACACCAGCAGATAAGGTAATGGCACTGCCATCTACTTTTACATTACTGCCTTTAATATCAATGTTTGTTCCTTCTATAGTGATATTGCCACTACTGCTCATTTTAATTTGCGCCGAGCCTGTTTTAATCACTATTTCGTCACCCGCTTCAATATTAAGTGTTTTACCTACTTTTAAGGTGTCGTTTTCACCCATTTCGGCAATACGGTTTTTTGTAACGTTAAGATTGTCGTTATTAAGAATTTCAACATTACGATCGTTATCTATTTTTTCGTTTTGATCGTTTTTAACGTAAAGCTGTTTATCTTTTTCGGCTTGCATATACACAAGCTCGCTGCCTTTTTTATCCTCAAAGCGCAGCTCATTGAAATTATCTGCTCCACCTTCTTTAGTTGAGCGAGTTTTAATACCGCTTTGCGTTTTTTCGCCCGGTAAAGCGTACGGAGGCATTAAGTCTGCGTTATAAACAGCACCACTTATAATAGGTTGATCTGGGTCGCCATTAATAAAATCAACCAGAACTTCTTGTCCTACGCGAGGGAAGAAAAATGCGCCCCACTTTTTGCCGGCCCAGTTTTGTGCAACTCGGATCCAACATGAACTTTTAGAATCTTTTTTACCTTCACGATCCCAATCAAATTGCACCTTTACGCGGCCATATTGGTCAATCATAATTTCATCGGCGCTATCACCCGTTACTATGGCTGTTTGTACACCATTGATAACCGGTTTCTTTTTGCTCACTTGCGCTCTGTATGGAATGTCTTTTGGCACACATTCAAAGTGGTTAGAATACACTTCTTCACTTGATGCTTGTGCAGCGCCTGATTGGTTTGGTACTACAATCGATGTCATCATCGAGGTAATAGCAAAGGTTTTACCTTCAAGGCGTGGGTCTTCATGTTTTTTGAAACTAAACAGTTTACCAACAGAAAATGAGCGGCAGTCACTGCGCCCGCTTGAGAGCTTCATGTCTCTTTGTAGTGACTCTAATTGTACAGATGCCAAATTAGCCGCGCGAGGATGACACTCTGCTTCTGCTGTATATTCAAAAATTTCTGATACCGATTGCGTGGGTAACTCGGCATTTGCTTGCTCTGCATCAGGGTAACGCGACGGCTGTTTAAAATCGTAGCCTAAACGCTTAAAGCTGCCTGGCGCTAAGCTTAATCCGCCTTGCCAACGCGAAACATGAGATTCGCTTAAATGGCCAGTTGAATGAACAACTTTAGCCTCACCACATGTTTCATAGGCAGTGATATCATCTGCCAAAACTAATGTATGGTTGCTTTTTGTATGCTCAAAGAAGTAAAAAATACCTTCACTTTGTAATAAGCGTTGGATAAAGTCAAAATCTGACTCTTGATACTGCACACAGTATTCGTATTTGGGGTAGGTTTTACTGGTTTTGTCTGAAAAAGCCACATTGTGTTGGCCAAACAAATCAGCAAATATATCTTTTATTGTTTTCTTTTGGAAAATGCGACTGTTTTTGCGATTACGCATAGAAGCGGCAAAAGGCACAATGGTAGCTTGATAATCAATGTAATTTTTTTGTTCGTCAACGTCCGCAGTGCGGCTGCCGTTAGAAACAAGCTGGCTCACAATACCGTGATAATAACGCTCTCCCCCACCCTCGGCATTTTTTACCTTTATCGATACCGGTTTGCCAACCAGATCTTCATGTGCGATTTGTTGGCCTATGGTGTACATATTGGCCGACATAACAAACAAATCTGACATGGCTTCTTGTGCAACGAAGCGTGTTAAATAAAGGGCGTCTTTACCAACAGGGGTACTAATTTGAATTACGTTTTTATCTTGTGTTGCTTTTTGCATTCCTTGCTTTTCCCATCCTGAAGATCAAAAAAAGCTCTGAGCATAAGCCCAGAGCTACAATCGGATAACAAATATTACATTTGTTGACCTTTAACACCGCTGTAACCATATACTAGTGGTGCAGTGATGTTGTTTTGATCGTCAGTTGGTGTAACAGTCATCATCATTTCAGTGTAGCTGATAGTGATTGTTTCAATTGGACGGTCGTTTTGAACTGATACTGAGTAGCTAGAGATCATGGCATCTGTAAGTTCGATTTTCATGATTTCTTCAACTTTATCACCTTGTTTAGTGATATGGAAAATAGCAGGTAGACCTTTACCAATAGTTGCTTCTTTGAAAAGATCCGGAGATGCTTTATCTTGAAGTTTAGTAATAGTCACATCGCCTAGACGAGTAGAGCTAGATTCACGGTCCATTGCTGTACCAGTCGCTGCACTAATCTCACGGCTAACGTTCCAATCTAAAGATAAAACTGTAATTAAATCTTTGAAAGACTCGGCAGTAGTTTCGCCTTTGATTGAACCGTATTTTAAATATGTATTTGCTTGCATTTGATAATGCTCCTTTTTATTAAACAATATTATCCATTATGTGGATTCGTTTACTTTGGTTACCCAAAATTCCTTGAAATCATTATCTCTAAAACAGCAATGAAAAGGTCTTCAGAATTCCTTTCCCTAGATGAAGACAATGTCTCAAAAATTCCATGTTTCTATATAAGACACACGAATTATAATGCTCTAAAACTAAAGAAACAACCATAAAAACAGGTTATTTTAAATTAACTTTAGTTAGCTCAATATCAAACTCATTATCCTTAATTAACAATGAGATAGATGTCACTTTTTCACCATCAACCATGCTCGAAAGCAAAATTTCAGACAATAGTGGTAGTACTTTATTCTGTAATATGGTGTGAATATTTCTTGCACCCGAACCAGCATTTTGACAATTAGCAATAATGTGCTCAATCACGTCATCGTTATACGTTAATTGCGCATCATAATGCTTTTTAACACGCTTAATTATTTTACTAATTTGCAGCGCTGCAATTTGGGTCAGAATTTCATCACTTAACGGAATGTAAGGAATGACATTAATGCGCCCTAAAAATGCGGGTTTAAATGCGCCTAATAAATCATCTTGTAATGCTTTTAATAAACCTTTAATACTCGGCTTACTTTCTTCATCTTCAAATAAGCTCATTGTGGTATCAGTACCCACATTTGAGGTCATAATAATGATGGTGTTTTTAAAGTCGATGTCTCGGCCTTCACCGTCTTTTATGGTGCCTTTATCGAATACTTGATAGAAAATATCTTGCACGCCTGGATGGGCTTTTTCCATTTCATCAAGTAGCACTACACTGTATGGTTTTCTTCTTACTGCTTCGGTTAAAATACCGCCTTCGCCATAACCAACATAACCTGGAGGTGAGCCAAGTAGTAATGACACTTTATGCTCTTCTTTAAACTCAGACATGTTAATAACTGTTACGTTATCTTCACTGCCATACACTTCTTGTGCTAGTGAAAGTGCGGTCTCTGTTTTACCAACACCGCTTGGTCCTGCCAGCATAAATATACCATTAGGGCGACTTTCGTCTGCTAGCTGCGCACGGGAGGTTTGTACCACTTTAGCCATAAGTTCAAGTGCATGATCTTGGCCAACTACGCGCTGTTTCATTTGCTCAGCTAAATTTAAAATGCCATGAATTTCATCTTCATGCATTTTACCAACAGGAATACCAGTCCAATCAGAAATAACCTGTGCAATCAACTCTTCATCAACTTGCCAATGCACCATATTATGTTCGTACGAGGCTAGCTTAAGCTTGCTTTCTTTTAACTGCTCAAGTACTTCAGCAGAAGAGTCTGCATCGTTGGTGTTAATCGATTCTAGCGCTTGGTTTAACTCGGTAACTATATCCTTCTCAACATTGAACTGCTCATTTAATGGTTCCAGTTGCTGTTCAATCTCAACTAATTCAGATTTAAGTGCTGATAATTGTTCGCTGTGATCTAAACCGGTTTTTTGCTCACGATTTAGCATTAAAACTTGCGCTTCAATTTCACTAAGCCTGTTAATTAACTGCTCAATCGCATTAGGTGTCGATGCTTGACTCATAGCAACACGAGCACATGCCGTATCTAACAATGCAACGGCTTTATCGGGTAGTTGTCTGGCAGTAATGTATCTGTGCGATAGATGCACTGCACTTTCAAGTGCTTGCTCTGAAATAAACACTTTATGATGTTTTTCCATCACAGGAACTAAACCACGCAACATAGCAACCGCTTTTTCTGGTGTTGGCTCTTCAACTTTAACCACTTGGAAGCGACGTGTTAGTGCAGCATCTTTTTCAAAAAACTTTTTATATTCAGCCCACGTTGTTGCTGCAATAGTACGTAACTCCCCTCTTGCTAGAGCAGGCTTAAGTAAGTTGGCAGCATCATTTTGACCCGCTTGTCCGCCACTACCAATCATAGTGTGAGCTTCATCTATGAAAAGAATCACAGGATCAACAGCGTTTTTCACTTCATTAATTAGTGACTTCAAACGATTTTCAAATTCACCTTTCATTCCCGCACCTGCTTGCAGCAAAGCCAAATCTAGGCTGTGCAACTTAACGTTTTGTAACACTGCAGGTACGTCTTTTTGAGCAATCCTTAGGGCAAGTCCTTCAACCACAGCGGTTTTACCTACACCCGCTTCACCGGTTAAGATTGGATTGTTTTGACGACGTCTGGTTAAAATATCTACCATCTGACGTATTTCGAAATCACGGCCTAAAATTGGGTCTATTTTTCCCGCTTTTGCTTGAGCGGTTAAATCTACGGTAAATTGATCTAAGCTTGGTGTTTTAGATGAACCATTTGCAGGTGTTGTAGCACTTGCAGTGGTAGTATTACGTTCTTGCGATTGGGCAACAATTTCAGGCCATGCATGTAGTAGTTGTCCAGGTTCTATATTATTGAAAAGCTTGCTACAACGCGTTACTAAACTAGACAAGGTATCGTCTTTTGTAAGCGTATAAATAACGTAAGCACTGCGAATTTGCTCATCGGTAAATTCTATACTGGTGCTTAACCATGATTGTCTAAGTAAAGTAGTAACATGTACCGACAGACTAGGCGACGAATCACTGCCCGTTTTAAATGACTCTAATGATTGATTTAAATCTTGCTTTACCTGATCAATATCAATATCGAAAGCACCGAATATGAGTCTAACATCGTCTAGTTGCTGCTCAATCATAGCTAACAGCCAATGCTCTAATTCAACCGTAAAATGGCTGCGGCTATTACAAATTGCGACCGCTGCTTCTAAGCTCTTTCTACAATCTGGGCTTAGTTTCTCAACTAATTTGTTTAATGTCATCGTTGACATACACTGTTCCTTTTAATTTTAATTATCCTTTAAACGATAACTTAGTAGGGTTAAATTTAGGGGTGTTTTTACTCGCCATTAAAAAGCTATTTGCGCCTAGTTGGCATTCACTTTTTGACAGCTGCACCGCATCAAGTTGTTGAAAATCTGACTCAATAACAAGTCGAAATGAAATAGCATTGCCGGCATAGTCTTTGACAATTTTTTTAGCTAATTCAAATAACTTGCCTTTAGGTAACAAGGATTTTGCTTTATCAAAATCGCGGGTACTGATATGGATCTCGATATTAGAAGAAATATCCCATATCTTTTTACCAATTACCGTATCAACACCTAAGCGGGCATGTTGTCCCTCATAAAGGCGTTCACTTGCTAGACATGTTTGCTCTTGTGGCTTCAAATCGTGCCACTTACCTATCATTTGTTTAATGACAACATCACAGCCAAGATATGAGCTCAGTACACTTTTTAAATCAAAAGCATTACGAATTTTTCGGCTATAAAGGCCTGAAAAGTGCAACTGATGTTCATCATAACCGCCGCTTAAAAGCCCTAATATTTGCGTGTATGGGTCTTTGTTTTTATCTTTATTTATATGATTTAAAGACGGTTTATATTTTTTCCACGCTCGATAATATAAAGACACCAAACGGTGATTAAACATGTCGTAAAAGTCGCGCATGGTTGTATCTTTATAGCGAAGACGTTGCATCACCAGTTCGCTATAAAATTGAGGCAAAGCGCCCGAACAACCCGTTAATCCCATAAAAGAGATCTGCATGTTGACTTTATGTAAGCCATCTTCAAAGCTTGCTTGTTCTAATTTTGTGATAGCGTTACCTGGGTAACCAAATTTTTGAGTTGCGGTAAACTTAATTAACTCTTGCTTTGGACTACTGTCATACCCTACATAGCGATACTCCAAGCCATGCTTTTTCAGCTGGTTTTCAATAATGAAAACTGCTTTATAAAAGTCAACTTGTGACGCTTGAGAAATAATATGTTGGATCATATTAACGGGCTTTCCCCAACTCGCGCAGGCCATTGGTAATACACTTGCTCTTGTTCTTTTAGCCTTAAACTAACGCGAGTAAAGCTATTAATTGCTGCAAATTGCGCAAAGAAATGATCGAGGATAGAAGCAAAGAAAAACATGCCACTACCTGAAAAGTCATCATTGGCGAAGGTAATTTCAATTTCACTTCCCGTTGCAAAGCTTACTCGCCCTTTTTGCACAACACGAGCCGTTGCGGGTTCTACAACCACACGGTAAATATTATCAATAAGGCCTTTTGTTTGCGGAGATGCTCTAAAGTCATAAAGGCGTAGCACTTCTTTAAGCTTATTACATGCATCATCTCCACTAAACGCGTCGAGCGTTAAATGATTAACTAATTGCCAACGAGTTGCATCGGCTAATATTGGTCTAACGGCATGAGTAAATGGAATTAAACACCTAATTTTTTTAATTACATCGCCGCGTTCTGGCATCAATAAGCCTAGCTCATCGTCTCCAAAAGGCATGCTTGCAGGGAGGTTTCGATTACTGCAATTAGCACGTACGGTTAGGACCGTGTTCCCTTCAGCATAATCCATAGCGCTATTTTCAAATCGTGCATCGACCAATGATAGAAACGATTCGGTGCCTGACTCAACATAACCCCCTGCCCATGAGGCAGTTTCTCTGCGGATATGCCAAAACAAATCATCATGGCCTTGGTATCGTGGATGGGTTTGTCCATAAAACGGACAAACTATTTGTTTATTTCCCTTATGGTCAAAGGCAATTACTTCTGAAATACCAATTACTTCTGAAATCTCAGAGTCCATATAACGCGGCGTTAACTGGTATTCGTATTCGCTCAGCTCAGGGCGAATAGGTTCTAATTCTTGTTCAAACATATTAATTATGGGCGTACACCCCATCAAGAACATGTCTTTGTCTACTTGCTTTTCAAGCTCTGAAGATTCAGCATCAAGATAAATATACACTGTGCATTTATTAGAATTTTTAGGCAACGATGAGTGAATATTTTCAAGTTCAAAAAAACGAAACTTTTCAGGAAAGGTAAAATTTTCGACGAGTAAGCGATAGCCGGCACTTGATCGCTGCGAATACGGTACAACCGCTTCATTTGCATCAAAGCCAACCGCTTTAAGTTGAGTTTTAGAAAGGTACTTTATTCCCTCATCACCATTATCAAAAGCAATGCCAATAGCGTGCTTAAACAATAATTCATACACTTTAAGCGTATGATGCCATTGGCCATTTATAAATAATCGTAATTTTTCCAGCCCAGTTTCAGCCAGTGATACACCCGGGTATTCACCGGTTAGCTCAAGTTTGAAAATTGACTTTGCTTTCTCATGCCAACGTGGTTTTGGTGCCACAAAAGGACTGTTATCAAATTGCGCACTGGTAATTTCAACAGGCCATAAGTAAGTTTCATAACAGGTTTGAAACTTACATTGCTTCATTGACTCAACATTGGTTTCAACTTCACTCGCTCTTGGAATGACTACTCCCGTGGTTGAGAGGTTTTCAGCCTCTAATTTAACCACCGACATTGAAGGAATAGGCGCTTGATAGTCAGGTAACATTTGCCCTAATAAAGCATCAGTAAGCTCAGGAAAGCTATCATCTAACTTTTGCCTAATATTAGCCGTTAAAAATGCGAACGATTCAATTAATCTAGATACATGAGGGTCTTCAATATGATCATCGCTTAGCTTTAATCGCCCTGCAACTTTAGGGTATTTTTCAGAGAAGTCTTTACCCATATGACGAACAAACGCCAATTCACGATTGTAATATTTTAATAACTCATCGTTCATAAAGAAGCCTCTATAATCTTCATCCCTAAGTTCACAGGCTCAACTTCAGAGTCAAAGCTAATAAACTCAGGCTCTGGATCTGCATATAGTAAAGCGTTTATTCGCAAGTTTAATACTCTATTTACGGGTACTTCATCGTCAGTAAATACCTCAACTTCAATGAACCGAGGCTCAAATTTCAAAATTGTATTTCTAACGGTTTCACATAGCAGTGCCCGCCCTTCGTGAGAGCTCACCGACATACTCGAAAAGTCAGGTAAACCATACGATAAGCAGGATGTTGCTAACTCTGCATATTGTGCTGGCCACGTGTGCCATTGAATTCGCGCATTTAGCAGCGCTTCTATGTCTCTGCGCACATTTTTTCTCAGCTCACTAATGCTGATCCCCTCAGTACGAGATGGGGCATCCTGAAAGTCTGGCTCATCGTCAATGAGCCTATCTAAAATGGATGCTTGAAGCTGCTGCTTATGCTCTATCATAATTATTTACTATGCTTACTCAGCTGTTTCTAGGACGTTTATTTTAAGGTTTGGAACAGTGATGGCTTCATCGTTGACAAACAACATTTTCATTCCTTTACCTATAATAAATTCGTCTTGAAGTTCTTCCCAATCAGATACCTGGCCTAGCTTTTCTAGATCTGTATTTGAGTTTGCGTAAACTAGTGGCAAGTGAGCGGTACCCGATGGACCGTCTTTAATAGTAATTTCAACGCGTAACCAAATACCCTCTAATAATGACGTTACAGGTTCTACTTTTAATGTTTCAATTTCATTAAAGTTAGCCAGGTAAAACTCGCCATTCGTGCCTAGCACTTCTAAATAAGGACTTAAGCTATCATCTAAATCTCGAATTGCTGATTGCTCGTCTTCAACACTCTCCAAGCGAAGCGCTTCCATTTGTTGTGCAAGACTGGCTGCTTCAGATGTTTCACCTTCAAGCAAAGCAACATGCATTTTTAAAAACAAGGTATCTAGCTCATTGGCTTCATGAAAAAGTTTAGGAATCCCCTTACCTTGATAAAAATCTACGCGCGATTGCTGGGCACGAATTAAATGTCTAAGGTTAACTGCACCTACAGCAAACTCTGGGTTCTTTTGCACCATAAAGTCGAGTTGTTTGTCTGCTTTTTCAAGCTCGCCATTAATGCAAAGTAATTCAGAATAAATACTTCTAATGTCAAAATTTAAAGGCTCATCTTGCAACTCGGTAGCGCAGCATAATAAAGCATCAGCAAGTTTTCCCTCGCGAATTAAACTGTGTATTTTTTTCATGATTATTCCTTTATTTTATGATGAGGACTGAGCTCTGTTATTAACTTAATACTCGAGACCATTTGGTCTAACTGAAAGTGGGGCTGTAACTGCAAAACCGAAAAGTAATGCCCCGGGTTTGCTTTATTTTCACTTACTTTTATTTTTGCATTACTCAGTGGATATTTGCTTCTAATATGCTCAGACGCGGAATCTGATGCAGTAGTGTAGTTATTTATCCACGCTTGTAAGTCTCTTTCACAGGCCTGTGCTGTGCTGTAAGACCCGACACGATCGCGGGCTAATAATTTTAAATAGTGCGCAAAGCGCGATACACACAAAATGTATTGCAACATAGACGATAGGCGCGCATTGATATTGGCAGCACTTGAGTCGTAATTTTTTGTTTTTTGAACCGATGCATTACTGTAAAAAACAATATGCTCCGTATTTGTAACCGAAGAAGCTGGGATAAAACCGAGCTCAGAAAATTGCTTTTCAAACTTACTGGTTACTAATAAATCAAGTGGCGGCTTTGCCTCTTTTTGATAGGTATCGTTTGCAAAGCTATCACGAGCAAGCCCTGTTACTAATCCCTTAGAAACTTTGCCTGGCTCTATACCACGAATGTGACCAAACCAACCGCTGTCGCAGTAAGCTCTAATTATTGTTGATACAAACTGATACGCTGCACTGCCCCATAACATATCTGTTTCTGGATTTTTTATTTGTTCTTTGAAGTAAAAATCTTGATGGCGTTTGCCATCATTAACATAAGGCGGCCTAACTAACACATGAGGCAACGTAAAACCCATAAAGCGCGCTTCTTCCATTTTTCTAAAACTTTGCCATTTTATATATTCAGGTTGTTCAAACTGGTTAAATAAATCAGAGTAATAACCTAAATCAGAAAAGCTATCAGCACCAAATAAATTAGCCGAAGCCGAACATATAAAAGGAGAAAATGCAGCCGCTGCCGTTCTTGATACCTCTTTTATAGTATCAATATCATTGTAAATAGTGCCTGCTGAGCAACCATTACTGATTTCGTAATCACCAATTACAATACCAAAAGGCTCGCCTCCGGCACTGTCAAACTCGTTTTGATAAAGTAACTGAAAAAACATACTTTGATCAAAATCAATCGCTTTGTTCACGTCTTTTGAGAGCGTTGACCAATCACAATTGAGCAATTTAACTTTTACTTTTTTTTCTTTGTCTTGTTGCTCTGTTTGTAACAATAACCACCATAGATTACGCCAGCTAGCTTCTAAGCGTTGAAAGCTATCTGCATGAATTATGTGGTTGAGTTGCGATGAAATAAGCTGATCGAGTTCAATAATTACACGTTGTAAATAAGGACTCAAAGACTCCTTATTCCAAGAAAGGGGAGAATCAGAAGAGCCTTCAAGCCATAACAATAACGCTTTATCTAGGTTTTTTTCATTTAAAAACCTATCGAGCAAAGCGTCATTATCGCTAATTCGAGACTGTGACTTTTGTTGAAAAGTGAAGTCTTGATTTATAAATGAAAACTCTTCGTGATTCATTCTATTGCATCATCCTTAATGCGAGAGAGCGGTATTATTAACCGATCTCTGGGATTTTAGCTACAAGACGTAAAGAAGACGTTAGTTCTTCCATTTGTAACCAAGGTTTCAACCAAGCAACAGCGTTGTAGGCACCAGGTTGACCTGGGATCTCTTTTACAGATACTTTTGCATCTGCAAGAGGGTAACGTGCTCTGATGTCTTGACCACCGCCCTCTGTCGCATTTACATATGACAGGATCCAACGGTTTAACCATGATTCAACGTCTTCAGCTTCCATAAAGCTACCAATCTTGTCACGTGCCATTACTTTTAAGTAATGCGCAAAGCGAGAAGTTGCCATTAAGTATGGTAAACGAGCTGAAATAGCAGCGTTAGCCGTGGCATCAGGCGTTGAGTAAATTTTTGGTTTTTGACAGCTTTGACCGCCAAAGAAAACAGCATAATCAGTATTTTTATAGTGACATAGAGGTAAGAAGCCTAACTGACTTAACTCTGCCTCACGACGATCTGTAATGCCAATTTCTGTTGGACACTTAAGATCTGGATCACCATCATCACTAGTAAATATGTGAGTCGGTAAGCCTTCCACTTTACCGCCACCCTCTGCACCACGAATAGCAGTACAGAAACCGTATTGAGAAAACGCAGCGGTCATGTTAGTTGCCATAGCGTATGCTGCATTACTCCAACAGTAATCACCATTATCAGTGCTCACTGAACGACCGTCTTTTGGCTCAACTTCAAACTCTTCGTAGTTGAACTCTTCAACAGGTTTAGAAGCAGCACCATAAGGTAAACGCGAAAGGAAACGCGGCATAGTAAGTGATACAAAGCGTGAATCATCGCTGTCTCTAAATGAGCGCCATTTAGTGTATTCTAATGATTCAAATACTTTTTCTAAATCACGTGGTTTAGTAAGCTCTTCCCAATTATCAAAACCGAATAAAGACGGTGAAGAGGCAGCAATAAATGGACAGAATCCAGCTGCAGCCACATTAGACATTAAGCTCAATGTTTCAACATCTTCAGGGTGATTAGTAAATTCAAAGTCACCTACGATAGTGCCATATGGTTCACCACCTGGAGTACCAAATTCAGACTCGTAAATTTTCTTGAAGGTTTGGCTTTGATCAAACTCAACGGCTTTACTTAAGTCTTTATGTAACTCTTTTTTCTTCATGTTTAAAACACGAATTTTTAATGTAGAACTTGTTTCAGAGTTCATCACTAAGTGATGCAAACCGCGCCATGAGCCTTCAAGCTTTTGAAACTCATCCGAGTGCATCACCACACTTAGCTGTTTTGAGATTTTTTGATCGATTAACTGAATAGCTTCATTAAACGTCACAGTCATGTTTTTATTCCATTGAACTGTGCCTTTTAACGCTTCTTCTGTTAATGTTTTTAGTAATTCTTCAGCACGGCTCGACTCTGTTTGTTTAGTCGCGCCAATTGCTTGCTCTAATAGTGAAGAACTTACCTCTGATACCGATTCTGATTCTGTTGCTAATTGTTCAGTGCTCATTTATCAGTCTCCTCTAAGTTAAGTTCTTTAGCCATCGAGTCTAAGCTTGCTGTATTACTTAATACTTCTTCGAGTACATTTTCAAGCTCTTCTGAGCGGTCAATCTTGGTCATCAAGTCACGCAGCTTGTTGCGCGTTTCCATCAATTTGCGTAAAGGCTCTACTTGATTTACAACCGCAGCAGGCTCGAAATCGTCAATCGACTTAAAGTTCAAGTTAACTTCAAACTGAGAACCATCATCCGTTAATGTATTGTCTACTTTTAAACGCAGAGAAGGACTCATACGTTTTAAAACATCATTAAAGTTATCACGATCAATTTGAATAAAACGTCTATCTTTTAGTGGTTTAAGTGCTTCTGTGTTATCACCAGAAAAATCACCCATTACACCTACTACAAAGGGTAATTCTTTTTTTACTGCCGCGCCCTCAGTTTCCACATCATAAGTGATATGTACTCTTGGTTTACGAACTCGTTTTAACTTATCATGGATACTCATTGAGAACTCCTTTTACTATGTTTCAGTTTCGCTGATCTTAATGCCAGACAACTTAAAGTATCCAGTCCTAGCATCACTATCTGTAATTAACTCATTTAATAACTCAGGTAGCGATAATTCGCTCCATCGAATAACTTGTTCTATCGTGTAAGACATTGGTGAATGAGGTTCAGTCTTTCTGAAAAATGTCGCAATTTCTTGAAGTTTTTTTATTGCGTTTTCTCTCGAATCAATCTCATCACTGACACGCTTTTTAGGTTGCGTTGAGTCTGCTTCTATCTCATCCTCAACCACTTCCTCTTCAGGCTCAGCATTTGCCTTATCTAATGCAATTTGTGCTGCTTCAAGTTTATCTGCTGCAACATGATTTACCGCAGATAAGCTCACTTCTAATGCTTGTTTAATATTAGATGTAGGTTGTGGCTCACCCGTTACCTTATCCATAACCTCACTCAAAGCGGCAAATTTTTCTATCGCATCTTCAATATCATTTTTTAAAGATACAAAAAACTCGGTACTGGTTTCGGCTGCACTTTTTTCAAGCTGTTCAAAATCAACGGCACCTTGAGTTATCTTCTTTTCGCGTTTTTCATCACTTAAACGTGAAATGTCATAACCTTGCTGATATTCCCAAAAAGAAAAAGGATCCATACTGACACTGTCTGTCATGTATATACTTTTAATTGGAATAATTAACGTACCTTCACCAGCACTGCCATTTAAGCCAACTAATGCAGACACTTTGTCTGAAATTTCATCACCGTCATCAAGTGTTGGATAAAGTGACTCAAAATGATGTTCCAAAAGGTGCTTAGCAACACTAAAACCAAACGCAATGCCTTTAAAGCCATGAACGCGGCACAAGCCTTCAATTAGCCATGCTAGGTATTCTATATCTTTACTTTCGGTTTTAATTGCCTCACTACATTGCTCAAGTAACGGAATCCAATCTCGAGAAAGCGAAGCAATTCCTTCTTCATCGACTAACGCATTTCTTTCAGCCGCACGAAGTTGGTTTCTTAAATCTTTTAAGGCGTAGTAAGTAGACGTTGGAGAGACATCTGAGCGCGGATCACTACCTGCAAACTCAGTATCTGAAATAGGGGAAATATACTCTTCAAATAAAAACATTCCATTGTCCTAAATATTATCCATATTCTCTAAAGCTTAGAGCGTGAATAATATTACATTCTTTAAATTAAATTACAAGCTTCAGCGCCATTGTGCCGATAAGCTGGCTAATGTTATTTTATAAATAATTGAAATAACAGTTTTTTTGTTCCTGATATATTTACAATTTTTTTCTTAAATATACTAAAACAGGCTTAATCAGCTACTTAGTGAACAATGGAATCGTTGCCTCATCTTGTATATTGCAAGATTGTATCGATTGATTGGCATCTACATCATCATATTTCACTAAAATACAAGTCACATTATCTTTAGCACCTCTGACTAACGAGGAGTGCATTAAAGCCATTCCTGAATCAATAATACTACTGGGCTCTAATGACAAACATATGTCTTCATCTGATAATTCACCGGTAAGGCCATCTGAACACAGTAAAAAGATGTCGCCTTTGTTTATCTCACCCTCAATTACATCCACCTTCACTTCATCCATTACCCCTACAGCACGGGTAATAACGTTAGATAATGGGTGGCTTTTAGCTTCTTCAACAGAGATCATTCCCTCGTCGATTAAGTCATTAACTTGACTATGATCTCGAGAAACTTGCGTTAGTTTGCCATTACGTAATAAGTAGGCTCTGCTATCACCAGCCCATAATATGTAATAGCGCTCATTCTTAACAAACAAAGCTGTTACTGTACTGCCAGCTGTTTTATTGCTTAAGTATTGCGCGCTATATTGATTTAGTTGCTTATTTGCATCTTCTATAGCGCTAACAATATGACTTACGGTCAAGTCCTCTAGCCTGAGCTTTTCAACAGTAGTTCTAATCACATCAACCACTAATTGACTAGCAACTTCACCCGCTTCATGCCCACCCATTCCGTCAGCCACGACCCATAAGTTATGGCTGTTAATTTCCACGTGCGCATCTTCATTAAGCTGCCTCACTGCACCTCTATGAGTAATGGCATAACTTGTACTTAAATTACTAATCACTATTCTTTACCTGTGTGTAATTCCATTCCCAATGCTTCCAACGTCCATCGAGCATAGCGGCTACTTGATTAACCGGCGGCAAAGCTGAAGTGATCAGTACCATAGGCTTAATATTACAAGAACCATGAGTCCACCAAACACTGTAATCACCATACTTTTTATGTAAAATCGCATGCATGGCATCTTGTAATATATGATCGCTTAACTCTGTGCCTGAAAACTCTAGTGCGACTGCTTGCTTGTTTTTATCTTTTGAATTGGCATAACTTACTTGCTTTTTATTTGCAGCAACTTCACTTAATGTACTGGCTAGTTCTTTTCGCCAAGAGAACAAATCCACAGAGCCATCAAGTACTTTAAGAACAGCATCTTCGTACTCTAATGAAAAAACACCAGAATGAAGCACATCAACCGGAGCAATATGAGTTGCACGAGTTACTGTTAGTGGATAGTGCCTTCCTACTGCATCCATACTGGGCAATAACGTCCCCATAATGCCAGTATCACCCACAATATTGGGGCTTAAGGCAAAGTGCCAAACAGGGCCTGTTAGGTAGCTTTCTTGCCAAACATCACCAAGTTGCTCTTTGCTCACAGCAATGGCAGCTTGTAACCATTGCTCCCAATGCTCTGAAAACTCTTTAGTTACGTTATCTTGAACAAAGTCGCCTAAACAAGGCACCTTGCCAAGATAACCAATATCTACAATCGGGTCGGACATGAAAACTTCTCTACACTGCTGTTCCAAAACGGATGCCTGATTGAGCTAGGCAGTAATTCTACTTTTGCGTTGTTCCCCATCAAAGAGAAATGTAACTCTAGATCTTGACGTGTTTTGCTGCGCTTTTCACTGAGCTCATCTAGCATTCGATAAAGTGACCACTCGCCTTGATAAGTTGTGTTAATTGAACGCCCACCGTTTGGCGGCGTAAACACAACGCGAGTTTTACTTTGGCCACTGGCGCCAGGCCATACAAAGTTTGTAACCTTGAGTGGACCATGACGGTAAATCATTGACTGGCCATCAATTTCAATCATTAAACTAGATACCGTTTTATCTAAATTAAAAGTACGTAAGCCAAACTCAATTCGGGGTGTGTCACTACCACGTTCAAAAAATGCGGTTTGAATTTTGAAAGCGTGCTCAAACATTTTTAAGGTGTTATTGCTAATACCAATATCTTTTTCAAATTTCCACGGGCTAGAGCTCATGTCCACACTCGGAGCTACATAGCTATTAAAAAAGTTATCTATGGTGCCATTGGGGCCAAAGAAGCGAGTAAAGTCTTTAATGCTGACTTCTTTTTCTGCCTGCGGAGCAAATGGGTAACGCCCCACAATTGCCGCGTTATACTCGCGCAACACTTTGCTTTTCCAAATTTCATTTAAATGTCTGTTAGCACTATTTTTGGTGATGTTGCTAGTATCTCTACTTATATCAAGCAACCAACTATTAAACGGATAAGGCAAATCACTACTTTGGTACTCTAATTGGCGAATAAAACTCGGTTTACTCTTACCACTTATTTGATCTTTAATTGAGTATTTAAGCTGATCACCTCTATCAAGTTTAGTTAGATAAATATTCAACTCTCTTAAGTTTTTCTGAATATTATCAAGCTGCTGAATGTCTATATCGATAATATCTTCAAACGCCTCTTCGACTTGATAGCCCGGTAGCTGTACCTCAAACTTAGGCGCTTCGTCAGGTAAGAAGCGTTTGATTCGATTTGCTTTCGTTTGCATCGCAACTTTAGCTGCATTAGCCGCAATATCCCCTGCGACTTTTTGATTTTCAGAAACAGGTAGCTTAGTTAGTTGAACATTCTTTTTAACTGCATTGATGATATTTTTTATTGGCGCTTCTGAGCCTGCTAATACATCAGTAATATTCACACCCTCAGCAGGTGAGCTGTATTGATTAAGACTCAAGTCATCTAAAAACGACTGCCAATAATAGATATAATCTTGAAAGTAACGTTGCTCTAGCTTCTTTTCTATCTCTGCTTTAGAAATATCATACGTGCCAGAGGCTTCTTGACCATACACCCAGCTACTGGCCATTAAGTTGCCAAGCATTTTTCCTTTTTCAATATTAAAAATGCCATGAAAACCGTTAAAAGTGTATAGCCCCGGAATACTGCGCGTTAAATCACCATTATTACGAAAAGTAAATTTTTGCGCACTTTCAAAGCTAATAATATCGGTTAATCTGAAAGGCGGAATACTGCTATCAAGAAAATCAGCTTGAAGTCGCTGGTATGCTCTTTCTGCAATCGGTAGTTTAGTGAGTTCTGCACGAGCTACGCGAACCGCCTGATTATCTATTTCGGTTTGTGTTACGCCCTCTTTTAACAACGCAGCAATATGATTCATCAACTCATTACGCGTCTGCATGTTCAAATCACCAGGCAAATTTCTATCTAAATATGCACTAAACCAAACGGAAATATCTTCACTTTCAAAATATTCAGGTTTAAATAGCATTAAGTAGCATCTGAGCGTTTCATATAAATAGCTAAGGTGCTCTGGGTGAGCCTCCATTTCCTTTATTAACGTGTTTGCAATGAAGGGCTCTAAATAGGTTTGCAAAGAACGTTTGTAAGCATTAGCAGAAGACTCTTTAATTTCAGTAAGCTTATTAAAGCCAACTGAAGATGCATCTTCAGGATCAATTAACTGAGCATTGGTTGCTGGCAAGTTTCTTAATGCATTTAGTCTGTCATTTAGTACCAGTAGATTATTTCTATCAAAAGAAGATGAGTCTAGTTCTTGGTACGTGGCAACTGCTTCATCTGTTGCATCAATTAAGTTGCTATTCCACGCAAAGCTGAAATACCAAGAAATTGAAAAACCGAACAAAGCAATACACGCAAGTGACACACTAGCAATTCGAAGCCACTTATTCTGTTTATCATGGTGTTTGTTAGTGCTTGCTAAGTTTTGCTCAGGGAAAATAACGCTCTCTAAAACGTTTTTAATAAAAAAGCTTTTAGATTGGTTTATGTAATCGGTTTTATCTGCACTTGCATCATTTAAAAAGCTCGAAGGGGTACCCTCTTGAGTGGCGCTGGTTAGATACACGCCTCTAAACATAGGTAACTCTTCATAAGCGTTAGGAGTAAAAATCTCTTTCAAGAAGTCATCAGCAACGCCTTGTAACACACGTAATTGTCTGGGGAACTCAAAGATTTTAGCTCGAATAGCTTCATTACGTTCATTGATCAATCGACGGTTTAACATCTCTGTAAGTTTAGAAATTAAAGCGTGGAATTCTTTATTGAATGCATCGACTTGGGTATCTTTGTCTAAATCAAGCTCAAAGGTGATCCCCCAAACTTGCTCACATTCTTCCTCAGTAAGTTCGCCAAAGAACTCTCTGAATCCTTCAATTAAATCTACTTTAGAAAAAATAACATAGACGGGAAATGTCATACCAAGCTGGTTTTGTAATTCTTGAAGGCGTTGTTTTATAGCACGCGCATGAAGATTTCGCTCAGTTTTGGTCTGACTCATAAGTTCAGAAATCCCCATACTGATCATTACCCCATTTATAGGGCGCAATGGGCGATGCTTTCTTAGTAAGCCGAGAAAGCCTTCCCATGCTCTAGAGTCGTGTTTAGCGTGGCTACTTTGCGTTGTATAACGCCCTGCGGTGTCGATTAATACCGCTTTATTGGTAAACCACCAATCACAATTGCGCGTACCACCAACACCATGCACTAAATCAACCCCAAGCTTATCCTTTAATGGGTAATCTAGGCCTGAGTTATGAATAACCGTTGTTTTACCTGCGCCAGGTGGACCAATCATAATATACCAAGGCAATTGGTATATATTTTTACCTTTAAATAGTTTTACGTCTTTGAGTAAATCTATGGCTTCATTCATTCTGGTTTTTAGAGTGGTTATTTCTTCGTTAACTTCACTACTGTTTGCATCGTTATTATCTATTAACTCATCTGCCATTTTTTCATCACGTTTGCTTTGCTGCATAAGGCGATAAATTTTGGTTACTGAAAAAACGAGTACTATCAATAAAATAGTTAATAGTCTTGCTGCGACACCGGCAAGCGGAACATAATCGGCCACTGCAATTAAAGGACCACCAAACCAAATTAATAATGATAAGGCTAAAAAACCGATAATTAATATAGCGGTTCGAGACGTTAGTGCGTAGGTTATTTTCTTAAATTTTTGTGAGAAACTCATTACAGCCTCATTAAAATAATAGATCGATTTCAATTCTGCGGTTTAACGACCGAGAAGCTGAATCTGAATTGCTGGCGATAGGCTCTGCTGCGCCCTTTCCTTCTGGCCATAGACGACCGCTCAAGTTGGTGCTTTTAGCCATTAAATTAGCAACTTGTGTTGCTCTGGCTAAAGATAGATGCCAATTAGAAGGGTACGTATCAGTACTAATTGGTAAATCATCTGTATGACCTGTTATGAGGACTCGCCCTTTAGTTCCTTCTAGACTTAACGCTAACTTTTCTAAAATAGGCTGGAATGAAGGGAGAAGTTGCGCGTCTCCTTGCTTAAACAAGTTTTCACTGTTGATTGTAATGCGGATCCCATCTGAGGTTTTAGCAACGGCAACAATCCCCATTTTAATTTCTGTTTGCAACAACTGTTCAAGGACACGTAATTGCTGATCTTTTTTATCAACCGTCTGGTTGACTGCTAAGGGGTGAATACCGGCTAGCTTTTCATTAATCGCAACAACATCATTATTTAGTTTCATATTTATTGATAAATAGATCATCAATAATATTAGCCCCAATACAGAAAATATAACCCATAGCGGAACTTGATTTCTCAGTTCAACACCGGCTGCTACTCTTTGCTTCCAGTTTGGAGACAGCTTGTTGTTAATTGGCCCATTAAGTTGGTTTAATAAATGATAAAGTTGTGAACGATATTCTTCGATTTTTGTATCACCGCCGGCACCTAGGCGATATTTACCTTTAAACCCTAAATTTAAGCAGTGATATTGCAACTCTAAAAACTGTTGATTTCTTTCTGGTTGACCTAAGCCTGAATCAAGTAACGTATAAAAATATTCACCGCCAAATGTTTCTTTATGAAAAGTAGAAAGTAGACTTTCATCTGCCCATTCCATTGAACTCCACTTTGAGTTCAATACAGACTCATCAAGAATGGCACACAAACAATAGCGCGAATTATTGATCACTTCTTTTGATAAGTGCTGATTGCGAACTTCCACTTCAAATCGTTTGATTGCCTCAACACAACGATGTTTAAGCGCTGCGAGGTTGCTCATTTCAAGCGATTGATTAATTGAAATTACAAGAGAAAAACAATCGGTTGCTGCTTCTAACAAAGGATTTTTAAATATCGATACTTTGTTACTACCTAATGGCTTTGAAGAAGGTGGCTCGACCGACATCACTGTTTTATCAGCATCATTTTGTGCCGGATTACTACTTGGCGTATTTCGCCCTAATCGACCTGGGCGAGGTTTGATAATGGTTTCGTCCATTGAAACTCTTCCTTTTAAAAAGTTAAGTTCTTATCGCCCAAAGGCTTAGTTGTAGCTCTGGGTAATTTCCTGAGAGGTGAATAGCAATTCCCCCGCTGGAACGTAATTTATCCCAATGTTCACCATGCCTATTTAATTCAAAATAATGAAAACCAGCATGATAAGGAATTTGTCTTGGTGCTGTTGGTAAATTGCTAATCGTAATACCTGGAATTTGGTTATTTACCAGATCTCGAATAGTTTCTACACTGCCAATTTTTATTTGCGAAGGCAGAATTTTTCTTAATTCTTCATGTGGCACACTTGCTTTGATTGCTAAAACAAATTGAGCTGAATTGAGAATTGACTTGTCTTTTAACGCACCAAAAGAAATACCAAATTTACTTTGCTCAAGTTTAATTTCAGTTGCTGTTTGTTCAATAACATGGCTTAACGATTGGTATAAAAAGTTAACCACTTCATTAAATACCTGTCCTAAATTAGTATGATCATAATTAGGTAATTTAGGTACCCTCTTATTAGCTGTGCTGAAAGTTGACAACTCGCCCGCAAGCTCAATTAAACGACTATAAAATACATTAGGGTGTAAGCTATTGACACTAAGCAAGTTATTAAATATCGCATCATACTTATTTAGTGTTTGCAGCATGATAAAATCTGCAACTGAGGTACTCCCTGCATAGCCTTGACTGAGCCTAGCGGCTATACTTTCAGCGCGCTGCTTAATCATTGAGCCAATTTCTCTGACCAGCCCTGATAAAGGTTTGCATTGCCCTACTTTTAAAGAAGGAGGAATATACTTAGCATCTAACTTTATTTGCCCTTCACTACTCACATCTATAATTCTAGCTAAAGGTAATACGATATAGCCTGAATGATCATCAGAAGACAGCATCAATTTGCTATACACTTTCGCAACTTGAATAATTTCCTGAGATTGTGCCCCTAATAAATCATCACTCACTGACAAGTCATTGAGCTTATACCGAGTAACGGTGTTATCGTCGGCTGAAGATATATTAATCCCGCTATTTTTTAGCGCAGGGATAGCAAGATAAACAATCTCATCAAAAACATCTTTATTAACCACTAGCGGTTCAGGTAATGATGTTGATTGAGGCATATCTATTGGTAATAAATCTGGAGTGATTGCTGATAATGCGTCTACAGCAAACTGCCCGCTGTTAAGCAATTCATTATCAATACTTATATCGATTATTCCCCACGGATCAGCAAGATTGCCACTGCATACTTGCTTGATAACATTAGAAATATATTTATCTGCTTGTTGAAAGTGCTGAGGTCTTAAAAACATTCCTTCAGTCCAAGCAACACGAGTGTTATCACCCATTTTTAAAAATCCTTTTTTATTGCTCTCTCATGTATGTCGCAATTGCTTCTACATTAACATTGATATCGTCATAGCCGGTAGGGTCAACTTCTATAACCGCTCTCCACCTTGCTTGATCTATATTTCTATAAGCAACAACAACCCCAACGTAACGAGTATTACGATTAAGGCTCATTTTATATTGTTGTATTGAGTCAGGCTGAAGTTCTAATTCATCTTTTTTTAATAAGTCAGGTCCGAGGATTTTTTCTGGTGTGTCGTACAAGCTAAAAAAGTCCTGCGTGTCAAAAATAGTTCTTGAGCTAAGCTCAAAAATTTTCATTACCACTGGAGAAGGACGTTCTGACGTATCTGGATTAACATTTTTAGATACATTAATGATCAGATCGGTAGAAGGAGGTACGATTTTATTCATCGTAGTACATCCCATAACCAAAAATAGTAAACTAAAACTCAATAAGTAGAGCTTAACTTTGTACATTATTTACTTTCCTTTCTAGTGCGTTTCTTTGATTCGATCGTTGTATGCCTTTAAAAAATCATCAGACATTGCCATGGCGCCTTTAGTGTTCACTTCCTGAGAAATATCATCATATAAACTTTGATATAACTTCCAGCATTTAGACTCTATTTGACCAGGGATAATTTTTAACACGTTAGAATTATCGTTTGCCTGTTGATTAATTTGCATGGGAGAAACCTGCGACAACATCCCTTTTAACACGCCATCTGCACCAGCGAGTAATGCATGCTCATGCTTACGTGTGTCTATAAAGCTTTCTTTAATAGATTCATTCGAAGACAGAAAGCTTGCACTATTTTTTATGAACAAGTTCTGAATAACGTCATCAATGTTGGCAGAAAATTTTAATGGATTGTTTTGCTCAGCCTGAAACATCGTATGATTCAATCTTAATTTGTTTTTTACAATAGCGCGTTGACGTAAAGATTCCATAAGCTCAGTGAGCAATAAATTAAGCCCTTGGCCCATTTCAAACCACAGCTTTTCATTATCTAACGAATTTTTAAGTTCATCTTTAATCCCCAACCCTTTTAAAAACGCACCTGATAACGCCTTGTCACTTTGAACCACGTTTTTTACTGGTGCAGACTGTATCTCAGGCTTATGCTCATTAGCGTGGCTACTTGAACGGGGGGGTTCTTGAATAGGCGCAGGGGTATCAACAGGTGCTGATGAATTGCTAACATTATTGCCAATGTCAAAATCATCGGTATTCATAAGGCGCGTTAATTCATCCCAGTCTTCCGGAATATGATTATCAGTTTGTTGCTGCGCAGTCACTGATATTTCAGGCATCGACTCATTCATAATCGAGTCATCGAATGAAGGTATAGACTGCTCAGACGGTTGAGAATTTTGCGCAGCTAAAGCATCTACTGATTGAAAATGACTTGGAGCAGAATTACTCACATCGGCTTGTTGAGCTGATGTTAGCACCACACTGACTTGAAAATCGCCAATGGTTAACACGTCACTGTCTGACAAACGTTGTTTGTTGCCTTGACCGAGCGGCGCTACGGCAAAATTAATAAATAATCCATTGGTTGAATTATCGTATACGTAAAAAGAGTCACCTTCTTTTTCTATTATGCCGTGTTTACTTGAGATTATTTTTTCGGGATCAGGTAAGTGCCAATCGCACGCTTCAGAGCGACCAAAAGTTAATGAATCTGTTACAGTTTTAGTGGCTTCTATTTCAGGTGAAAGTCTGTGATAACTAGTGATGTTTAGTATCAGTTCCATTTGATAAGTCAGTCCCTTATATCATTATTGTGAACAGGATAAAGTAGAAGCGAAACTATTGTCAACATTGAAATTAACACAAGAAAATATTGCCCTATTGATTTTGTCTCTAAAACAAGACGTTTGATAAACAAATTATACAGCGATGAAATATTTTACCGTAATGCTTTATAACTAGACCGAAAATAGCCTTCTTAGAGACTCCTTCTAGCTTTAAACCGACTTTTTCAATTTACAGTAAGGGAAATTTACCAACAATAATATGTCATTCAGGCATTGCTATAATTGTATATTTTTGTAAAATACATGCTCATATCAGAGGGAAAATTGATAGATAAGCAGAGAATATTTACCTTTGTAATTATTTAACTTAACACAATAAAAGGATTTTTTATGAGCAGTACTAATGATCACAACGATAAAACTCAGATTGCTTCCCTAGACTCAAACGCAAAAAAAACGTCAAACATTCGCAAGCAAAATCTACTTGGCAAAAAAATATCTGGCCGCTATTTAATTGAAGAGCTGATTGGCCAAGGCGGGATGTGTTATATCTATCGGGCGCGCGATACTTTTTTAGAAAACGGTAATCGCTCAGAAGCATCGGTAGCAATTAAAGTACTTCAAGAAGAATTCTCAAGCTCTGAAGAAGCTATCTCACTACTAAAAGATGAAACAGCAAAAACGCAACAGCTTTCCCACCCAAGTATTGTCAAAGTGTACTCAGCAGACTCTGACGGCGATCTATATTATGTCACTATGGAGTTAATTGAAGGGGAAACACTAGAACAAATTATTAAACGAAACAAACCCTCTGGCTTAGCGTTTAAAAAAGCAAAAATTATTTTAAAGCAATTAACTGGCGCTCTTGTATATGCCCACTCGCGTGGCGTCATTCATAATGACCTCAAGCCTTCAAATATTATTTTTGATTCTAACGGTAACCTTAAAGTACTTGACTTTGGTATTGCCAAACACAAAAGCTTAGACGATCAATACGCTGTAAAAAATGACAGTGAACTGGCAACAATTGGCGGCTACACCCCAACATATGCAAGTCCTGAACAATTAAAGGGTAGTGAAGCATCAGTAAAAGACGATGTATTTTCTTTTGCATGCATTGCTTATGAACTTCTCAGCAGTAAACACCCATTTAACCGTATTGCTGCAGATAAAGTTCCTAAAAACACAACAGTGAAAAAACCAAGTAACTGCCCTATTCTTTTGTGGAACAATTTAAATAAAGCATTAGTTTTAAATGCGAATCAAAGGCTTGAATCATTAGAGCCCATTTTAAAAAGTCTTACAACAAACTTAAACCCTGCTATTTTTGCTACAGCAGCGAGTATAGCCATTATTGCTTTGATTACGCAAAACTATTACTCAAACTCAGATAATACTAAACAATTACAGGCACAACTCGATAATGCCAAAGCAATTAATCAACAAGTAGAAGCGTGGATGTCTTGGCAGGGGCCAACAATTTTAAACAAACTTGAACAAATCCCGCCACAATATGAAGTGCTTAAACAAGGGTTACTAAGATCAAACCAGCAAAGCATATTAGAGAGCTTTAACGATGAAGCTAATCAGTTTAATAATATCGCTGGTCGTAAATTTAAAGATTTCGATAAAATTATAGCCGTTTACTCTGATGCATTAAGTTATTACCCTGACTCAGAAAAACTATCAATGCAATTAGAAAGTGTGCTTAGGGAACGCCAATCAATTATTTTTGATATTACAGCCAGAATCGATTTATTACTCGAACAGTCGCGTTATAACGAAGAGCAGCCAAATAGTATTGCCCACTTGATTTTTGACTTAAAAGAAGTTGATAAAACTTACCGTTATCAGCCTACAGATCTTCACTTTGATAATTTTACAGTTGCGTTAAATACCGCGATAGAAAGTGACGATGTGATCACCCAAAAAGTTCTCTTAAACGTGGGTAAAATCGTTTTTACAAACAACAAAAAAGCGGATGAGTTACTAGCAAATTTAATGCAGCGAGAATCTGCTATTAATGCATTAACTGCGTATCAGCAAAAGATTAATTTAGGCGAACAGGCAGACTTTCCTCGTGCCGATGCCGTGGTGTTTTATGGTCCTAAGTTTCAACGATTCTCTGCTCAGTTAGAAACAATAGAAGATCATAAAGCTTTAATGGAATTCGAAGAATTTATTAAATCTGAATCAACAGCATTACCGGATGACTTCTCACTTTTAATTTCGTTGAGAAAAGAATTGTCGAGACGTTACATCAGTACAGCAAACGATTTAATGAAAAAAAGAATGTATAAAGCCGCTGAACGTTTAGTTGAAAAAAGTGAAGCGATTACTCAGTCGTTAGACAAAATGCTCTAAAAAATGCGTTTATTTATTGTTCAAAAATAACACAGCAGTGATTGAATAACGATTGCATAGCTATTAGACTAAAATCAAAATACAGACAACAAAGTCAAGGACGACGAGTGCATTCATATCACCATACACTCCGCCAAGATTTTACATATTTAGACTTTTTATAATTTATGGAGTACCTATGAAAAATTTAAGCTTGCTAGCTGCAGCACTCATACTCACTGGCTGTTCAGCAACATCTAAAACAAACAAAACTGAAGATGTTGTTATTGAGCCAACTCCTCAAATGAGCGAAGAAAATGCACCAATATCACTTACGGTTATCACTAACCCAGCCGACTCTAGAGTTCGTATAATGAATATAGTGCCTGTGTATCAAGATGCTATTGAACTAGATGCAGGTAAATATGATATTGAAGTAAGTAAGGCAGGTTATATTACTTATAGAAAATGGATAACGGTTGATAAAAAAACTATCTTAACCATAGAGCTCGATGAAAAACAATCAAGTCAATCTGCGCAATAGACTGTTTAATGCAGTAAAATGCCTTTTTAAATAAAGGCATTTTAACATTAATAATAAACATACCAAATATAACCGCCCAAGCTTAAATTCACCGTTATACACAACCACAATACCACTATAAATACGCGCTTTTTTGACTTATGCCGTAAAGCTTGCTGCGCGATAAGTGCGCCTGGCCACCCTCCTAATAGAGCACAGAGATGTAAATGTCGCTCAGGTATACGACTTACTTGTTTACGATTCGACTGCACTGCTTTTCGTTTATCCCAGGCATAATATAAAAAAGTAATACCACTGAGTAATGAAATATAGATCGGTATGAACATCTCAATTTTATGATTTAAATAAGCAAGCCATATTGCAGCTATAAACATACTCGAAAATATAATTAAGGTACTTTTTATCAAAAATAATCGCCTATAATGAAAATAATTAAAAAACACTTAGGTTAAATTATGACATATTTAAAGGCCGCGATGCTGCTGTTATCACTATCTATATTTAGTATTCAAGCAAATAATGAAGCAGACTTACTAGCGCCAGAACTTGCGATATTTACGCCTTACTTAGGCACATGGCAAGCGGATTTCAATACCGAAACAGGTCAGCCAAGCATTCAAGATGTCAGTAATTGGCAGCGCGCACTTAATGGTAAAGCCATTCGTACTTCACACTCGATTAATGAGGGTGAGTATGGAGGGGAGTCAATGATTTTCTATGATCGTAAAAAACAGTCACTGGTTTTCTATTACTTCACAACAGCTGGTTTTTATACTAAAGGCGTCATGAAAGTGCTGAGCCCAACGCAATTTGTGGCTTACGAAGATGTTACTGGTAGCAAAGAAGGGATCACTAAAGTTAAATCAACCAGTGAATTTAAAGATCAACAGTTTGTTGTTTCTACCTCTTATTTAAAAAAAGGAGAATGGACTAAACCGGAACAGCGTATTTATACTCGCAGTACAAAAACCGTTAAATTTAAGTAACTTTGGTCTTAAAACTCAAAAGGCAGCCTAGGCTGCCTTTGTTATTTATAAAACCGCTATTATTTTGCGAATTTTTTAAATGGTTCGTCAACGGGTGTATCAGCTAGGTGATTAGTGTAATTGCTCATTACTTTTTGCGATAAACCAACAATTATTTCTAGCAGTTGCTGTTTACCGTAACCTACTGCAAAAAATTTCTCAATTTGCTCATTGCTAATTACGCCGCGATTGCGTGTCATTGCAAGCGTTGTTTCACGAAGTACTTCAAGTTTTGCATCTGCAAGTGGCGTTTCATTAACCAATGCATCAACAATACCTTGATCAACTTTCATTGAAGCGGCAATTGCGCTGTGTGCTGGTACACAGTAATGGCATTCGTGCTCAACATTAATTGACTGCCATACCACTGTTAGTTCTTCTGCGTTAAACGATGTTTTTTGAAATAAGTCGTGCAGTACTTGGTAGCCTTTAAGAAGCGTAGGTGCTTCTGCCATTACTGCATGAAGGTTTGGCACCATACCAAATGCTGCTACTGAATCAGCCATAAGCGATTTTGATTCTTCAGGTGCGTTGTCTTGAGTATATAACGTAAATTCTGCCATGTTCTGCTCCAATAAATTAATGTAATTAACTAACTTCGAAACACATACTATTTGATTTTGAGCGACTGCTCAAGCTAAAATTGAACAGTCGCTCAATTTAATAGAAACTATTATGGCCAATAAAGCTAAATTTGAACGCGAGCAAGTTGTTCGTGCCGCTAGTCAATTATTCTGGGAGAAGGGCTTTCATGCTACATCCACTCGCGATTTACAAGATGCAATTAACATGCGTCCTGGCAGCATTTATGCGGCATTTGGCTCTAAGGAAGGTTTATATTGTGAAGCGATAAAAAACTATGCCAAGCAAATGCAAAGCTTAATAAATGAGCGTTTAGTATCATGCAGCAGTATTCTTGACGCACTTCAAGATTTTGTAGAGTATGTTGTTATCTCCTCAAAAAGTAATACTCCAAGTGCTATCTGCATGTTAGTAAAAGCTAATAATGAGTTCATTGAGAAAGACAGTTATCTTTACCAAATCAGTGTAGAGCTAATGATAGACTTTGAACATTACCTTACTGAACTATTTACACTCGCTATAGCTGATAAAGAGCTAAGCGGAAATATTGCCGCTATAGATTATGCTCGTTTTTTCCAAATACAATTTACTGGCTTACGTAATTATTTTAATCGACCAAACGTAGAGCATTTAGCCAAACCAATGATCGAAAACATGTTTTCACTCATGAAAAGTCTTTAGCCGAAAATAAAAAGGCAGCTAATCTAAATTAGCTGCCTTTTTAATTTAAAAACAAAGTTTGACGTCTAGGTTTTTAATTTATTAAGTTCAGAGTCTTGCTGCGCAACCAGTTTATTCAGCTCTTCACTGCTGTCGCCTGCCTGAGCAGATAAATCTGAAAGCTGTGAGGCGGCATCAGAAATTATTGTCAAGTTGCGATTTATTTCTTCGGTGACTAGGCTTTGTTCTTCTGCAGCCGTTGCAATATGGGTAATTTGATTGGTTATTTCATCTACTTTCACAACCACACTGTGCAGTGCATCAAAAGCCGTTGAGGTTTCATCTACTGCAGTTTCAGCGCGTACTACACCTTTTTCAATAACAGTTGATGCATTACCCACTTCTGAAAGTAAGCTGTCGATTAAACTACTAATGTCATCGGTTGATGAACGCGTTTTAGATGCTAAAGCTCTAACCTCATCAGCAACAACGGCAAAACCACGTCCGTGCTCCCCTGCTCGCGCAGCCTCAATAGCTGCGTTTAGCGCTAGTAAGTTAGTTTGTTCAGAGATAGTTCGGATCACATCAAGTATTTGGGTAATATCATTACTACGCGATGCTACTTTCTCTACCGCCTGATTAGCTTCTTTAATTTCCTCTGACATGGTTTTAACTTGCGTCATAGCTGATGATAAGCTCGATTCGCTACTTACCACTAGGGTATTAATTTCATCTGCTTGTTGCGCCGATTGCTCTGAAGCTTTTGCCACTTCAAGTGCTGTCGCGCTCATTTCGTTCATTGCAGTAACCACACTTTCAATTTCTTTAAACTGTGCTTGCACATTGTGCTTGGTTTCTACCGCAATGTTCGAAGTAACCTCACCTTGGTGTTTGGTTTGATCTGAGACCGCTTTTAGCTCACTGATCAATTCACGAAGTTTTGATAAAAACTTATTAAACCCTCCAGCTAGTGCAATCAATTCAGCGTGAGTATCCACATGCAGAGTTTGAGTTAAATCGCCTTCAGAGCTTGCTAAGTTGTCAACGCGTTCCTGAATTTGCTGCAGTGGCGCTACAACACTACCTACAACGAGCTTCATTACTATAAATGCCAATACCGCAATCACAGTACCGGTGATCAAAATAATCACACCCAGCTCTTTTGCTGCCTCAGACATGCCTGCAGTTAATTGAATTGGCCCCTCAAAAGCAAGTTCCGCGGGTACTTCAATTAGCAGCATCCATTTCACATCAGCAAGCTTAATTTCAATTGGGTAAGACACCATTATTTCTGCGGCTTGCTTGTTAATTCCTTTAGTGCCTTTTAGTGCTTTGTAACTTTCATAACTTTTAGCGCTAACAGCTTCTTTCAGTGGACGGCCTAATTTTTCTTTATAATGACTGGTACCAACAATTAAGCCCAAATGGCTAAGTAACGTTACTTTTGCTTTGCCATTGTAAAGCGCATTTGAAAGCTCTTCTGTTAACTTTTGAAATACAGGTAAGGTAATATCAGCCCCAGTTACACCAACAAACTTGCCTGATTTAATAACGGGTACAACAAGTGAAGTCATCATTTCTGAGTAACCCGGTGTTATCTCATATAAGTAGGGTTCCATAATGCATGGTTTTAACTTGTCTTTAGCACACAAGTACCACTCTGCCTCACGTAAACCAAATTCATTTATTTTATCCGCGTATTTTTCTGCCGCGTCTTCAACGACCTGTTGTTCAACCAAGCCATTACTGTTTTTAGTGAAATAAATTTCTAATGTTCCAGCACCGGCAACAGAGTGATCATAGCCTTGAGTAAATTCGCTATCTTTACCATCAAAGCCGTTTTGTTCAAACTGAGAATATATAGAAGAAATAACATCGTTACTTTCTAATAACGAGCGATTTAAAGAAACAACTGAGTCACGTTCTATTGAGGCTTTGTCGGCATCTTCTAAAATGCTACCAAGCGAAAAGGGTATTCGGTAAGCTTCATTAATAAAGGCAGCGATTTTCTCACCATAGGCGGCTGCATTTGCTGTTAATCGACCATCCACCTCATTTACAATTAAAGTTTCGGCCTCAGCAGAAGTATTCGCATTACTCGATGAGAGTTTAGACCACAGTATGCCTGAAAATAGTACCACCGTTAAAAGTATACTTCCGACGCTTATCCACAATAACTTTTTTGCTAACGCTATTTCCCGCATTTATAACTACCTTGCTTTACTTATTTATTTTTTAGTTTAGACCAATTTAAATAACATTTTATTAAATGTTTTAAATTAGCCTGAATAACGTAACCTCATAACCAACTACCATTTAACTTTGCTCATTTCGCCGCTGGGTTATTAGCACAACAACAAGCAAACACCTATCCACAGGCAAGGCTTTAATCCATATAGTTTATACACTAATCATGAGAATACTGTTCCAACCAGTCGGCCAGTTGCATCAGCTATATAATATAAAATGTTACCGTATCACTTTTACAGATTTATCAATTAAGATAGCTATCTAAAGAGGTATTGATTGCCAATGTGGCAAAAAATCAGCAAACTCTCCGATAACAACTAATCTATCGGCCGACTTTCTTGTTACTTTAGGGGTTTTTGTGTATGGGTCAACAAGCTATTCCTGAGCGAGCCATAACACCGCTTATCCACTCATGATAGCAATGGTAAATTTCATGACTAGGGTCTGTTGACCTTTCAGGGTTAAACTTTCAGTCATTTGGGTATTAGCAGAATGTTAAGCATTGAGTCGCATTCAATAGCAGCCTTTTCCTGCAACACTTTCACTACAGTTATTAAACTTCTATGCCTTGAGCCAAATTACAATAAGTGTGGATGTGTTTTAGCACCGCTGGTAACGTCGTTATTTTACTAAATTCAATTTTAAGTGAATCGAGTACAGCACCCACTGTTGTAAAGTGGAATTATCTATTTTTTTAATTCATGTTGAGTTTTAGAGGTATAGTAGCAAATAAAAAAACACGCGATGATCACTCATGACGTGTTTTTATAAACCATATAAAGGGATAGATTAAATAACTGAAAGTTCTACCTCAATATTGCCGCGTGTTGCATTTGAATATGGACATACTTGATGCGCTTTATTTACCAGCTCTTGGGCGGCTGTTTTATCCATACCACCTAATGACACGGCCAGTTTTACCGCAATGCCAAAACCGCCATCAATGGCACCAATAGATACCTCTGAGTTAATGTAAGTATCGCTTGGTAAAGCAACTTTTTCGCTACCGGCTACAAATTTAAGTGCGCCAATAAAACACGCTGCATAACCTGCTGCAAATAATTGCTCTGGATTAGTGCCCTGCCCATCGTCACCACCTAACCCTTTAGGCGTTGATAAGTTAACATCTAAACGACCGTCATCTGATTTAGCAACGCCTTCACGTCCGCCTGTTGCCGTTGCTTTTGCTGTATAAGCTACATTTTGTAATACATTCATAGTGAACTCCTAAGATTTAAAATTTTCAAATTAATTACTTTGCACGCAAAATAATAAGGCAATTAAATTCTTATTGCAATTACTTTGCATGCAAATTAAAATAAGCTATCTTGAAATGAAGGGTAATGCGATGTCGTTTGAACAGTTAAAATTAAAAAATCAGTTATGCCATCGTTTATATATGGCGTCTAACAGCATAGCCCGTGCCTATCGGGAGCCTCTAGCAGAGCTTAACCTTACCTATCCTCAGTATGTTGTTATGATGGCGCTGTGGGAACAAGATGAAGTAACCATCGCTGAGTTAATAGATAAAACCGCAATTGATGGTGGCGCGCTTACTCAAATATTAAAAAAGATGACCAGCAAGTCATTGCTTAACGTTATAAAGGACGAACACGATAAGCGTAAGCGTTTGGTGCAATTGACTCACACCGGCCAATCTTTAAAACTTAAAGCTGCTGATATTCCAAAAACAATTTTCTGTAAATTTGACAGTATCGACACTAACCAAGCACAGCAATTAATGCAGTTACTCGATTTAATCGTTAGCGACTTAAGCACCCAGACTGAAGATGAAAGTGTCGATGCTAAAGACAGTCCCAAGTTAGTGCAAACCTAGTGTAAATTTATCCAATGTGGTGCTTACGCTTTTTATAGTTTAGTTATAAAAAATTAACTTATTGATTATTATTCATAAAATATTCAATTAACAGTTGGCATACTTCTTCCTACTCCCTTAATGACGTTAGCAACACCAAGGAAAAACTTATGTCTAATTTATACAACACTCTTTATTTTTTATGGCGCTTAGATATCACAGTGTGGCAAGTAAATGAGCCTACAAATACGCATACCACCAGTGAAAAAGAACGAATGTACTCTCGTTGAACTATTTTTAAACAGACTTTGCAAGCTACCCCATAGCGTTGTATTGTAAAAGACTATTTAATTGGCTAGTGGAACGTATATGCATGCTTTAGAAGTTAATTTTGACGGCTTAGTCGGCCCTACTCACAACTACGCAGGTTTGTCGTATGGTAATGTTGCTTCGTTAAATAACGCGGCGAGTTTTTCAAATCCGCAAGAAGCTGTATTGCAGGGCCTGGCTAAAATGAAAGCCATGCATGATAAAGGCTTAACCCAAGGGGTGTTTGCTCCTCATGCTCGCCCTGATTTAAATGTATTACGCCGTTTAGGATTTACTGGCAACGATGCGCAAGTCATTAATAAAGCTTTTAAAGCCGACCCTATTTTGTTACGCGCCTGTTACTCAGCCTCTGCCATGTGGACAGCTAATGCTGCTACAGTATCTCCCTCCCCTGATACCAACGATGGCAAAGTACACTTTACTGCGGCAAATCTTAATAATAAATTTCATCGTTCATTAGAGCCAAATACGACGACACGTTTGCTTAAAGCAATGTTTAGTAACGAACAATACTTTGCACATCATACACACTTACCTGAGCAAGGTTTTTTTGGTGATGAAGGTGCAGCAAACCATACTCGTTTATGCGACAGTCACGGTGAAACAGGTTTAGAGTTATTTGTATTTGGTGCAAGTGCCTTTAACAGTAAACTGGTTAAGCCAGCTAAATTCCCAGCAAGGCAAACTTTGGAAGCGTCTGAAGCCATTTGTCGATTGCACAATATAAAAGATACCAGCCAAATACTATTACAACAAAACCCTGATGTGATTGACCAAGGGGTGTTCCATAATGATGTAATTGCTGTAGGTAACGCCAATGTTTTATTATGCCATCAACAGGCGTTTTTAAATCAAACGCAAGCACTAGACGATATCCGCGAAGCCTACGTAGGTAACAAACAACTGTATATTATTGAAGTGCCAACTAGCAAAGTGAGTATTCAAGATGCTGTTAGTAGCTATTTATTTAATAGCCAACTGGTTAGCATGAATGACGATGCAATGCTGCTGGTTGCCCCACAAGAGTGCCAGCGTAATCCTGCTGTAAAAGCCTACATTGAAGAGCTTATTATTGCCGATAACCCCATAAACCAAGTGCAGTTTTTTGATTTACGCCAAAGTATGCAAAATGGTGGTGGGCCCGCTTGTTTACGTTTACGCGTGGCGCTTAATAGCCATGAATTAGCAGCAGTAAACCCTGATGTTATTTTAAATGACGAAAAATATACCCAATTATGTGACTGGGCTACTCGCCATTACCGCGATAAACTCGGCGCTAACGACTTTGCAGACCCAGCTTTACTAACCGAAAGCTATCAAGCGCTTGATGAGTTAACCCAGTTACTTAGTTTAGGATCAGTATACCCATTCCAATTAGAAGCTTAAGTGCTTTATTACTTTAAGGGTTTGAGCGCACGCTCAAACTCTTGACCTAATTTTCTTAAATTCAATTAAGGTTAAGTTTTTTACCTTATACTTGCACCTATACTCGATTATTCAAATACATATAACTCTATTTGCTAGATCCTGACAGTGCGTTTAAGCGATATCTAACCCTAAAAACACTTATTTAAATGAATCTTTACAATCAAGCTTGGCAGAATTCCATATAAGGAGACAAACCATGACAACACATAAAGTCATTTTAATTACCGGCGCATCAAGCGGCATTGGCGAGGCGACCGCTAAAACATTAGTTAATAATGGTCACAAAGTGATATTAACTGCGCGCAGTGAAGACAAACTCAATAAACTAGTTGACGAGTTAGGCCATGAAAACGCATTTAGCGTTTCAGCCGATGCCACTCAGTTTAGCGAGCTTGAGAGTGTAGTAAGTAAGGGCATTGAAAAGTTTGGGCGATTAGACGCAGCATTCGCTAACGCGGGCATGGGTGTGTCATCACCAGGCACAGAGAATGGCGATCCCCAAGAGTGGTCAGCCATGGTTGACCTTAACATTAAAGCGTTGTTGTGGACCGCAAAACTCACTTTGCCTCATTTACGTGAAAACCAAGGGCATTTTATTTTAACAAGCTCTGCAGCAGGGCGAAGACCCATTGATGGCTCTATTTATGGTGCTACTAAATGGTTTGCCCATGGCTTTGGTCAAAACCTTGCAGAGGAAATGAAACCTTGGCATGGCCGTTGTACAACCATAGCCCCAGGCATGGTGAATACACCATTTTTTGATGAAGCAAAACCCGATAAGCTCGACCCACAAGATGTGGCCGATGCGGTATTATTTGCCATTGAAGCTAATCAGCGTAATAGCGTACGCGAAATCTATTTAATGCCCACCAACTAACAAGTTAATCCAAAAGGCCAATACTTATTGGCCTTTTCTCTAAAAGTGCTTAATTTTGCTTTTTTAGAATCGCTGTCAACTAAATCGATGAAAAGTCACGCATTGAAACCTCCCTTACCATGCTAAATCTCAACTTTATGTCTATTATATAAGTAAAGTAATTCAATAATCGGAACCCATTTAATGGCTCCCCATAAAGCTAATAATATGTCTGCCCATCAATATGTTACTAATGATCCGTTGCACCAACTATTCGATGCTGTCGATTCTGTATCAGTACAAGGTTATGATGAGCAACGACGTGTAATTTATTGGAATAAAGGCAGTGAATTGCTTTATGGGTATTCACAGCAAGAAGCCATTGGCAAAAAGCTTGAAGATTTAATTATACCCGCACCAATGCGAGAGCCTGTTATTGAAGCACATAGTAATTGGATCAAGCATGATATTGAAATTCCCGCCTCAGAACTAACCCTTAAACATAAAGAGGGTAATGATGTAGCTGTATTTTCAAGCCATGTTATGTTTACTAATCAATATAATACCAAACAAATGTATTGTATCGATATTGACCTTTCAGAAGTCCACAAGGCACAAGCAGAAGCCACATTTAATGCCAATATGTTGAAGACTATCTTTGAAGCCATTCCCGACTTATTTTTTGTACTAGAACAAAATGGCACTATTACAGACTATCACGCAGGCAATAACAACGATCTTTATATTCCACCCCAGCAGTTTATTGGTAAAAAAATGATTGATGTACTGCCCAAAAAGGTAGCGAAAAAGTTTCAGATTCATATTGAAAAAACAATAGCACAAGACAATATTGTTAGCTTTGAATACGAATTAAGCATGCCTGAAGGCGTAATTTATTATGAGGCAAGGTTGCGCTTACTGCCCAGAAAAAATCAAATCATGGTGATTATCCGTGATATTAGCGAACCACACCGCTCAGCAGAATTGATCCGCCATCAGGCTCACTTTGATAGCTTAACCGATTTGCCTAATCGCTTTTTATCTTTAGACCGCTTGTCACAAATATTAATAGAAGTACAAAAAAATCATGAAAAAGCCGCGGTATTTTTCTTGGACCTTGATGATTTTAAAAAGGTAAATGACTCTTTGGGTCACGAAATCGGAGATAAATTATTAATCGAAGCCGCACATAGATTACAGCAAACGCTGAAACAAAATGACACTGTTGGTCGATTAGGCGGCGATGAATTTATTGTTTTAATATCTAGTTTAAACGATGAAAACGACGCTTTAGCGATTGCTGAGCGATTGCTTCAAGCATTTAGAAAGCCCTTTAAATTGGCAGGCAGAGACTTAATATTAACATTAAGTATTGGTATTGCTATTTCCCCTAAAGATGGCACATGTTCTTCGGTATTGTTACGTAATGCCGACACCGCTATGTACCAAGCAAAAGCGATGGGCCGCAATACCTCCTCTTTTTTCACCCCGCAAATGAATGTTGCAATGCGCCGGCGCTTTGAAATAGAAGAGCAAATGCATGGAGCACTGGAGCGAAACGAATTTGAGCTTTATTACCAACCGCAAATAGATGTAAAAACAAACACCATCGTTGGCGCTGAAGCTTTGCTACGTTGGCATAATATTGTGTTAGGGGAAATTACCCCTGATGAGTTTATTCCCATTGCAGAGCAAACAGGCTTGATTGCGCCTATTGGTGTATTTGTACTGCAACAAGCCCTACGCTTTTTAAATGAATGGCAATCAATTAATAAGCAAAACTATACCATGGCGATTAATTTATCACCGCGGCAATTTAGAGACCCAGAATTAGTAAATATAATTAAGCGTACTCTGCATAAAAACAGTATTAGCAATGCATGCTTAGAGCTGGAAATTACTGAAGGAGTACTGATGAATAGTCAAACCTCAATTCGTGACGCCTTATTACAAATTGATGAACTGGGCATAAAACTGTCAATGGACGACTTTGGCACAGGGTATTCATCATTAAGTTACTTAAGAGAGTACCCCTTTGATGTGCTAAAAATTGACCGAAGCTTTATCACTGGGATAACAGATAATAAAGCAGACTGTAATTTGGTAAAAGCAGCCATAGCTATGTCACACAGCCTAGAAATAAAGGTTGTTGCGGAGGGGGTAGAAACCAAAGAACAGCTAGATTTACTTAACGAGCTAAACTGCGATATTGCTCAGGGATTTTATTTAAGTAAGCCCTTGCCCGGCGCCAAACTGCTCAATTTTTCATCGCGTTACTGCAAAGCTACTTAAAAGCACTTTAGTTAAAAAGTGCTTTTACAGCTGCAAGTTAGCTCATAATTTTAAAAAGTAGATCGCGTACAGTTGCAGGTTCAAATGGTTTATCACAAATGGCATCCACACCGGCTTGAGCAATATTAGCCAAATGAGTATCGTTGGCCTCTGAGCTCACCATCAGAACTGGAATATGTGAGTACGTATTCGACTTTCGAACGGTTTCAGTTAATTCTTTACCATCCATTTCTGGCATATTGTAATCTGTAACAATTAAATCAAAAGATTGATTATTAAGCATTTCAATCGCTTGTTTACCGTCTTCTGCCTCTACAGGTTCAGGAATACCCATTCCCGCTAATACACGTATTATATGTTTTCGCGCAAAACGACTGTCATCAACCACCAATACGCGAAGTAAAGTGACATCAAAGTGCTCTAGCTCCACCTCTTGCTCGCTAATAATATCCAGAGTCGCTTTAAGCGCACGAGTAATTTCGTCGGCATTAAACGGTTTAGGTAAAATAGCTAATACGCCCGATTGCCTAAGTTGCTCTAAATGGCGCTTATTACGCTCGCTCGACACTAGCATAAACGCCTGCTGCTCAGTGTTGCTGTTACTGCGTATAGCCTGTAATAAAGAGTCTGCAGTACCGTCACTAAAATACATACTACTGATCACTAAATCAGGGGAGTAGCTTGATAAAGCAGCCAGCGCATTTTCTTGAGTGCTGGCCGTTTCAATTTGTGTAACACCACACTGAGCCAGTGATTTTTTTATTAGCTTTTGCTGCACTTCAGAAGGCTCAACTAATAAAATAGATAAGTTAGCTATTGCCGTTAAATCACTCATTTCAATCCTGTTAATATTAATTAAATAATTTTTATAATGCTCATTATAAAGTAATAACCTACAAGAAAAAGCTAAAACCGCAACAACAGGGCATGTTTACCCTAATCTACTCTTAAAAACGGTAGTTTATGCCCGCATAATAACGCCTTCCCGAATAGCTTGAGTTTAATAACCGAGATTCTGTATCGTTACCTAGGCGCTTTACCGACTCAGATTTCGTTAAATTAATCACAGCAGCTGTTAGGCTCAAGTCTTCTAATAAAGTAATTGATGCATTTACATCAACTTGCTCGTATGGGTCTTGATACACGTTTAAACCACTATTTAAACCCAACACGGTTTCACCGCGTTTGTTATAAGAAGCACGAATATTAAAGGCATCACCCTCATAATATATCGAGGTATTGTACTGGTACTTAGCGCTGCCAATTAACGGCGATTTACCAAACTCTTTACCATCTACTTCTACATCGGCCTTATTGGTTTTGTTATAAGTGTAGTTTGCGTAAAAACCAAAACCACTATCAAAGGCATGCTGTATAAATACTTCAGCCCCTTTAGATACAGCATCAGTGCCATTGCCTACAGTGCTATATGGCGACACAGTAATATTTCCCGAATCAACTATGCCCTCTTTACCTGCAAAATCTTGTTGTACGTCAATAACTAAGGGAACAACAAAGTTATCAACAGTTTTATGAAATAGTGCTAAACCAACGGCAGAGCCTTCGCTGTAATAATATTCAATAGATAAATCCGCTTGCACCGACTCGAACGGTTTTAAATTTTTATTACCGCCACTGCCACTAAAACCCGGAATCTCATTAAATTCAGCTCTGTCGTCGGCCCACTCATCTGAAACAAACGTAATGCGTTGTTGTGCGCCTAAATCGGCATAATCAGGGCGAGACATTACTTTTGCAATCGCGCCGCGCACAACAATATCTTCGCTTGCATCCCATGCAATATTAAAGCTAGGTAAAATTTGGGTATCGGTATTCTCTTGAGTATTGAGTTGATAATCTTCAACAAATCTATCGTCTCCGGTTACCACCTCCCCGCTTTCATCGTCAGTATGATCCAGCAAATATGTGTACAGATCGGTTGATGATGTCATGGTTTTCGTGCGAACAACACGTACCCCTAAATTACCGCGCACGCTATCAAATTCAAAATCACCTTGTAGATAAAATGCCGCTATTTGCTCTTCAATATCATAAATGAAATTATCCTCTTTACGCGTATACGGCACATAATTACTGGTCACAATATCGCGGTATTTATCCCAATCAATGCCGGGCATTTGATTTATATTAAAACCACCCGCAATATTACCTTCGTTGATAAACACATCTTGTGCTAGTGGCATACCGTTATTCCACTGGTAACTATCAAAGCGTGTGATCCCACCCTCACTGGCTTCTGCTGCGGCAATATCAAAATTAGGATCTAAAAAGAAGGTGTTACCGGTTTCGCGGTGAAGCGTAGCTTCTCGATACTTAACCCCTGTTTTAATTGTTCTTAAAATGCCCCAATCGGTATAAATATCAAAGTCAGCTTGGTAGTAATCTTCTTCAAGTTCACTACGCACAAAACTTGAATTTGACGAACCCGGATCGCGACCACCACCCACACCATTAAGTAAGTTAGCTAACGTATTTGGATCTATATTTAAACTAATATCGTTCTCATTAATTTTCCAACCCGCTGTTTTAGCGGCATTTTCTATGCGGTTTTCATTTTCACCCGCGTTAGAACTTTTATAAGCTGCTTCCCAACTCTCTTTCGGGCCACCTTCAGAACGTGTATTACCCGCCACAAAACGGGCTTTGAAGTAATCACCTTCGTAGGTTAAGTTGAGATCAAAAGTGTCAGAGGTTGACTCTTCACGCACATAGCTGCCTCGCATCCACGGCAATTGCATATCATTTTCTATGCCACTTGCAGCTGCATCAAATTGCATTCCATTAACTATCGTGCCCGACTCATCCAAACTTACATCGGTTAAAAAGTCAGGATTTAAAGACCACTCAGGTATATCAATCACCGATTCAGTTCTATTTTTATCAAGTGAAAATCCAAAATAGTTAAAACCAATTTCTACTCGGCTAGTTGGGCGCCACTGCGTGCTAAATTGTATCCCTTCTCGCTCACGTAATTCGTTTACAATTGAACCTCGAACCACTTGAGGAAACCAGACATTGTCATAATTATTGCCTTGAGAATCGCTTACTGAACCCCACTGATTATTATTTTCAACCGGTGCGCCATTAACATCAACCGGGTTATCACCGGCAAAGCGCCACACATTTGCATCGGTGCCACCCGAAAGAGAGCGGTTAGTGCGTGTTTGTGAGGTATAACCAAACAACACACCAAAAGTATCAGCATCGTTCTTCCAAGAATAAAGTGCGGTTACTTGGGGCTCATATTCTTCAGTTACATCGGCATAAGTGCTTTCAATATTAATCACCCCTGAGTTTGCATCCATACTTAGCGGTTTACGACTATGCATTAATACCGTGCCGCCCACTCCACCTTCATCTAAACGTGCCTCTGGCGATTTATACACTTCCACACTTTCAATCATGGCTGAGGAGAGTAATGCATAATCAAACGAACGAGATGGCTCTCCTGGTGATGACGCAATAAAATTACCATTTAACTGAGAAAAGGTGAGTTCAGATGATAACCCCCTAATACTAACTGATGAGCCCTCGCCTCCGTCACGGTCAATAACCACTCCGGGTACACGTTGTAATGAGTCGGCGACGTTCTTATCAGGAAACTTACCAATGTCTTCAGCTGTAATCGCATCAACCACAGAGCTAGACAAACGTTTTATATCTAAATTAGCCGCCATACTGGAACGAATACCACGCACCTCTATTACTTCCATATCTTTACTTTTTAATGCTTTATCTTCAGCTTCATCAGCATATGCATGATTAATTACAGATAAAATAGAGATACACAGCGTTGATTTAACAAAACGTGGAAGTGAGTGAGCAGAGGTTTGAGTTATCCGATGAGCGGTCATAGTTTTAACAGTTCCATTTAAAATACAGTTAATACTTAAAGGTGAGCGTACCAAGGAAAGCTGATACGAAAAAAGTAGCTGCATTCTACACAACCAAACTTAATAGTTTGTTAATGTAAACTGATAAGTAACTGAATACTTTATCAATAAATAGTCAATTAAAATAAAGGCAGGCATTTAAGCCGCAAAATGGCTATTTAGCTGCTTAGGAAGGAGTAACTAGGCCAAACAACAAACACTATTATTTTTTATCACTAATAGCCTGAATATAATAACCTAAACTTGCATGAGAAAGTTCTCCCATATGACTGGTGACTAACTCACCTTGGCTATTATAAAACAAAGTGGTTGGTAAGCCCGCAGCACCTGATTCGCGACTCACATTACTGCTTTGGTCAAAAAACACATGATTAAGATCGAGTTGCTGTTCATTAAGGAACGCTTTTACCGTGTGTAAGTCTTCACCTTGATTGACAAACGCCACCGTAATATTTGGGTTATTTTTTTGAGCTGCTCGTAGCACTGGCATTTCTTTTCGACACGGCGGACACCACGACGCCCAAAAGTTAATAACCACAGGCTTACCTTTAAAGTTTTGTAAATTAACTTGCTGCCCTTGCATATTATGCACAACCGATTGCGGTAATTGCACACCCGTTTGATAAATAGACAATGCAAAGTTAGGAATAATCATTGAACAAAAACCTACAAACCCAGCAATAGCGTAGTTTTTCATTACCGCTTTTTTACCACGCGCATAAAACGCTAAAACAACTATACCGCTGAGCCAGCCATAATAACCAATAAAGCCACCGTCGCTAATATTAAAAAGCTGCCACCAATTACCTTTATAGGCATCCCACATGGTAAACACAAACGCTAAACGCGAGACTAAAAAGCCCACCAAAATTGCTTTAAAAACCGTGTCTAAAATCGCTTTTTGTAATGGATGTTGGCGCGTTAATAAATAGGTAAGCCCCCAAAAAATGCCTAAACCTAAAAAAATAATTAACTGAGAAATGGAAATAACCAAAGGCCCAAGAGAAATACTTAACATTGCTACCGACTTACTATAATGTATTTAAGTACCTAAAATAACGAGTACCAGCGTGAATTAAATACCAACAATAACATAATGTAAGCTGTACTGATTATTAATAACGCATAACAAATTATGTATACCAGCAGCAATATATAACCTATTTAACCTTGTTGCTGTATGTACTCCAATGCAGTCATTTTCTTATAACTTACACTTGAGTGCAGTACATGAGTAGGTTCAGGGTCAACAATTTCAATTGGAATAGCATAATTACGTGCAATCTCTAGTGCCATTTGGGTAATGTTTACACTAAAAGAGGTACCCATAAATACCATTTTATCGGCATTCATCATTCGCTGCTGCGCCTCAGTAATACGGTATAGCTCGGTGTAATATTCATCAAATAACAGCACAAAGGGCTTTAGAGAATGATTAAGCTTAGGCTGGTTATTTTCAATATTGAATAGCTCCAGTAAAGAGCGATGTAAGTTGCTCTCATCAACATTATCCCAAGGAGTTGTTTGTGGTGTAACGTCATCACCTTGATGATGAAACAGCGTCATTTGATCAAGCCGTCCATGAATCGCAATAAAATTTTTATTACCCGCCTTACCATCAAGCCCATCAATATTTTGGGTAATTAGGTTTTTGTCGCTTAGCCAACTATGCACCTCATTAGGACCATGATGACGATAAGTTGCAAAACGATGATAATACCAGGCTAAAAACTCTCGCGGATTATTTTTATACATGGCACGGGTTGCCATTTGCATGGGTGTATAATTTTTACTGCCAATGCTCCAAAAACCATCTTCACCACGAAAAGTAGGAATACCACTAGCAGCACTCACACCCGCCCCTGTAATGTATAAAGTATTCATAAAGCAATCTCTTACATTCAATAAACTTATAATACTTTATAACATTGTAAATTTGAGACTTTTACTCTTTTGCTATTAAATTATTTAGGCTCCGATGATTAGCTGAAAATAAATTAGGATACCAAAAAAGTTCTTTATATTTTTAGTTCCGCTCAAGTGCACTCCAAATCTTTCTTTAATTATTGACATACTGGAAACTATGGCAACAATTAGCAACAACTAATTAGTCGCAATACACTTGGCTTTCTAATAAAAACAGATAGGTAATCTTTTTAAAGTAACTAACCCATTAATCTCACATACTTTTCAGCCAGTTCATCTATACTTTCCCGATGATTAGGATCGGGCTTTATGCAGTCAATGGGGCATACACTGACGCAAGTAGGCTTGTCGTAGTGGCCTACACATTCGGTGCATTTTTCAGGGTCTATTTGGTAAATTTTAGCGCCCATATAAATTGCTTCATTTGGGCACTCTGGATCGCACATGTCACAGTTAATGCACTTGCTGTTTATGAGTAAAGCCATGATTAAACTCTCTATTATGAAACAGCTTGTTTGAAAGGATTGCGGGTATCTTGGTTTTCATCCAAATTTCGCATAAGTATCGCGTGCTCTAAATCGATAGTGTCAGGCAGTGGAATTTTTACAATGTGGCCTGAACCTTTGGCATCGGTGATGCTTTCGCCTTTTTTATTTTCCATACTTTCTAGGGTAAAACTAATATTGCCTTTCGGCGTCATTAGCTCTAATGAATGGCCAACACAAAACTTATTTTTTACATCTATTTCAACCAAACCATTAGCATTACGCCCTAGTACCTCACCTACAAATTGCTGCTTGGTAGAAACTGAATGGCCGTATTCGTAATTTTGATAATCTTGGTGGGCGTGGCGCTTTAAAAATCCTTCGGTGTAACCACGGTGCGCTAGGTTCTCAAGAGTTTTGAATAAATCAGCATCGAATGGTTTACCTGCGACGGCATCGTCAATCGCTTTACGATACACCTGAGCGGTACGCGCAACATAATAAAATGACTTAGTACGCCCTTCTATTTTTAAGCTATGCACCCCCATTTTTGTTAGCTGCTCTACGTATTGCACGGCGCGTAAGTCTTTTGAGTTCATGATATAAGTACCATGCTCGTCTTCAAATGCGGGCATGTATTCGCCTGGGCGGCCTTGCTCTTCAAGCATAAATACATTGTTACTTGGCGCGCCTTCACCTAACGTAGGTATAACCGTTTTAGGATCGATTTTATGTACCATTTCACCGGTTTCGTTCTCAGTGCCAGGTTTAACATCGTATTCCCAACGACACGCATTAGTGCATGTGCCTTGGTTAGGATCGCGTTTATTAATATAGCCTGAGAGTAAACAGCGCCCTGAATAGGCCATACACAGAGCACCATGAACAAATACTTCTAGCTCTGTTTCTGGGCATAAAGAGCGAATTTCACTTATTTCTTCAAGCGATAACTCGCGAGATAAAATTACCCGCTCAATACCCTGTTTTACCCAAAACAATACACTGGCATAGTTTACTGCATTAGCTTGTACTGAAAGGTGAATGGGCATATCAGGCCATTTTTCACGCACTAACATAATTAAGCCAGGATCGGACATGATCAATGCATCCGGCTTCATAGCAATTACTGGCTCTATATCACGTAAATACGATTTTACTTTCGCATTGTGTGGGGCAATATTAGACACTACATAAAACTTTTTATTTAGCGCATGAGCTTCGTTAATACCTATTTGTAAAGTATCTAAATCAAATTCATTATTGCGAACCCTTAAACTGTAACGAGGTTGGCCGGCATAAACAGCGTCTGCCCCATAGGCAAAGGCATAACGCATGTTTTTTAAGCTACCTGCTGGGCAAAGTAGTTCAGGAATAAACGGGGTTGAAGAAGTAACTGCTGACATGTGCGCTCCATACATCGAACCGAGTTCAAGCCGGTTGCATGAATAGTTAAGGGAAATAAAGCGCGCAAGTATAATGAGTGGTCAAAAGAGAAACTTTGATCGAGATCATCAAAATTTCTCTTCTGTGTTAAAAATGAAGAGCAGCAAATTTAAGTTATTTTTTACTACTTAATTGATTAGAAAATTGGCTAACGGCATCAACAACTTGTTGTGCGCCTTTTTTAATGTCACTCATTACAACACCAGATTCTTTGGAGAGTTCGAGTCCTTGTTGCGCTTTATTTCTACCTTGCTCTATAACAGCAACAGTGGCTTGAGTTAAGTTTTGATTTTGCTGTACAACATCCACAATTTCTTCGGTAGCTTTACTGGTTCTTGAGGCAAGCAAACGGACTTCATCAGCGACTACAGCGAAACCGCGACCCTGCTCACCAGCTCTTGCAGCCTCAATAGCTGCATTAAGTGCTAGTAAGTTGGTTTGGTCAGCAATACTGCTAATGCTTTGCACTATGCTCGCTATCAGTTGCGATTGTTTATCTAACGCTGAAATTTCTTGAGCTGTTTGCTCCATTTGCACCGACAGCTCGTTCATAACCTGTGCGGTTTTTTGTACCACTTCTGCGCCCTTATCCGCGTTATTATCAGTTTCAATTGAAGTGCCATGCGCAATATTCGCCGCTTGTTCTGTGGCCAGTTCTTTTTCTACTTGGTCTGTGATCACAGTAGCAAATTTAACTACTTTATAAAGCTCATTTGCTTCATTAAAAATCGGATTATACGACGCTTCTAACCACACTTCATTACCATGCTTATCAATACGTTTAAATCTGCCGGCAATGAACTCGCCATTTCGCAGGCGCTGCCAGAAGACTTGATACTCTTTACTACTCGCTTCTTGCTCATCACAGAACATACCATGGTGCTTACCTAAAACTTCTTGCTTTGAATAACTCATACTTTTTAAGAAGTTGTCATTAACACGCAGAACCATACCCTGAGTATCGAACTCAATAACCGCTGTTGAACGATGCAATGCTTTGATTAAATCTTCGTTTTCTCTCGAGCTTTCAATTATTTGTGTAAGCACAGTGCAATGCAGGGTTAAATACTCAAGCTGACCTTGCTCATTTTTTATCGGGTGTAAAATACAGCGTAACCAATCTCGTTGTCCGTTTTGGTGGGATACTTGAATAGCGCCAGCAAAATGTTCGGCTTTACTTAACGCTTTTTTAAAGGCATGAAAATCAGCGTTATTTCTAGCGTTTTCTGGAATAAAATCTAAAATCTTTTTATTGAGTATTTGGCTATTTGAGTAATTAAATTCCCGTTCAAAGTTTTTATTTTGTCTTAATATTGCACCTTGCTTATCAAGCTCCAATACCAACATCTCACTATCTAAACTTTGCTTAACCTGCTCTCCTACAGAAAGCTTACTTTGTAAATCAGCAATTTGATTTTTTAAAGATTGGTTAAAAAACATATATTTACCTTAATTTTTGCATGTACTCGACCTGCATTTGGATCCATATAAAAGTGTATATTTAACAAAAGTCACACCATTTAGATAAAAAAGTATAGTTCAAGTTTATGAACATATAATAAATGTAAAAACATTGTTTTTAGTTCATAAATACAAGCTAGCAAATTTAAAAAGTTGGAAAAGTAGAATAAATTAGGTTTTTTTAACTAAAACGCGTATAATTCGCGCCCGTTAATATTCAACCTTTTATTTAAATTATTGGAGCACAAAGATGGCTTTAGAGCGTACTTTTTCAATCGTAAAACCTGATGCAGTTGCTAAAAACCACATCGGCGCAATCTACAACCGTTTCGAAACTGCGGGTCTTAAAATCGTTGCAGCTAAAATGGTTCACCTTTCACAAGAGAAAGCTGAAGGTTTCTACGCTGAACACAGCGAACGTCCTTTCTTTGGCGCTTTAGTATCTTTCATGACTTCTGGCCCAGTAATGGTTACCGTTCTTGAAGGCGAAAACGCTGTTCTTAAAAACCGTGAAATCATGGGTGCTACTAACCCTGCTGAAGCACTAGCTGGCACTTTACGTGCAGACTACGCTGATAGCATCGACGAAAATGCGGTTCACGGTTCTGACGCTGTTGAATCTGCTGCTCGCGAAATCGCGTACTTCTTCGCTGACGAAGAACTTTGCCCACGTACTCGTTAATTCGAGTTCACAGCTAACCCTGTGATGCAAAGTATGAAAAGGGCTTTCGAGCCCTTTTTTAGTCATTACGTAAAGTATTAGCCGTTTATTTATGATGTTTTACTTAATGATTATAGTGGATGAATTGCGTACAATTCGTCCTTGTAAATTTTTACCATCACCGCCACCGATTGAGGTTGTTACATGACCGAGCAAAAAAAGATTAACTTATTAGATTTAAACCGAGATGCAATGCGAGAGCTATTTGTATCATTCGGTGAAAAGCCATTCCGTGGCGATCAGGTGATGAAATGGATTTATCATTTTGGCGTAGATAATTTCGACGAAATGAGTAACGTAAACAAAAAGCTAAAAGAAAAGCTTAAAAATGAATGCGAAATTGTTGCACCAGAAATATCAGTTCGCCAACAAGCCAGCGACGGTACCATCAAATACGCACTCGTGTTAGAAGGCGGTCAAGAAGTTGAAGCAGTTTGGATCCCAGAAAAAGATCGCGCCACCTTGTGTGTATCTTCTCAAGTGGGCTGTGCACTAGAATGTACTTTTTGCTCAACGGCTCAACAAGGCTTTAACCGTAACTTAAAAGTGTCTGAAATTATCGGCCAAGTATGGCGAGTAGCCAAAGATATTGGCCTAGATGGCAACAGCGAAAAACGTCCTGTCACTAACGTAGTGATGATGGGTATGGGCGAGCCGTTACTTAACGTTAAAAACGTGGTACCTGCAATGGAATTAATGATGGACGACTGGGGCTTTGGTTTATCTAAACGCCGCGTTACATTAAGCACCTCAGGTGTGGTACCTGCCCTTGATTTATTGAAAGAAAAAATAGACGTAGCACTGGCAATTTCACTGCATGCGCCAGATAACGCCCTGCGTGACATTTTAGTACCGATCAATAAAAAATACCCAATTGAAGAGTTTTTAGCTGCGTGTCGTCGTTACATTGACGGTTCAAAAGCCAACAAAGATGTGACTATTGAATATGTAATGCTTAACGGCGTTAACGATAGTACTGATCAAGCTCATGAACTGGTTAAAACGTTAAAAGGAACACCCTCTAAGGTTAACCTTATTCCATTTAATCCATTCCCAGGTAATGAATATACTCGTTCAAGCAACAGTCGAATTGATCGTTTCTCTAAAGTATTACAAGCTGCGGGTATTACCTGTATTGTTCGTCGTACCCGAGGAGATGACATTGACGCTGCCTGCGGCCAGTTAGCTGGCGATGTTGTAGACCGTACGAAGCGTATGGCGAAAAAGAAAATGCGTGATGACAATGCAATTGCAGTGAATATTCATCAAGCCTAATTTTTGAGTAATCAAGAGCCTTTGTGATATATCGTTTATTTTTAAATAAATGATGCAACACAAAGGCTTTGAGGTAAGATAGAGGTTATGGATATAAATAAAGAGACAAAGTAATGCGATCTTTACTTACGTTAGCACTATCAACACTGTTTATAAGCGGTTGTGTTACCGAAAATAGTTACAACGGCAGCGATAAACCGGTCCTCGAGAATAAAATTAATAACGATGGTGCAGCTCGCACGCGCATAGCATTGGCATTACAGTATTTAAATACAGGCAATAACTCTCAAGCTAAATATAACCTAGAACGTGCCAACGAGTACGCTCCAAACTTACCCGAAGTACACTACTCTTTAGCATACTATTACCAACAAGTTGGCGAGAACGGATTAGCCGACAAAGCCTATCAAAAAGCACTGGCTATCAAGCCAAATGACCCTAACACCTTAAACAACTACGGCACGTTTTTGTGCAGTATTAATGAGTATGATCGCGCCACCGATCAGTTTTTAAAAGCGATTGAAATACCCAGTTATATTCGTGTAGCGCAAAGCTATGAAAATTTGGCCCTGTGCGCTATTGAATTTAACGATTTCACAAACGCCGAGAGCTATTTTCAACAAGCACTAAACCATAGCTCACAACGCGCATCTACATTAATAAGTTTAGCGGCTCTATATTATGCAAAAAGCGACTTGTACAAAGCCAGTAACTTAATAAAACGTTATGACGATACCGCGCAAGTTTCTTCTCGCGCTTTGTTGCTTGGCTATTTGGTTAAACAACGAATGGGGAAAATTGAAGAAGCAGAAAAAATTGCGACAACCTTACTACAAACCTACCCAAGTAGTATGCAAGCTAACGCCATTCGCGATAATCAGTTAAGACGAACAGAATTTGAAGTACTACGTGAAAAATATCGCCAAGCCCAGCTAGATGAATTACAAGAAAGTAGTAATAACAACCAAATTATTGCTGAGCCGAAAATAAAAATTATTCGTAAAAAAAGCCCAGTACCGGCTTCAAATAACAAAGCGTCAGATGAGCAAATCAAAAAAATACGCTAGATAATTACACTCCTTTTAACTGTAAACTAAAATAAAGCACAAAGGGTGATGTGCAAATGCTTGTTTTAGGGGAAAGCAATTTAGCATTTCAGTGTGATACAATGCTAAACTGCTACAAATAAGGTGTATTAAAGGACTTAAAAACACATAAACTTTATCAAAACACGGTATAGTTTTTAAAATATTAAATGTAGTGCCTTTTTATAGTGCGCCTTAGCAACAAGAATTAACGAATACTAAAAAATAAAAACGAAGTCTTACTCTGGTTGTTAAGCCAAAACTTAAACTTTTACTAGTGGATCCAAACTGATACACATTATGAATGAAGATAATACACAACCGCAGAGCGATGAACCCTCTGTAGGTCAAATACTAAAAACACATAGAGAAAATGCAAACATTAGCCTTGCTAATATTGCCTCGTTATTAAAGTTAACTGAATTACAAGTTCAGCATATTGAAAACGATGAATATCATTTACTAGGCGCAAAAACATTTGTTAAAGGCTACATAAAAAATTATTGCCGCACACTAAACATAGATAGCAGCGCTATTTTAGCGATGTTGCCTGCCTTTAGTGCTTCAGATAAGCCTGTAGATATGCAAAGCTTTTCAAGGCGTACAGAAAAAGAAGCGCATGACAGTCGACTAATGACGGTAAGTTACTTAATTTTAGCCATTGTTATTGGCTCATCAGCCGTATGGTGGTGGCAAAATGCAACGCCTATTGATGAACAAACTAATACTATAAAAGCGAGTAACTCATTCATCACTGTGCAACAAGAAAATACAAAACGACTCGCTGATGAGGCCAATGAAGCTGTCGATGAAGCACAATCAAATGATATTGAGCCTGCACCACAAGCAGACCCAGCCGTAATCAATGAACAACAAACAATTCAGGCTGCGCCCCTTAACGATGCACAAAGCCAAAGTGAACCAACAAGCAGTGATTTAAGCACCATTATTATGATGTTTAATGACGAAAGCTGGGTTGAAATCCACGATGCCAACGATGAGAAAATTGCATTTGGTGTAAAAAAAGCAGGCTATGAAATGACCTTAACTGGTGTAGCGCCTTTTTCAGTGATACTAGGCAAGCACGATGTTGTTCGTATTACCCTAAATGGTGAGCCAGTTGATATTTCGGCTTTTCCTAAAAACCGTTTAGCTAAATTTAAATTACCCTTAGCAGAGTAGTCGCTATGTTTTCAGAATCCCCTATAAAACGCAGAAAATCCACCCGCATTAATGTGGGTAATGTTCCAATTGGTGATGGTGCACCAATTGCTGTGCAGTCAATGACCAACACAGACACAATGGACATTGATGCCACTGTAGCTCAAATTCAAGCGATTCAAGATGCCGGTGCTGACATAGTACGTGTATCTGTTCCGACCATGGATGCAGCTGAAGCATTTAAAAGCATTAAAGAGCAGGTATCGATACCGCTGGTTGCTGATATTCACTTTGACTACCGCATTGCATTAAAAGTAGCAAAGTATGGTGTTGATTGTTTACGTATTAACCCAGGAAACATTGGCAGTGAAGAACGTATTAGAGCCGTTGTTGATTCGGCCCGAGAGCATAACATTCCAATTCGTATTGGCGTAAATGGCGGCTCACTTGAGCGCGACCTACAAGAAAAATACGGCGAGCCAACACCTGAAGCTCTACTTGAATCTGCTATGCGTCATGTAGATATATTACGTCGCTTAGACTTTGACCAATTTAAAATTTCGGTGAAAGCATCAGACGTATTTTTAGCGGTTGGCGCGTATCGTCTACTTGCAAAAGAAATCGATCAGCCACTGCATTTAGGCATTACTGAAGCAGGCGGCATGCGCTCTGGTTCAGTTAAATCGGCCGTTGGTTTAGGCATGTTATTGGCTGAAGGTATTGGTGACACGCTGCGTGTATCACTAGCAGCGGATCCAGTTCAAGAAATAAAAGTAGGCTTTGATATATTAAAATCATTGCGTATTCGCTCTCGCGGCATTAATTTTATTGCTTGCCCTAGCTGTTCGCGCCAAGAGTTTGATGTAGTAAGCACCATGAATCAACTTGAAGAGCGCTTAGAAGATATTATTGAGCCAGTTTCAGTGTCAGTCATTGGCTGTGTGGTTAACGGACCAGGCGAAGCATTAGTGAGTGATATTGGCCTTGCCGGCGCAAACCGTCGCTCAGGTTTATACATTAATGGCGAACGCCAAAAAGCCCGTATTGATAACAATAATATTGTTGATCAACTTGAAGGCTATGTACGCGATTTCATTGAACAGAAGCAACAGCAAACTCCAATTGACATAAAAATCGTAGAGTGATGTGTTGTTACAACACTATGTATTCAAATGACCTTTTTTAGTCGCAGCATTCACAACGTAGTATAAATTACGTACGCCCCGCTGCGCTCGCAATTACCTTATAGTTAGGGTTATAATGCAGGGTCGATTTTTTAGTTTTACGTGGTTGCAGCCCAGAGCTGCACATAAACAGATTTAGGATTTATCAGTGGCAAAACAAATTCAGGCAGTTCGCGGTATGAACGATTGCCTGCCAGGCGATACGCAAGTTTGGCAGAAAGTAGAACACATTTTACGCGAGACCGTATCATCGTTTGGTTATCAAGAAATTCGTTTTCCAATTGTAGAATCAACCGACCTATTTAAACGCTCTATTGGTGAAGTAACCGATATAGTAGAAAAAGAAATGTACACCTTTGCCGATCGTAACGGCGACAATTTAACTCTGCGCCCAGAAGGGACTGCAGTGTGTGTCCGTGCAGGTAACGAAAATGGCCTGTTATACAATCAAGAACAACGCCTTTGGTACATGGGCCCTATGTTTCGCCATGAACGCCCACAAAAAGGTCGCTACCGTCAATTTCATCAGTTTGGTTTAGAGACTTTTGGTATTGCCAGCGCCGATATTGACGCCGAAGTTATTTTACTCACGGCGCAACTTTGGGAAGCATTTGGCATTACTGACCATGTGCGTTTAGAACTTAATTCATTAGGTTCAAACGAAGCACGTGCACAGTACCGCGATGCCTTAATCGCCTTTTTAGAACAACATACCGATGTACTAGATGAAGATTCTAAGCGTCGTATGTACTCTAACCCACTGCGCGTTTTGGATACTAAAAATCCAGATATTCAGGCAATCTTAGTCGATGCACCAAAGCTATCTGAACATTTAGATGCTGAATCAAAAGAACATTTTGAAAATTTATGTGAACGATTAGATGCCGCAGGCGTCAAATACACGGTTAATGAAAAGCTGGTACGTGGCTTAGATTATTACAACCGCACTGTATTTGAATGGGTAACCGACAGCTTAGGTGCACAAGGTACTGTATGTGCTGGTGGTCGTTATGATGGCTTAGTAGAGCAATTAGGCGGTAAATCAACCCCTGCGGTAGGTTTCGCGATGGGTTTAGAGCGCTTGGTTTTACTACTTCAAGCACTTGAATGTGTAGGTGACATACGCCGTAGTGCTGATGTATATTTAGCAGCTATGGGCGACAAAGCCAGTATTCAAGCGCCTATAATTGCATCTACCTTACGTCGTGATGTACCTGGATTACGGGTTATGGTGCACGCTGGCGCTGGTAACTTTAAAAAACAACTCAAACGTGCTGATAAAAGCGATGCGCTCGTCGCAATTATTATCGGTGAAGATGAATTAGAGCAAGGCGTTGTGACTATTAAATACTTACGTGAGCGTAAGGAACAAGTCACACTAGAACTAGAACAAGCTAAAACGTTACTTGCAGAACTAATTAATAGCTAAATTATATAAAGCGTAAGTAGTGAAGCGCTTTAACAGAGGTAAGCATGGAAATTTATTCAACAGAAGAACAACAAGCAGAAGCAATTAAACGCTTTTTTCGTGAAAACGGCCTTTCACTAGCGTTAGGCGTTATTGTTGGTTTAGGTGGTTTATATGGCTGGAAAGCATACAACCAAAATCAAATAACGACTGCAGAGCAAGCATCTGATGCATACACTAAGCTTGTTGAAAGCGACAGCGTATTAGCATCTGCTGATGCATTTATCACTGAAAACAAAGACACTCAGTACGCAACTCTAGCGGCATTTGTTGCTGCAAAAGAAGCAGTAGATGCCCAAAACTTAGATGTAGCAAATGAAAAGTTAAGCTGGATCGTAACTAACGTTGATAACGCAGAGCTTAAAGCCATTGCAACAACACGTTTAGCGCGTGTGCAAATTGCTCAGCAGCAATACGATGATGCATTAAGTACGTTAAATGCTCCTCTTCCTGAAGCATTTAACGCAAATGTGGCTGAATTAAAAGGTGACATTTACACTCAGCAAGGCAATAAAGAACAAGCACGCGTAGCCTACCAAGCTGCTGTTGATGCCGGCGGATTAACGAGTAATCCTCTTTTACAAATTAAGTTAGATGACCTAGCAGTAACTAGCCCAGCGGCATAAGGTTTTAGGCATGAGAAAAATAACAACAGCAACGCTTGCCCTATGTATGGCAACCCTAATGGGGTGTTCTTCAAGTGATGACGAAGAAGAACTGGTGCTTCCAGAAATAGCCAATCAGTTTGAAACTGATGTGGTATGGCAAGAATCTATTGGTAACGGTGTAGAGCATTACTTTTCACGCCTATCACCTGCTGTTTATAAAGAGACAGTGTATGTTGCTAGCCGTGAAGGCCAAGTAGAAGCCTTATCACTTGCCAATGGCGATACCCAATGGGAAACCGACGTTCGCCAAGATTTATCGTTTTGGCCTTGGAGCGATAACGATAGTGCAAAATTATCAGGCGGAATATTACAAGCTTATGGTAAAATCTATTTAGGCTCTGAACATGGTTATGTAATTGCACTTGACCGTGAGACTGGTAAAGAAGTTTGGCGTAAAAAAGTACCTGGCGAATCACTCTCTAAACCCGCTGCAGGCGATGGCTTAATCTTTGTCAATTTAGCCTCAGGTAAGTTACTTGCGCTTCACCCAGATACTGGTGAAGAACGCTGGAGCTTTGAGCAAGAAGTGCCACCGCTAACTTTACGCGGTCAAAGCTCACCTACTGTGGCTAACGGTGGTGTGTTACTAGGCTTAGAAACTGGTAAGTTAAGTGTTTTAATTTCTGAGAGTGGCTACTCGGCATGGAGTGCAGAAATTGCAGTGCCAAAAGGCGCATCAGAGTTTGAACGTTTAGTTGATGTAGACACGCAGCCAATCATTAGCGGTCCATTTGCTTATGCTATTGCTTACAATGGTAACTTATCAGCAGTAGATATTCGTTCAGGTAATGTTGTATGGAAACGTGAATACAGCAGCTACCGTGAAATTAGCATGGATTTGCAAACAATTTACGTTGTTGATAGTAACGGCGTTGTTTATGCACTTGATAAAGATTCGGGCATTGAACGTTGGAGCCAACCCGCTCTACGTGGCTGGTACTTAACAGGCCCAGCGGTTGCCGGTAATTATTTAGCGTTAGGTGACCAAGAAGGCAATTTGCATTGGTTAAATAAAGACACTGGCGAGCTAGTATCTCGTGAAGACTTTGACAGCTCAGGTTTTTTTGTTGAGCCTGTTGTCGCTGACGATAAATTGATTTTATACACCCGCGATGGTGAAGTTAGCGCGGTAAAAATACCGAACTAACTGTCTACTATTAGTGTAAGGCACTAATAGTTAATTATTTTTTGTAAGGCTTCGCACTGCGAAGCCTTTTGTTGTTTTTTAAAGAGGTAGTTTATGCTTCCCGTGATCGCTCTTGTAGGGCGACCCAATGTGGGCAAATCCACATTATTTAACCGTTTAACACGTACTCGTGATGCACTCGTTGCCGACTTTCCTGGCTTAACGCGTGATAGAAAATATGGCCAAGCAAATTACGATGGCTTTGAATTTATCGTGGTAGATACGGGCGGTATTGATGGCTCAGAAGAAGGTATCGAAACCGAAATGGCTGATCAGTCATTACTAGCCATTGAAGAAGCGGATATTGTTTTATTTTTAGTTGATGCTCGCGTAGGTATGACAGTGGCTGATCAAGCTATTGCTAATCACTTACGTAAGCAAGAGAAGAAATGTTTTGTTGTTGCCAATAAAACAGACGGCATTGATGCCGACTCAAACTGTGCTGAGTTTTATCAACTTTCACTTGGTGAAGTTCATCATATCGCTGCCGCACATGGCCGTGGTATTACTTTACTGCTTGAGCAAACTCTTCAGCCTGTTATTGCTGAACTTGCTGCTCTTGATGAAGATGTAGCCGATGACGATGAAGAACTTATCGACTTATATCAAGAAGGTGAAGAAGATGACACCGATCACCAAGCGTTTGCCGATAAGCCGGTAAAGCTGGCAATTATTGGTCGTCCAAATGTTGGTAAGTCAACCCTTACTAACCGCATACTAGGTGAAGACCGGGTTATTGTATACGATATGCCAGGTACAACCCGTGACTCAATTTACATTCCGATGACCCGTAACGACAAAGAATATATTCTTATCGATACCGCCGGTGTGCGTAAACGTAAAAAAGTAAGTGACGTGGTTGAGAAATTCTCAGTCATTAAAACATTACAAGCAATCGAAGATTGTAACGTCGTGTTACTAGTGGTTGATGCCCGCGATGGTATCTCTGATCAAGACTTAAGCCTGTTAGGTTTTGCCCTTAACTCAGGACGCTCATTGGTTATTGCCGTGAACAAGTGGGATGGCCTAGATAACTACGTTAAAGACCGTATTAAGACTGAGCTTGATCGTCGTTTAGGCTTTATTGATTTTGCCCGCCTACACTTTATCTCTGCTCTGCATGGTACCGGTGTTGGCCATTTATTTGAATCAGTTGACGAAGCATATGAGTCGGCAACTAAGCGAATTAGTACTGCTATGCTACGTCGTATTATGGACATGGCACAGGCCGACCACCAGCCGCCACTTGTTCGTGGACGTCGTGTTAAGCTTAAGTATGCGCATGCTGGGGGCTACAACCCGCCACGTATTGTTATTCATGGTAACCAAGTACATGACTTACCTGATAGCTACAAACGCTACTTAATGAACTACTACCGTAAAGCACTTAAAATTATGGGTACCCCAATCAAAATTGAATTTAGAGAAGGCGATAACCCATTTGCAGGGCGTACTAATAAAGTAACCCTGTCGCAAAAACGTAAAATTCGCGCGTTTAGTAAAGAAAACCGCAATAAATCATAACAGCTTTAATTGAGTCAGTTTCATAAAATGGCGTACTTTATAGTACGCCATTTTTTTATGATTCAAAATTAAGTCATGTTAATTACGCTAATTCGCTTAATTACGTGAGCTATTTTGAGGTAAGAAAACCATCTCGATAACATGGCACGATTTTCTTTTTTAAGCTGAACTTTGGTTGAGATAGGTTTATTATCCACAGTTCAGGTTATTTAATTTTTCTCGGCATTTGCTCCTGCATCCATGCCGTCGCAGATAAAAACTCTTAATGCGGTTAGCATCTGATTTTATCCAGTAAATTAATTAAGTATTATTGCAGACAAGTACGCTTATAATCCTTCATATTCAGCCTTCCTTGGTTTTAAAATTTGCTTTCTACAGTCAACCATATCCCAACAATCCGTTTCAGGTACGCCGTAATACCAGGCTCTAAAAATCGGTTGATACTTTTCAATAACCCGTTGTTGCATACGTTTTGAAAAATGGGGTAAGTAAAAAGTTTTGATCACCGTAATGTGCCTTTTAATCGTCTTTCCTAAATTAAAGCGCGCTTGGCGATACCGAATGTCTGCTTTTTTATATTCTCTGCTCTCAGGTGTAAAGTTTTGCATGTCTTGTTTAGGGCCAGTCGCCCACCCAGCTACTTTATTCATTTGTTCAGCAAACGGCTTAACGGTAAACGTGATATGAATAGGATCATCAGCATCGGTGGGCCCAAAGCCTCGCGTAAATACATTGTAGTGATAATTAGGATGGGTAACCTTAAAAAGAATTGTTGCATAGGCATTGGGTTGTAATAAATCCACACGATCCCGTGGGAAGGTAATTGGCTTATTAGCATAGGCAGTTTTAAAGAATCTATAACCTGAGTCTATGCCACAACTACTATGACCACATGACTCTGTGTACACAGACTCTATCAAAAAAGGATACTCTGGCACTGAGCCATCCTCTGTTTCAATCGTCACAACAATGGGTCCACGATAACCATGCGCTTTATCAAATAAAAAATCACAGCCTGATGTCAAAAAGCATACCAGTAGCACACAGTAAAATTGCAGTGCAGTTTTACGCTTATAATCCTTCATATTCAGCTTCCCTTGGCTTTAAAATATGTTCTTGGCAAGTCATTTTGTTCCAACAATCCGTTTCAGGTACACCGTAATACCAGGCTCTAAAAATCGGTTGATACTTTTCAATCACCCGTTGTTGCATACGTTTTGAAAAATGGGGTAAGTACATAGTTTTGATCACCGTAATGTGCCTTTTAATCGTCTTTCCTAAATTAAAGCGCTCTTGCCAAAGCTGCATTTTTCCATTGAAATGCTCATTACTATCTGGTGCCGCGTTCTGCATCATCACTTTGCCTTGCTCGGCCCACCCAGCTACTTTATTCATTTGTTCAGCAAACGGCTTAACGGTAAACGTGATATGTATGGGGTCATCAGCATCGGTGGGCCCAAAGCCTCGCGTAAATACATTGTAGTGATAATTAGGATGGGTAACCTTAAAAAGAATTGTTGCATAGGCATTGGGTTGTAATAAATCCACACGATCCCGTGGGAAGGTAATTGGCTTATTAGCATAGGCAGTTTTAAAGTATCTATAACCTGAGTCTATGCCACAACTACTATGACCACATGACTCTGTGTACACAGACTCTATCAAAAAAGGAAATTCTGGCACTGAGCCATCCTCTGTTTCAATCGTCACAACAATGGGTCCGCGATAACCATGCGCTTTATCAAATAAAAAATCACAGCCTGATGTCAAAAAGCATGCCAGTAGCACACAGTAAAATTGCAGTGCTACTTTACGCTTATAATCCTTCATATTCAGCTTCCCTTGGTTTTAAAATTTGCTTTCTACATTTAACCATACTCCAACAATCCGTTTCAGGTACGCCGTAATACCAGGCTCTAAAAATCGGTTGATACTTTTCAATAACCCGTTGTTGCATACGTTTTGAAAAATGGGGTAAGTAAAAAGTTTTGATCACCGTAAAGTGCCTTTTAATCATATCTCCTAAATTAAAACGCGCTTGGCGATACCGAATGTCTGCTTTTTTATATTCCCTGCTATCAGGTGTAAAGTTTTGCATGTCTTGCTTAGGGCCAGTCGCCCAGCCAGCTACTTTTTCCATTTGTTCAGTAAACGGCTTAACGGTAAACGTGACATGAATAGGGTCATCAGCATCGGTGGGCGCAAAGCCTCGCGGAAATCCGCGGTGGTGATAATTAGGATGAGTAACAGTAAACTCAATCGATGCATAGGCGTTGGGCTGTAATAAATCCAAACGCTCCCGTGGGAAGGTAATTGGCTCATTAGCATAGGCCGTTTTAAAATATTTATAACCAAAGTCAATACCACAACTACTATGACCACACGACTCTGAATAGGCCGACTTTATCAAAAAAGGGAATTCTGGCACTGAGCCATCCTCTGTTTCAATCGTCACAACAATGGGCCCACGATAACCATGCGCTTTATCGAATACCGTAGTGCAACTTGTTGTCAAAACACACGCCAGTAGCACACAGTAAAATTGCAGTGCGGTTTTACGCTTATAATCCTTCATATTCAGCCTTCCTTGGTTTTAAAATTTGTTCTTGCAAGTCATACTTTAATTGGCAACACTTGCGAATTAAAAATTAACGTAGCGAACGAGACTAATTTATTACTCAAAGTTGAGTACTGCCAATTGCACCAGCCGTTCAACAGTAGTGCCTTGAACATTTTTAGGCGCTTTGGGGTAATATTTTGATTTTGGCGGCTTAATAGTTATAAACCCATGATTGGTGGCCATTTCATGGGCTAGCAGTTTTCGTTCTTTGGGTGTTAAATGGTTTTCGTGTATTTTGCTTAATTCGCCACTATCAAGCCATATTCCCGCACAGCTTGGGCATTCATCTATTTCAACTGCTTTTAGCGGTGAAAAATACCTACGCATCATCACTATGCTTGGGCATTTAGGGCAATTTACTCGCATTGCGACTTCACCCTCACCTTCGGCATAATTACTTAAATACTTAAGTAAAACCTGACCATGTTTTAACTCTGGCGAGCTAAATTTAAAAATTTGGCTGTTATCGAAAAAAACGCCTCCTAACGACGATGTATAAACAGTGATACCGCCAACTAATATAGACTCCAATGGTGTATTCGTACGAGGGCACAACATTTTCAAAATCCTTTTTATTTTAATACCTAAAGTTAAATAGTTATTCTAACGCTTTGTGTATCAGGCCGATTAATGGTGGTAGCAATGTAGTGTGACCTGCCAATACAAACTCATGTGCATCATCTGACATTTTTTTCACGTACAGCAAGTAATCCAAATCCATTTTTCTTCATCATAATCAGGTTTTGAACCTGCAAAGCTAAACATGTAAAGCTCAATAAATATTTGGGTGTTGGCTATTCGCCTTATCAGTTAGCAAAATACGTTATTAAATATCGCTACTCCAATATGTTTTATTTTAAACACCAGTAAAACAATAAGCTAGACTGCTGTTAAAAACCAACGCATTAATTGAGTGAACTTGTTATTATCGTAAAATAGGCACGCGCATGAATAACAATTAAAACTCTAAAAAGTGAAATTCAACATGTTTAAAAAAACAATTTTAGCTATTTGTTTAGCAGCCACCTCGCTGCCAAGCTTAGCCGACAGTAGCAGCGACTTAACAACCATTATTGATAACCATTGGGAAAATGCGAAAGCAGAAAAAATATTTTTTAGAACCGATCCAGACGGTTGGAAACCAAACGGCACATTGCCAAATTGGAGTGAGCAAGCCATTGCTAAGCGCCAAGCTTACAACAACAGCGTACTAAAAAGCTTAGCCAGCATTGACCCAAAAACACTCAATAGCGAGCAGCTAATGAACTACCGCTTATTTAAATATGAGCGAGAAACAGAGCAGCAAAGCTACCTTTATCAAGATAAGTATTTTCCGGTTAATTTTTTAAGTGGCTGGCATACTTACTTTGCAGAAGCGCCAGCTAACATGGCCTTTTTAACTGCCGAGGATTACGATGCATTTTTAGTTAGCCTTAGTGACTACCCTCGTTTTAATCAGCAAAACATTAATTTAATGAAACAAGGCATTCAAACCGGTTTTACACATTACTGCGAAACGTTTAAAAATTACGGCCAAAGCATTAACGCTCATATAGTTAAACAACCTGAGAATAGCGCCTTATATGAGCCATTTACCCGCATCCCTAATACATTTAGCGCAGCGCAAAAAGAAACTTACCAAAATAAAGCTAAAACAATAATTGCCTCAAAAGTTGTGCCTGCTTACGAGCACTTTTACGACTTTTTTGAAAACGAATATATGCCGCACTGTAGAACGCAGCCGGGTATTGCAAGCATCAAAGGTGGCCTTGATTATTACAAGTACACGGTTAATTACTACACCACCACTAATGCTACTCCTAAACAAATTCATGAACTTGGTCTAAAAGAAGTGGCGCGCATTAAAGCACAAATGCAAGCCATTATTGATAGCGTTGGTTTTGAAGGCAGCTACAGCGACTTTTTAAAATTTTTAGCAACCGATGAGCAATTTTACGCAAAAGACGCCCAAGACTTGCTAGAAAAAACCGCTTTTATAACGCAAAAAATGTATGGCAAACTCCCCACTTACTTTGGCCATTTACCGCGTAACACCTTTACTATAAAAGGCTCAGCGAGTCGTGGTGCGTTTTATATGCCACCGCCAGATAACCGCTCACCTGGCACTTACTTTTTAGCCTCAACTCCAAAACTTCAGCCTTTATATAATTTAGAAGCACTTAGCCTGCACGAAGCTATTCCTGGGCATCATTTACAAAACGCCATTGCAATGGAGTTAGACGTTCCTGAATTTAGACGCACACTGAGTCACTCAGCATTTGGCGAGGGCTGGGCACTTTATACAGAGCGTTTAGGTAAAGAAGCGGGCTTTTACCAAAGCCCGTACAGTGACTTTGGTCGTTTAGGCTACGAAATGTGGCGCGCAGTGCGCTTAGTGGTTGATACCGGCATTCATGCCTTTGGCTGGAGCCGCCAAAAGGCGATTGATTATTTGGCTGATCATACCGCCTTGCCACAAAGCGCCGTGGAAGATCAAATAGACCGCTATATTTCATGGCCAGGCCAAGCGCTTTCATACAAAATGGGCGAAATTAAAATACGCGAACTGCGTGCAAAAGCCGAAAAACAGCTAGGCGCTAAATTTGATATACGCAGCTTTCACGACACCGTTATTGGTCAAGGTTCACTTCCTATGGCGGTACTTGAAGATGTAATTAACGACTGGATAGCACAGCAAAAATTAGCTATCTAAGATACAACGGAAACAAATTGAGAGGCGGTATTATTATCGCCTCTTTTTAAAGCCCTATTAAACACCTCAAAACTAATCCCTGCTCGCTTTTGCTTCGTAAAATAAATGATTTCAAAAACCAGAGCATAAGTATGAAAAAACGTATTCTGTATTGGCTGCAAAATGACTTGCGCATTGACGACAACCCCATACTCAATGATTTATCACAACAACAATGTGAGTTGGACCTGGTCTTTGTGATTAACCCGGCTTGGTTTAAAAGCAATAACTACCAACAAAAACCCTATGGTGTCCACAAACAACGCTTTTTAATGCAAAGCCTATATGAGCTACAGGAGTCTGTTTTAGAGCTTGGCCAAACTTTACATATTTTAGAAGGCGATCCGGTAAAGGTATTAACACAGCGTATTAATGAGCTTAGCATTGACGAAGTTGTATATAGCCAGCAAATAGGTGTATATGAACAGCGCCAAATTAGTGCTCTTAAGTCAAAATGCACGACTGTGGTATTTAAATCTGTGATGCAAGATACTTTATATCAACAACAGCAACTGCCCTTTGAACTAGCTAATTTACCAACCGGCTTTACACCTTTTAGAAAAAAGATCGAAGCGGCAGAAATTAGTTTAGCCACACATACATTTTCAGCGGCAAGATTACCTCCACCTATTATACTTTGCGCAAAACAACCGATAGAAAAGCCAGCAACAGGGAATACACAATTACTTGGTGGGCATCAGGCTGCGCTCGAGCACTGCCAGGAGTACTTTTCATCGGCTTTACCGAGTAGCTATAAAATCACTCGCAATGAGCTAGATGGCTTTGATAACTCAACAAAATTTAGTAGTTGGCTGGCTTTTGGCTGTATTAGTGCCAAGCAAATTTTTTGTGCAGTAGATGCTTATGAAACGCAGTATGGAGCAAACGAGTCAACTTACTGGATCAAGTTTGAATTGCTCTGGCGTGAGTATTTCAAGTGGCATGCGATTAATGTTAAGCATCAGTTATTTACCTTTAAAGGTAAGAAACAAAGCTCGCCACTTACCACGTTTAGCCCGAATCGTTTTGCTAAATGGTGCCAAGGCAGTACACCTTACCCGTTAGTTAATGCCATTATGAAAGAGCTAAACGCAACGGGCTTTATTAGCAATCGCTCAAGACAAATCGTTGCTAGCTGTTTAGTAAACGAACTACAACTAGACTGGCGTTATGGTGCGGCTTACTTTGAGCAACAGTTAATCGATTACGATATGGCGTCAAATTGGGGGAATTGGCAATATATTGCTGGAGTTGGTGTCGATCCGCGCGGCGGACGTCACTTTAATTTGCAAAAACAAACTCAGCAATACGATCCGCACGGTGAGTACATTGCCAAGTGGCAAGGAAATGAGCATTGCGATGCACAATTAGATGACTTAGACGCCGCTGATTGGCCAGTGTAAAAATAAAACCTCGAACATGATATTGGCTAGCTGACTCTCGTTATAAGCCTAAGGTTAAATCTTGGGCGAGAGTGTCGCTGGGTTTTTCTACTACGCGGTTAACTTCAACCCCGTTATGCTTAACAATAAAAGTGGGGGTATATTGTAAGTCATGCGCCAGGGCAATACCTGCCTCATCACGTTTGTCATAACCGACTGTAACAAAGGTTATTTTCGAAAGTTTAACCTTAGACTCATCGAGTAACTTTATTAATCGGGGGACTTCACGGGCACTGTCATGACACCACGTACCTAAAAGCACTAGCACCTCTTTACCTGCTAATTTTTGCATCAATACAACGTCTTGCGGTGTGGGCGAAAATGTTTGGTATTGCTTAGCAAATTTATCGTGCTCGCTTAATAAACGCTTAGCAGTCATAGCGTCCGAGTGTGGTTTGAGCGTTGCATTCACTGCCAGTGGTAAACTCAACATTAAAAGTAAAATTAATTGTTTAAACATATCTTATACTTAAATAGTGTTTTAGTTACTATACCCACAATCGAGCTTAAGTAAATAAAAGTTACTTGCTTTTATCCATAAAATCATCCACTTGTGATAAAACGGCTAAGTACTCACGTTTGGCTTCTTTGTTTTGTTCTAATTTATCTAAGTCACCGATTAACGTTACTAATTGCGTATGTGAATAACTCGACGTTGTTTTAAACTCGTTCGACGCCCCCACACCACTGAGTCGTTTTCTTTCATCCATACTATGACTATCTTCATTTTTCTCGAGCCAAATATCATTAATAAGACGAATATTACTCTCACTGGTGGTGGTTTCTTTCAATTCTTTTTTTAGCTCGTATTGAGATATTTCGGGATTAAACTGATACACTTTTTTATCTACATCCACCTCATGAGCCTGATCAAGGGCAACCAATTCGTTATTTTTTACAGCGGTACCAATAGTGTAATTTTCTTGTTTGTCATAATAATCAGGAGGGATGTCAGAGCGGTTACCTTCTTCATAATTAAAACGCGTGCTCGCCGTTTTATCTTGAGTAACCCCAGTTAACCCTGCTGATTTTTGGTGTTCTGTATTTTGACTCAGCTTTGTGGTGCTTGTTGCTATGTAATCCCCCTGATCCATTGCAAAAGAGAATTTTGCATCAAAATCAGCTAACTTAGAAATACCATCGCCTAAGGAATTTTTATTACTACTTCCTAGTCCTTGGTAGCGTGGATCTTTGGTGATCATGTTGTCAACTAAATTAGCGACAAGCTCGCGTCCATTAGTAAACTGCTTTGTAGCAACCGACTCAATTTCACTATAGCGCTCAGCAGCTGATGACATACTACTAAACGCACTTTTAAATACAGCCAACCCTTGTTTCATTACTTCATCACTTTTTTGGCCAAACGCCGAACGTGTACTTTTCTCAGAGCTATTGAGCTGGCTATCTTCTAAGCTTTTATCGAGCGCTTTTATGTATTGTTGCATTTGGCTTTTGTCTTGAGCGCCAATGGTTGACATATCAAGCGAAAAATCAATATTGTTTTGTCCGTTTACCGATTCAAACTCCAGTATTTGCTGCTCAGAATCCTCATCAAGGGTATAACTTAAATTAAGCTCATTATCTATTCCAAGGAGCGCTCCATCAGCATCGCCAGTATTTCCCTCTGACGTTGAAAAGTACAACTCAAAACCCGAAAGTTCTTTGTTATCAAAATTGCTTAGAAAGCTTAAATCTAAATCAGCTTGGTTTGCGGGTACGTAACGACTGTAAGCGCTTTGTTTAGCCTTAAAAAATTCATCCGCCATTTCACCAACACCAGAAAGTACTTGCGTTAATGCTTGGTGTTCAGTCTCAGATAAGTCGCCATCTACTTCATAACTTATGCTAAATTCGTCAGTGGTTTCGCCTGTTTCCTCATCATAACCTTGCGCAGAATGAAAGGCGATATTGATAACATCACCTTCTTTGGTTTTTACCGAAAGCTCAAACCCATAGTTATCATCGTCTTCAAATCGCTCGCGATTAAAGCTTTCCATGAAAGGATTAAGTGAGCGTTCAACACGCTGTTGGCTAGATGCTAAAAATGTTTTTTGATTAAATCCCAGTTGCCCCAAGTTTGATAAAATATCGCTAGTGTTGGCATAAGCACCTTGGATATTTTTTACCGAAGAATTTAAGCGCTCAATTAACTGATCGCTACGTTCGTTTTTTAATAAGCCCTCTTGCTGAGAGCTTATTACCGTACGTAGTGCAACCTCTTCACTAGAGAGCTTATAATTTGAGCCACTGGGTGCGCTGGAAATCGTGAGTAACGAGGATAATTGCTGATTAAGTATTTCATCGACTTGTTGGTCACTAAACTGACTAAGCATTTCATCAGTGATTGTTGCCGAACTTGGCGCTAAGTGAGCACGCGATTGCAAACCTGTGGGCATACTGGTTTGGTTTGAATTATTGACCGATTGGGCAAGCAACGCATTTAAGTTAGCATAATTGCCTTGTAGTTTATTAACCATGATTATCCTTAATCTGCAGTACAATATAAATACGGTATCGGCCAACGAATTAAAAGCTTTAATTATTTTTTTATTATTTAAAAATAAAGTATTTACGCAAAAAACATACTTTAAAAGTAATTAGCAGGTTTTGGCAAGCAGCGACTTTAATATGTCTGGTACAAACTTGCGCTGCGCGGTAATGGCATAGAAGTGCTCAAACGCATCGGGTAAACGCTGATATTCAACTAGTAGGCCTTGTTCTATTTCATCCTTTACTACAACTGATGGCAATACCGATAGTGCACCACTATCGCGGGCAAGTAATCGCAGCATAGCCATATCATCAGCCTCTGCTTTTATTTTTGGCTGATACTGCCAACGAGCACACAAAGCATTAAATGAGTCTCTAATAGCAGAAGTTTTAGCGGGTAACACCCACTGTGCATCCGTGTAACCTGTTGGAAATTGGCCACGTGTTTTTTTATCAGCTGGGCCAACTATAGCTAATGGCTGACGAGATACCAACTGACTTTGCCAAAGTTGATCGTAGTGCTCAAGCCCGATGGGTTTATTAGTTAAAACTAAATCCAATTCATGCTCTGCTAAGCCATTTAACAGACCATCCATACGCCCTGCAGTCAGCGAAAAGCGAACTTCGTTATTGCTCATTAAGGGATTAATAAACTCTTCGATAAAGTTACGAGAGAGCGTATTGAGCACTCCGATTGATAAATGCTGGGTTTGCGAAATCACCCCTTTATGAATAAAAGAAGACAGTTCCTCCCCTTTGGTGAATATATCGTTGGCGTACATTTGCACCCGTTTTCCCATATCGGTTAATGCGAGTGTGCGGCCTTTACGTTCAAATAACTCAATATTAATAGTGTGCTCTAATTGTTTTATTTGCGTAGAGAGCGCTGACTGTGACAAATGCAGCTCTTTCGCGGCTTGGGTTAAGTTACCAATGCGAGCAACAGACCAAAAATAATATAAGTGATGATAATTTAAACGGCTCATTATTGTTCTCTTTTATAGAACGTTTACATGCATTATATCTATTTTTATTTAGTTATCTAGTTTGCCATACTTTGCTCACTAAATAAGGAGCACTGAATGAGTGAGTATATTATTTCGTTGTTACTGCTAATAATGCCTTTAAGCACATTTATAGCAGCCTGGTTAATTGGCCAACAATCGCGCGCTTCAAATGGTCATGTGCTGTTTAAAGTAATGGTGTTTAATAGCCTTGCATTTATAACAGCTATTACGCTTCATCAAATTTATGCTTTTAATTTACTCAGTTTCTTATCGCTGACCATGACCCGAATTATTATGCTGGGGCTTATATTATTTATCACGCTAATATTAATTCGCTTTTGTAAGCACTATATGCAAGGTGAGCCACGTGTAAACTACTTTTGGCGATGGCTACTACTTACCATCACTGCCGTATTAGTTGTGGTTATGAGTAACCACTTAGCGCTATTTTGGCTAGGCTGGGTGGCGATAAGTTTAGCACTACATAAACTTTTAATGTTTTACCCTGAGCGCCCACGAGCGGTGCTTGCCGCCCATAAAAAATTTATTGTGGCACGTGTTGCCGAATCCTTATTACTAATTGCATTTGGTATTTTGTGGTTCACTCACAATAGCCTGTACATAAGTGATATAACCGCCTTTTATAACACCACCACACTACCACTGTCTTTTGCAGAGCAAGTCGCCGCTTTTTTAATTGCCTTTGCGGCTTTAATAAAATGCGCTCAACTCCCAATACACGGCTGGCTAATTAAAGTGGTTGAAGTACCGACACCGGTGAGCGCGTTATTACATGCGGGAGTCATTAATTTAGGAGGCTTTTTATTAATTTTATTTGCGCCTTTGTTTATTCAAGCTAGCGCAGCACAATGGTTAATTTTAATTGTTGCTGGCTTAACTACGGTGATCAGCGCATTAATAATGACCACCCGAATAAGCGTTAAAGTTCGGCTTGCTTGGTCTACCAGTGCGCAAATGGGCTTAATGCTGGTAGAGTGTGCGCTGGGGTTATTTGAACTGGCTTTACTTCACCTTGTTACCCACTCAACTTATAAAGCTTTCGCATTTTTAAACTCAGGTAATGGCGTAAATGAAGATCTTATCCGCCGCCATATGCCAAAACAATCACCCGTATGCTTTGACTGGTTAGCCGGTGCGCTTATTTCAATAATAATCGTTGGCGCAGCATGGTTTATCAGCTCTTATCAGGGAGCGGTAAGTATTTGGTTGCTTTTAGCATCAGCGTTAACCATTTTGCTTGCAAATCAGCATGGTACAGCTACGGCTAAAACACGCAGTAAAAAACTGTTAATTGCACTATTAGTGGTCTTTAGCTATGTAGCGGCTAAAAATATCTTTGCGTTTGCACTTCCCCTTGAGCAGTGGCGTGAACCTGCATTTAGCCTGGCCGACAGTTGGGTAATAGCCCTTATTTTAACCTTAATGATAGCAAGCTACTGTTTGCGCTATCAATCTTGGCGCCCTCAGGTTAAATCGTTATCTACTTTATTATTTGCAGGCTTGTATTTAGATGAGTGGTTTACACGATTAACACTAAAAATATGGCCGATAAATTTGCCTAATAATGGCCACACTGATTTAAAAAATCATGCCGCTGGGATCACTATTGAGGAATCAAAATGAGCACTCTAACGCCTTCAGATAATAGAGCACTCTCGCTAAGCGACAGTCAAAATAGCCTACTTAATAAAGTATGCGGTTACATAGCACCAAACTGGCCGTTAGATCAGATGATTGCAGTTAACCCATTTTGGGAAATGCGCCATATGCCAATTGAAGATGTAAGCGCACGACTGGATACCTTATGTAATACCAACATGCTAATGCCTAGTGATTTTTATCTGCAAAAATATAACACCGGCATAATTACCGACAAATACTTAGCCGATGCCGCAACGCTACTTAATAGTGACTTTAATAAAGAGCAACTATTACAGGCGCTTAAGATTGATGTGCCATTAGTAGACTGGCACAACATTGCTGATTTACTCGACCAGCAACGTAATAAGCATAAAATGGCTTGGCATGATGAAATTACTCATCAGTTAAGTCAGTTTTGTGCTGCGCATTATCAACAACTCGGTCCCATGCTGCATCGTAATGATACTCAAGCCCCATCTGAATTATATCGCCATTGGCTAACTGTTATTCAAGCGGATAAAGGCATTAGCATTGTTATGGATGAACGGCATTTAAATGGCTATTTTAAGCGATTACCTACATCCGCAGATGAACTGATTGCACTGACCCTTAAAACGCTTAATATAAACAATGATTCGTTAGAGTTATACGCTCACTCATTGCTTTTAGATATTAACGGTTGGGCATCTTGGCTTGCGTATTTGCGCTTTCAAGGTCAGCTTTACGACACGCCAACAGATGAGATGAAGCAACTTCTGGCCATGCGCATGGCATGGGACTTAGTGATTTGGCAGTACCTAGCCAATCACGATAGTGCTACATTTAAACAACTACAAAGTCAGTGGCAACAAGAAAAAGCGCTTGTCGTTGAGCGCTTACATGCACATAAACTAGCACAAAAACCATTATGGGTGTGGGCAAAAGCGCTAGAACTAAGTTTTCAATATCCACTTAATGATGCGCTGCAAACCGCGACTAAAGCCCCCGTGAAAAACGCTCAATTACAAGCGGTGTTTTGTATTGATGTTCGCTCGGAAGTGATTCGCCGTGCGCTAGAGTCTCAAAGTCAACATATTGAAACTTTTGGCTTTGCTGGTTTTTTTGGTTTACCTCTGGAATATCAAGAAAATGGCAGTGCTATTACTCGCCCACAGCTCCCTGGGCTACTTAAACCGGCTATACATGCCACGCAAACTCACAAAGACGCGACACTTGAAGCATCACGCCAAAATAGTGCCACATGGCAAAGCTGGTCAAAATCGGCCCCTTCATCGTTTTCTATGGTTGAGTCATCAGGTTGGCTATACGCATTTAAACTAATAAAAAATACCTTTTTATCTAAAGGCGATGCTAAAAAGTGCACCCCAACTGACTGGCAATTAACACAAAACCAGCAGCAACTGACCCTAAAAGACAAAACCGATTTAGCCCAAAAAGTGCTTACTACTTTAGGTATAAAAGCGTTGGCACCACAGGTGATGTTAGTGGGTCATGCTAGCCATACAACCAATAACTTACACAGTGCTGGCCTAGATTGCGGCGCCTGTGGCGGGCAAAGTGGTGAAGTGAATGTGCGAGTGCTCGCAAGCCTACTTAACGATATTCAAGTACGTCAAGCGCTTAAAACTCGGGGACTCACACTGTCAGAAAACACCCAGTTTATTGCAGCCATTCATAATACAACCACAGATGTGATCACCACCTATGATGCTCAACTGGATGATAATCTAAAAAAATGGCTCAGTGTGGCAACACAAACAGCTCAGCGCGAACGCTTAGTTAATATAGAGCCAAAGCTGATTGATAAATCAGCGGATGAAATTAATCACGCTTATCATCAACGCGCCCGCGATTGGTCGCAGGTGCGGCCTGAATGGGGACTTGCAAATAATGCCGCCTTTATTGTCGCGCCGCGCTCATGGACGCGAAGTATTAACTTACAGGGGCGCTGTTTTTTACACGATTATGATTGGGAAAGCGATAACGACTTTGCAATATTAGAGCTTATTATGACTGCGCCTATGATAGTCACCCATTGGATCAATAGCCAATATAATGCCTCGGTTAACGACAATCACAAATACGGCAGTGGTAATAAAATACTTCATAATGCGGTGGGCGGTAACATAGGCTTATTTGAAGGTAATGGCGGCGACCTGCGCATAGGCTTGGCCATACAATCGCTACACAATGGCGATAAATGGATGCACGAACCTATTCGCCTCAATGTATATATTGCTGCGCCACAATCAGCAATCGCAGCAATTTATAACAAGCATACGATGGTGAAGGAACTAATTGATAACCATTGGCTAACACTCATTCGTTGGGGCGATGACAACACCTTAGAGCGCTTTGAAAACGGGTACTTCACTACAGTTGCCCCCTCCACAGAGCGAGCATGATCAATGTTAAACGCCGTCATTGCCACTAAACATAAAAAGGCACCTTTGATCGCTCCCGCATTGAAGCCACTTGGCTATAATGTGGTAACAACCAGTCTATTTGATACCGATACGCTTGGGATGTTTACTAATGAAGTGCAGCGTGATTGCAGTGCCCAAACAGCAGCACTAATAAAAGCTCAACAAGCGTGTGAACTCACTGGCGAGCAATGTGGGCTTGGTAGTGAAGGCAGCTTTGGAGGTGGCCCATACCCTGGGTTAATGAACTGGGATGAAGAAGTAATTTGTTTTTACGATAAACACACAGACATCGCTATTTATGGACATGCAGGCGGGCCATTTTCACCCAGCAGCTTAACCATTAACAGCGAGACTAATGTTGAATCAATCACGGTCGCATGCCAGCGCTTTAAAGAGCAGCACTGGATACTTGATGACACTCAAAAACTTTTTAAAGGGCTAAGCTTTGAAGGCTTGGTTGCTTTATTTAAAGAAAAAGTGCCCAAAGCCGGCATAATCACGCCTGATTTAAGAGCTATGTATAGTGGGCAACGCCAAGCTATTATTCGCCTCGCTGCCGAGGACTTAGCAAGGCGGTTGGCATCAAAATGTCCACAATGCCAGTGTGCTAACTTTGTTGCCAAACAACTCACTAAAGGCTTACCCTGTGAACTGTGTAACATGCCCACACAACAAGTAAAATCAACAACCTCTTTGTGTGATAGCTGCGGCTATAACCATATTGAAGCGAATGAAAAACACGTTGCCGATGCAACATATTGCCAGTTTTGTAATCCTTAAGAGTTATTATGACATCAATACAACCGACTCAATTATTAAATACTGAAGAGCGTATTAACCAAGCCGTAGCACTATTAAAAGCCGGCGAATGCGTTGCCTTACCCACAGAAACCGTTTATGGCTTAGCCGCAGATGCGACTAATAGTGATGCTGTAGCGAAAATATTTACCGCGAAAGGACGTCCAACAAATCACCCGCTCATTGTGCATATTCCCAATCAGTCGCATGTGCACCGCTGGGCAAAAAATGTAAATAAGGCGGCCATAACGCTTGCTGATGCATTTTGGCCCGGCCCACTCACCCTAATTTTAAATGCTAAAGATGATTTAAACAGTCCGGTAACAGGCGGCTTGCCCACAATTGGACTTCGCGTGCCTGCGCATCCTGAGTTTTTAGCGGTACTAAAACAATTAAATACTGGTCTTGCAGCTCCCTCGGCTAATCGATACAAGCAGTTGAGCCCAATCAACGCAGCTCATGTTATGCGCGATTTGAATGGTCGTATTAGTGCGGTATTACAAGGAGGTGAATGTAATGTAGGTATTGAATCGACCATTGTCGATGCCAGCTCAGAGCAGTTACGCATATTACGCCCAGGACCAATTTCAGCATCTGATATTTTGCAAAAAACTGGACTGCATGTCAGCACGCCACATTCACATAACGAAGTGGTACCGGGTAATGTAAAAGCGCATTATCAGCCTCATGCACCAGCCATGTTGGCTAATACTGAAGATTTCGCTAAAATTTTGAGTGAAAACTCTCAGAGTAAAAGTCACTATTTAATCTATTCTACTCAATTGCAACAGCAATTATTAGCGGGCGACATTCCATCAGAGCGTATTACTAAGCTCAGTAGTTGCCCTATTGAATACGCTAAAAATATGTATAAAGCACTGCATCTTATTGATGAGACGACCCCATTAACTATTTATATCGAAAAGCCGCCAATAAGCAGTGAGTGGGCTGCAGTGAATGATCGCCTTAGTCGCGCGGCTACTAGTTAGCTTGCAGGTATTCAATTACAGAGGTCGCGTTCACAGGTTTGTAAAAGTAATACCCCTGAAAACGTTTACAGCCAATATCCACTAACATATCAAATTGTGCCTGCTCTTCCACGCCTTCAGCGATAACACTTATGTTATGGCTGAAGGCAATGGCAATAATACTTTGCACCATGCTGATAGACTTAGGATCTATTAAAATATCATCTACAAAGCTTTTATCTATTTTAAGTTCATCTATGGGCAGGCGTCTTAATAAACTTAGTGATGAATAGCCTGTACCAAAATCATCCATCGAGAAACGTATTCCACGCGATTTTAAGCTCAGTATAGTTTCAATCACATGCTCAAGGTTATCCATAAACAGTGACTCTGTAATTTCTAAAATGATACTGTTCGGAGCAACATTGTGCGCCTCTATACTTTGCAATAATTTAGGAATAAAAGCACTGCTTTGAAATTGCATCACAGAAATGTTAATTGCTAGTTCAAGAGGCGTATCGCTATGTTGTTGCATCGTTGCAAATTCACTAATAGAGCGCGCTAAAACAAAGTCACCGATTTTAAAAACTAAATCACTTTGCTCCGCAATAGCAATAAACTCAGCAGGTGAAACCATACCCAACTCGCTATCATGCCAACGAATTAGTGCTTCCATAGCATGAATTTTACCCTGTTCATTTACTTGGCACTGATAGGCCATAGAGAATGATTGCTCACTTAGCGCTACATTTAACCGCTCTTCTACTTTTAAACGGCGTAAATAAGCTTGTTTTATACCTGCATGGTAATGGCACAGCCACTGTCCTGTATCTTTTGCCCATTGATTAGCCAAATGTGCGCTGCGCACTAGTTTACTTTTGGTTATGCCATGCTCTGGGTAGTTGGCCACACCAACACTCATATTTAAAGGACGTTCGATATTTTTGGTTTCATATTGTTCAATAGAGGATGCTAATATTTGTTCAAAAGTGTGCCTATTTTGCTCATCCGATAAATGCGGCGTAATAATGCAAAACTCATTACCACTGTTTCTAAAAACCAAATATGGAGCTGCGAATGTCGCTTGCAACATTGCGGCATAGGCTTTAATTGCCTTATCGCCATACTCCATACCAAAGCGATTATTCATCGAGCGTAAATTGGTAATGTTTATAATTGCCAAGCTAAACGATGTCCCTTTTTTTGCTTCAAAGCTATCACGCAGTGCTTTTCGATTAGGTAACTTAGTTAAATCATCATTACGAGAAAGGTAAAACAGTTCATCAATCCGTTTTTGCTCAGCACGAGCAATAAACCTAAAACCAAAATATAAGAGCGTACAAATCAGTAAATAAATGAAAGAATACCAACAGACCTTCCAATAAAATACACTTTTTATTGGCTGCATCGCTCTGTTTGAAAGTGTCCATAACTGATAGCGATTATCAAATTTTGCAGATGTGATATAAGGTTTGCCTTGAATATCAATAATAAGGCTAAATACTTCTTCAGAAGATTTAAGTGCTTGCTTTGTTTTACCCAGCTGTTTTACTAACTCAGCATCTTGAAGGCCAAAAAATTGCTTAGCTTGTGTACGTGTATAACTAGCAATATCAGCGCTTTTGTTTGAGCTATATTGAATGTAGCCATCTAACTCTCTAATAATTAATAAATAATCATCTTGAGTGCTGCTTAAAATATTTAAATATTTGTCACCATTTGAAATAGCCATTCCAGACGTCATCACTGCAATAACTTCTGCGTTTTCGTTTCTTAGCGACTTTCGGATCGGAATTATCCACTCTTGAAGTGTTTCATTATAGTACGTTTTGCCTAATATCATTTTATTAGACTTTAAAGTACGAGCAAAGTTGTCACGTGTTCTTTCATTTTCTTTAAGGTTAACTATGGTAGAAGCATCTAAGTTTGAACTGAAATAGAGTATTTGACCATGCGTATTAAATAATCCAAAACCAGTTGAAACGAGGTTTTCTAACAAAATATTATTAAGGTTCTTTATGAGAGATGTATTTGTAGATGAGCTATTATTAGTAACAATATCTCTGCCAATTAGATCCAGCATAAGCTCTTTATTTCTGAGGGTGCTTTTAAGTGCTTGCGCAGAAAACTCCACACGATTTTGGGAGCTTGTGCGGTATTCTTTTTCGATATTTCGCCATTCATAAGCCAACAAAACGCTTAATAGGACTAGACCGCCTAATAGCAAAAAACAAAAGAGTTTCCATAAATTATTTTTTATTAGTGCCATCTAATTTCTCACAACCCTTTTGGTAGTGTGTTATGTATTTGGGCCCTTAACTGCACTTTATGGCTAGCTTGGTTTTTTTTCAAGCTATTTTGTTGCAAAATTGAAACAAACACAAAAAAGCACCCATTATTTAACAATAAAAAACTGGCGCAATTAACAAAAAATTCAGTAAGAGTATTGTTTTTTATCGCTGAGGTAAGACGTTAATCCATTCTTAAATTGTATATACGTTTATCGCAGTGGTTATTGAGCGGCTATTATAATTTATTCCGTAAATATAATACTGATTTAAAACAATACCTTTAGTTCAAAATTACAATTAAAACTAGCATTTGTATTAAGCGCTTTAGCTTAGTCATAATTATGCAACAATCATCAGCGATAATAGCTGCATTATTAGTCAATATAGTTTTATAAGCCCCCATGAGTGAATCCATGGTGCAATTAACCTTTGCACTACCGTCATTTGAAGATCCTATCTCTGCGGCACTGAGCCACAGCATGGAATTTGAAACGCTGTCACAGCAGGCCAATAGCCAGCATCAAATTGCTTTGCAATGCGTTTTGCCTGAGGCTGCCCATGAAGGTGATATTATTTCACTTAGCGCAACGTTGCCAAACGCACGTGAAGCTCAGTACTACACAGAAAAAAAGCTCAGCCAACTTGATTTAGAGCAAGGACGAGTCACGCTTAGGTTAAGTCAAATAGCGCACCGTCGTGGTTTTGTAATGCAAATGATTTTGCATGGTAAACACGGTACGTTAAAAAATAGCTTGCAATTTGATATGCACATTAACCAATTTGGTAATGGATATACTGTACCAATAAATACGATTACGCCGCCAAAGCCTCATCGCGTTCGTCAGTACCTTGCCAGTGTGGGAACAGCTTTAATCTCACTTTTTTAGCTCTTGTTATAAACTTTTCCATTAAGCTTTAATTAGTTAATCAGCAAAGCTCACTTTACCCATAGTAATATCTAAAATTCCACCCCTTTTATTTTTTGCACTTTGTCGCTGCCCTGCTAAACATTCGTTTGCCAAAATAGCAAACAGCACCGCCTCTTTGGCATCGGGGTGAACACCTAAATCATCAGTATTCTTAAACGCCTTAATATTTGGGCAGTGTATTAGTAATTGCTCCATCAATAATGGATTATGAATTCCTCCACCACTGGCATATACCACACAGTTTTGAACCCCTTCAGCACAGTCATTTAACGCCCTAGCAATCGTAGTCGCAGAAAGCGCATTTAATGTCGCCAACACATCTTCATGGCTTAAATCTTGGGTTGCGGTTTGGGCTTGGGCTGCGCGTAATAAGGCTAAATTAAACACCTCAGGCCCTGTTGTTTTTGGCAGTGGTAATTTAAAAAACGCATTATCGCTGAGCGCTTTTAGCAGTTTTGCATTCACCTTGCCTGCTTTGGCAAGCTTTGCGCCCTCATCATAATGCAGCCCTTTAAAATAAGACTGTACGTAGGCATCCATAATGGTGTTACCTGGGCCTATGTCGCTACTAAACACGCTACTAGTATCACCGTTTTTAGGTAAAAACGTTAAGTTTGCAATGCCACCCATGTTTAATAAAATGCGGTTTTCATCAGGGCTGGCAAAAAATAAATAATCGCCATATACCGCTAAAGGTGCGCCTTCGCCCCCTGCGGCTATGTGCTTTTGCCTAAAATCGCCAACAGTGGTAATGCTTGTAGTAACTGCTATTTGGTCACTATCACCTATTTGCAAGGTGCCATGTTTAAAGTCATGATGGTTATGCTGCGACTGCGGACAGTGATAAATAGTTTGCCCGTGGCTTGCTATGGCATCAATACTCGCAGGGTCAATACCCCATGCAATTAAACACTGATTAACCATAGCACCATGGAGTTTTCCCACCCAAGGGTGTAACAAAGTCAGCACTTCTAAATCGCATTCGCGCTTGGCAAATACCTGCTTTATTTTAGTTTTATACTCGTCGCTGTATTCAACCGTAGTAAAATTTTTAACCTCTATTTGTGTATGTAAACCCGCACCGGTTATTTTACATAGCGCCACATCTAAACCATCTAAAGAGGTGCCACTCATTAAACCAATAATTAAACGACTGGGCTTTTTAGCGCTATTATAAAGGGCTTCGATATGAGGATGCATAGAGACTCTGTCTGGGTGTTTTTTACATTTTAAAAGAGTTTTAAGCAAAGTTATACCTGTATACACTTTAATTTTAATGAATTGTTTTTCATTGTTTAAGCGTTTAAAGCTTGCTAAGTTATTGGCTGATAATAACAAACTCATTTGTAGCATGATCACTTTACGAGCATTTAAACAACACGATACCTGCCAAATAGTCACCATTTTGAACGATCAACAAGTAGCTCGCTATTTGTCCTCTAAAATTCCATTTCCTTATACCCAAGCAGATGCAAACTGGTGGGTAAATGAGGGAGCAAAATTTGGCATCATTAAAGCCATTGAAGTTGATGGCCTGTGTGTTGGTTGTATTGGTGTTATTCCTGGTGAATTTGAGTATAGCCACAGTGGCGAAATAGGTTATTGGCTTAGTCAGCAATATTGGGGGCAAGGAATTATCACCCAAGCCATTAAGCTTATTTGCAAAGAAGCATTTGACAGTAGTGAGTTAAATAGAATCTTTGCTACGGTATTTTCAGGTAATATTGGCTCCATAAAAGCACTCACCAAAGCAGAGTTTTCATTAGAAGCGCAACTCAAGCAAGCTATCTATAAAAACAACCAATTTTACGACGCTATTATTTTAAGCTTACTTAAAAACCATCAACCTAATCTAAATTAGAATAAATACTCTATGCAGGGTTGAATTAACACTCTCTCGCCCAAAGCTCGTGTATCAAGGTACAAATTTTGTCCGCCTATCCGCGCATTATTGTTGAGCAATGTATCGTTTTAAAGCTTAAACATTCGGTATATAGGTGGTTTTTTCACTCTATTTTGGAGATTTTTATGTCCACAACCAGTCGTCAATTTACTTTAGCATCACGTCCATATGGTGCTCCTACTAATGAAAATTTTGAACTTAAAAACGTAGAGTTACCATCATTAAAAGATGGTGAAGTATTGCTGCGTACTATTTATTTATCACTGGACCCCTACATGCGTGGTCGCATGAGCGATGCTAAATCGTATGCCGACCCTGTAGAAATTGGCGATGTAATGGTTGGTGCAACGGTTTGCCAAGTCGAATCATCTAAAAATGATAAGTTTAGCGAAGGCGAATGGGTATTAGCATATACAGGCTGGCAAACTTACGCTATCTCAAATGGCGAGGGCTTAATGTCATTAGGTAAAGAGCCAACTAATCCGTCTTACGCACTTGGTATTATGGGTATGCCTGGCTTTACCGCCTACATGGGCTTACTAGATATTGGCGCACCTAAAGCGGGTGAAACCGTTGTTGTTGCAGCAGCTACAGGCCCAGTAGGCGCAACGGTTGGTCAAATAGCTAAAATTAAAGGCTGTAAAGTAGTAGGCGTTGCCGGAGGCAGCGAAAAATGTGCTCATGCTGTTGAAACTCTTGGTTTTGACGCGTGTATAGATCATAAAGCCGAAGATTTTGCCGAGCAGTTAGAAAAAGCATGTGAGCAAGGCATTGATGTTTATTATGAAAATGTGGGCGGAAAAGTGTTTGATGCCGTATTACCTTTGCTTAATACCTCAGCACGCGTGCCTATCTGTGGTTTGGTATCGCAATATAATGCCACCAGCTTGCCTGAAGGTCCTGATAGATTAGGTATGCTAATGGGACAATTGTTAACTAAGCGTATTAAAATGCAGGGCTTTATCATTTTTGATGACTATGGCGATCGTTATGACGAATTTGCACAAGACATGCAAAAGTGGCTGCAAGACGGAAAAGTTCAGTACCGCGAACATCTTGTAGATGGTTTCGAAAAAACCATCAGCGCATTTAACGACATGATCAGCGGGAAGAACTTTGGTAAAACCGTAGTAAAGATTAACAGCCCACTATAATAACATTCAGGCTGTGTTGTAATTCAACACAGCTCAATAAGGAAGAAAATGATTAAACTACACCACTTAAACAAGTCTCGTTCTAAACGTATTATTTGGTTATTAGAAGAGCTTGAGGTTGATTACGAAATTGTTGCTTATCAGCGCAATACTGAAACTTTTTTAGCCCCTGATGAGCTTAAAAGTGTGCATCCGCTGGGTAAATCGCCAGTTATAGAAGATGATGGCTTAGTGATCGCCGAGTCTGGTGCTATCACGGATTACCTGATCACTAAATATGGCAAAGGTAAGTTTGCACCAGTCACAGGTACTGCAGAATTTGTAGACTACCAACAATGGCTTCACTTTGCAGAAAGCTCTGCAATTTTACCATTATTGCTAAAAATGTTTGTCCAGAAAGATGGTGCTAAAACGCAATTTTTAGAGGGCTATGCCGATACTGAAACCGCTAAAGTAATTAGCTACTTTAACAGTCGCCTTGAAGGCAAACGTTATTTAGTGGGCGATACTCTCACTGGTGCCGATTTTATGATGTCGTTTATTGTTGAAATCGTTAAAAACGCTGGCCAACTAGGGCACTTTAAAAACCTAGTTAAATACGATGAGCAATTACAATCTCACGAAAAGTTTCATACTGCCAACGAGCTTGAAGCTAAATACGATTAATTTTATGTTCGCTTTGATTGTGGCTAACGCAATCAGAGCGACAATCTCGTTACTCAGGCCTGTCTAAATAAATTTGTTTAAACGCATTAAAATTCAATTCAAATAATTCAACCAACGCCGGATCGAAATGATTACCTGCGCCTTTAATTATCTCAGCTTTTGCTTCATCCATGCTCCAAGGCTCTTTATAACAACGACGACAACATAACGCATCAAACACATCTGCAATCGCAGTAATTCGGCCCTCTAAACTTATATCTTGCTGTTTTTTAGCGTGCGGATAACCCGCTCCATCCCATCGTTCGTGATGATCAATCGCAATATTAGCCGCCATATCAATGACAGGATTTCCCGTACCTTTGAGTATTTCCCAGCCTTTGGTGGTGTGCTGTTTCATAATTTCCCATTCATCAGGGTCTAATTTAGCAGGTTTGTTTAAAATCAAGTCTGGAACGCCAACCTTTCCTACATCGTGCAACTGCGCTGCTAAACTAATTCTATCGCAGTATGATTGATTTTGATTATTTAGCTGCGCTAATAGTTTTGCATATAAACCAACCCTGATTACATGTGAGCCGGTTTCTTTGGAGCGTGACTCCATCGCTCCTCCCATCAGTGAAATAGCCAGTTGCTGGGTTTCTTCAATTGAATTAGCTAATAAGAGGCTTTCAAAGGTCAGTACTACATTACCCAAAAATAAATCTACTAGCTGTTGAGCTTCTTTTTTTACCGGCTGCAGCGACTGAAACGCTAAAATAGAATCGAGCCCTTTTTGGGAGTGATGAAAATAAACATAATGATCATCTGCTATAAAATTCTGCTTAGTTTGCTTTGCTCTTAAAAAATACTCTTGATGTTTTTGTGGAATACTGTCAATTCCGTTGCCCGTGAATAAATGTATGCCAGAAAGCTCTCCTTCAATCATTTGTAGTCTTTGATCTAGCTGGCAAATACCAAATACTTTAGGCGCATCAATATAGAGATTTGCCTCGCTCATATTAAGCACTAACTTAAGCTCTTCCATAACAACAGAGGTAAACTCAACTAAATCACCAATTTGGGTAATAGTAGAAATTGCTTTTATTAGTCGCTTTAAATTATGGCGGTGGGTTTGTAACATGCAAATATCGCGATACGCTCGCAAAGAAGTATAAAAAATTAATTCAAGGTCATGGCTTTGCAGTTGGCTCTTTGCTTTATAGCCATCAATATCATAATCGCGGATAACACTGCGCTCTGGCGCAACCCCAGGCTGTCCGGTTCTTAAAATAATTCGGCTGTACACATTTTGTAAGTCTTGGCGTATGTAACGAGCAAGCTCTAAGCCTGCATGCTCTGTCTCCATAACAACATCGAGCAAAATTAAAGCATAGCGTTCTGAGCTTTGTAGTTTTTCTTTTGCTTGAGCTGCACTATAAACACTGTGCAGCTCGATAGGGCGTTGCTCAAATTCAAAGCGCTTCATTGCAAGTTGAGTTACTTGGTGCACCGAATCATCGTCATCCACCACTAAAATTTTCCATGGTTCAACGTTTTCAATATCCAAAGCCTGCTTTAAAACGTCATCATCTTGTAACCAATCCATAAACACACCCTGCTAATTATTGAGTTGATAGCGTTAAGGGAAATTGAATGAAAAAATAAACACCTGGTGTTTGTTTTTTCTTTACAAATATTTGCCCTTTCAAGCGGTGTACAACAAGGTTATACACAATATTCATGCCTAAACCGCTACCGCCACCCGCTCTATTTGTGGTGTAAAAGGGATCAAACACTCTTTTTCGAGCTTCTTCAGTCAAGCCGCATCCATCATCTTGATAATGAATTTGAACATATTCTGAGTATTCTATATGAACCGTGATTAGCCCTTTTCGATTGCCATTACCATAGCCGTGGACAATAGAATTCATGACTAAGTTTGTAAAAACTTGCGCTAAAGCCCCCGGATCAGAGTAGACCTCTGGTTCAAGCTCGGTTGCTGTAACCTTAATATCAATCTCTGTCGTTTTTACTGTGTGATACAAGCTTCTGAGCACTTCATTAAAATATTGGCTAATATATAAGCTACGAAGCTCTTCTGTGGTTTGATCAACCGCAACACGTTTAAAGCTGCTGATTAAACCAGCGGCGCGTTGCATATTTTTCAGTAAAATGTCACAACTTAAATCAACTTCAGTAATAAATTCGCTAAACTGCGTTTTACTCAAGGAGCCAGAAGCAACTTTGTTTTTAGTTTCAATTAGTATTTGTCTCAAATGCGACGTCGCAGTTACACAAACACCTAATGGCGTATTCACTTCATGTGCGACGCCACTAACTAAACTGCCAAGTGATGACATTTTTTCTGCTTCAACAAGCTCTTGCTGAGTGCGGCGAAGCTTTATGGTTTGTTCAAGTAAAGCTTGTTCTGCCTCATAGCGTTTACTCGACATTAAATTAATAGAATCACTTAGACGGTCATGAGGGCCGCGCTTAGATACAGTTTGAGAAAAGTCGCCACTGGCTATAGCTGAGCAAACCTGATCAATATCTTTACTGGCTTTAATTAAACGCTCAAAACTTCTAAACATAGTGCCAAGCTCATCTTTTTGAGCCATATATTTTTGAGCATGAATGGATAAATCTCCATTAGCTAGCTGTTCAACAGATTTAATCGCAATATTAATACGCTTAGTTGTTCTGTTAATAAAATACCAAAAGAGTAAAAAAATCAGTAATACACTTGCAAAAGCGGCTGCCAATAATGGTTTAAATTGCGCTTGAATAGGCCCAATAATATCCAATTCAGAGCGGCGTACTATCACTGTCCAATTACCAGTGGCAACCTTGGCCTTATCAAAATAGAAAACCCCAGAATCAAAAGGATCGTTAGCAGATAGTACCTCTCTTTCTTGTCCCTGTGACTTTAGCTGCTTGGCTATACTTGCATAATTAGTATCTAAAATTGCTTTCGTTTTTAATCCTGAGTAATTCAATGTCGTTGCAATCACGTTGTCGCGTTGACTGAGTAGCAAAACATCAATTTTTAATTGCTGCTTTATGGTTTGTAAAAACTCAGTGATGTCAGCAAGTGCTCTATCTACGCTTGCCATACCGACAAATTTATCATTAATGATAATGGGCGAACTTTGTTCAACTAGCATTCTTCCCTCGTAAACATAGGGCTCAGTGATCATCGTTTCGGTATTGCCATCACGTAAAAACTGTTGACGTACTCCCTCATAATAAAGACTAGATTCCATGTCCACCAAGGGCTCAAGTAACAAGCGTTCAGAGTCACTAAAATCACGATGCCAATAAGGTAAAAAACGACCGGTTTGGTCTACATAAACGCCCTCTTTTAATGGCGAAGCATTCACATAGGCTTGATCTTGATTATCGGCATTAGGCTCATAACCAAAAGAAGCCCCCACGAATGAAGGATTCATTTTAAGCACTGCACGAACAAAATTAATACTTGCCTCTCTATCACCAAACAACCCATTTTGCTGTGCTAAGGCCATAATTTCGGTAGTGCGTACTGCCAATTGCGTCTCTTCATTTACTTTTGCAGCAATAGTATCGGCGGTCTGACTCAAGTTAAGCTTTGCTTGCATAACAGCCTGATTAAGGCTGGTTGAATACCAGTAACTCAAAATACCAGTAATAATAAGCATTACGGGAAATGCCAAATAAAGCAGCATTTTTCCTTGCAAAGAATGTATGAGTGTTAGTCGCATAATTTTAGGCTTAAACAAGCAAGCCAATGTCCTGAGGATTTGAAGTAGTAAGCTTAAAAATTAGACTATAAAAACTTTCTAGGCAAATGAATTGTGTAGAAATAAGTATAAGAGCAGGGTATTAAAATACCAGCAGCCTAGTAGATAAGATTGTTAAATAGGGTATGGTTTAAAGACAAAAACACTCTACAAAACTTTTATTTTTAATCGGCCAATCGATAACCCACAGCTGGTTCAGTTAAGATATATTTTGGACTAGCGGGGTTAGCCTCAAGTTTTTGTCTGAGCTGTGCCACATGGACTCGGACGTATTCAGGGCGGTCTATGTATTGCGCTCCCCAAATATGGCTTAAAATTGCATTATGGGTAAGTACTGTATTTTTATTCTGGAACAGTAATAATAGTATTGCGTACTCTTTTTTAGTGAGTTTTATCTCATTTCCAGAAGTGGTTACTCTGTGCTTTTGTGGATCTATTTTTATATTCCCGCAGGTAAATGCCACACTCGGCTGGCTTTGGCTGCGTAATAAAACCCGAATCCGGGCTAGCAACTCATTGGCGCTAAACGGTTTGGTAATATAGTCATTTGCCCCATTATCAAGCGCAGTGACCTTTTCAACTTCGCCATCTCGAGCCGACAGCACTAAAACAGGTAAGGCACTCCATTGTCGAAACTCAATTAACCAGTCTTGACCATCCATATCTAGCAGGCCTAAATCTAATAATACAAGATCGTAACTTTGCTCACTTAAACGTGCAAAACCATCTAATCCTTTATCACAAATGCTTAGCTCGTAACCACTGGCTTGCAACAAGGTTTTTAAAAAGCTTTGTAGAGGGGGAGAATCTTCCAATATCAAGATTTTAGTCATTATCTTTTTCCCAGATTAACTTTGCGTACGCCATATTTGTTTCGTTATTAATTGTTAATGTAAATGTGCCCTGGTGAAATTTAGCAACCACATCACAAATAATACTGCCTAACCCAACACCTTCATCGCTACTTGTTTGCGCTTTAATGATCACGTTATTAGTGAGAAGTAACTGATAACGTACCTTTTGCTGATTGATACTTTGCGTAAATTCAACGCTCACCTTTTTATCACCATAACGCCATGCATTTTCGAGCATATTAGCCAGTGCAATTTCTAACAAAGTCACATCCCCTACGCATTTTGATTGAGCGTCTATATTGGTATTTATAACAAAATGAGTGAGTTGCTTCTGTCTGCGAGCTTTAGCTTCACTAAGTAGTGCTTGTAAGTTTATTGTTTGCCAACTTAGGTTTTCACCCATTTTATTAACTCGGCTTAACTCCATTACTTTATCAAAGTGCTGATTAAGTATTTTACTTTGCTCATAAATATTACTCGCTTGCTCTTTTATCACGCTGTCACTGAGGGTAATTTCATCATCTGCAAGCATGCTGGATGCGCCCATAATGGTTGCCAGTGGTGTGCGTAAATCGTGAGACAAACTACGTAAAAGTGCATTTTTAGCGCGCTCTAATTCCGCTTGCACCGAAATAGCAGCCGACTGCTGGCGTAATAACGTTTTTTCATGTACCTGATAAAGAAGCGAAATAGCAGTGTCAGCAAAGGCTTTTTGCCCTTGCGTTAACCGTTTAGTAAAATTAAACCCGCCCCAGCTCGGACTAGCCTCACTAAGCAATATAAATTCACTATTGCCCCGCGGTGCTGCAGGCATAAATGTGCAACATGCATTTAAATGCTTACCGATCCGCTCTACAAAGTACTTTTTTTGTTCATCCAGCGTATCTAGACTGTTTAAGTCTTTGGCCAGTTCGTACAAGGTGCGACTATTACTCGCATGTAATTGCACATCCCTAACTTTAGTACTGAGCTCCCCTGCCAATTGGCTGATCACAAAGCCAACAATCAGCATAACCATAAAGGTTACTAAATATTCTATGTTTTCAATATGAAAAGTAAAATTAGGGGCAACAAAAAACCAATCTGTACACGCCACACTCACCAAGGTGGTTAGTATGGCAAGACGACGATTACTGCGCACAGCAACCCAAGTCACCCACAATAACTGAAGCATCACGATATCGGTGGTAGTAAACCAGTTACGTACAGGGTAAATGGCAATAACCACAATTAATGGCATTATTACCGACAAAAACAATGCTTTATACCAATGTGGTTTAGCCTCAGCCTGATTCATTAATTTTTCCTCTAACATTTGAGCACCTAGACTACTGCCTTTTCGAGATTGCCTCTATAAAGTTTTTATAAAGTTTTTTATCTAATTCATTAAATCTTTATAAAGCTTTTAACGCCTACCTACATTGTTACTTTAATAACTCATATTCTAACTTCAGCAGAAGGAGTAATACGTATGTCAGGTTGGATAAAAATAGTGAAGCGTACAGCTTATGTATTAACTGTTTATTGACCAAATGGACTTTACCACTTCTCTCTTTTAACTTTAATTTAGGTATCAACATGGCACATTTTACAGTGATAGGATTAGGTCGATTTGGCATTGCAGCAAGCCTTGAGTTAATTCATTTAGGGCATACAGTCACTGGGGTTGATAGTAACCCTAAACTAGCTGAAAAATATGTTGAGCATTTATCAGAAACCGTTGTTTGCGACTCCACTGATGAAGCCGCACTTAAAGAGCTTGATTTAGCGAGCAGTCAGGCCGTTTTAGTGGCGATTGGAGAAGACATGCAATCGAGCATTCTGTGCACCCTTGCACTAAAAAACCTAGCTGTTAAGCAAATATGGGTAAAAGCGAGCACCAAAGCCCATCACACAATTATTTCTAAGCTAGGTGTAACACGCATTATTCATCCTGAAGAAGAAATGGGCGTGCGCGTTGCACAAGCGCTTAATTACCCTGTAGTAAACGATTATATTTCCTTAGGCAATGGCTTATACGTTGTTGAAGTAATTATAAAAGCGCACTTACATAAAACAAAACTAGGGCATTTACTTAAGGAAATAAAAGGCACTGTAAACCCATTATTGGTCAAGCGCGCAAAGCAAACGTTTGTCAAACTTGATGACGACTTTGAGTTACTTACCTACGACACTTTACTGTTATCAGGTAATCGAGTCGAACTAAACTATCTTGCACCAAGGCTTTTATAATTATGGTTTTATGGCACCCTCTCAAAACACCTATAGATCGAAAAGCCAATGGGCATAAAAAACTCAATGCGGCTCCGCCTCTTATTTTATGTTGCAGTTTTTTAATATTAATAACGCTAGGGGCATTGGCATTAAAACTGCCTTTTGCAACCTATGAGCCTATTTCATGGATACAAAGTGCGTTTACTGCAACCTCTGCGGTAACTGTAACTGGACTAGTTGTAGTGGATACGGGTTCAGTGTTTACCCCTTTTGGACAAGGCGTTATTGCGTTGTTAATTCAACTGGGTGGTCTGGGTTTAATGACCTTTGCGGTTGTAACTTTAATGGCGCTGGGTAATAAAGTTGGCTTTATTCAAAAAACAGTGACCAAAGCTGCCTTTAATCAAACAGATACATCTACGTTGGTAAATACCGCTAAGTCTGTTTTGCTGTTTGCGCTAATCGTTGAATCTGTAGGCATTATTATTTTAACGCTGTATTGGCTACCCGAAATGGGCTTACAAAAAAGCTTTTTTCATGCACTTTTTTATACTATTAGCGCTTTTAACAATGCAGGATTTGCATTAAGTCCTAACAGCTTAATGCAGTATGTAGAAGACCCCGTTGTAAATTTAACAATTACCTGTTTGTTTATTATTGGTGGCCTTGGCTTTACCGTATTAACAGATTTATATAAATCAAAACGTTGGTCCAAGCTCAGTCCCTACAGTAAATTAATGCTGATCAGCACTGTTATTATTAACGTTATTGCATTGTTGCTTATTTACGTAATTGAATACGATAACCCAAAAACACTGCAGCCGTTATCTGAAATAGGTAAATGGCTAGCAGCTTGGTTTCAAGCCGTTACTCCTCGTACTGCGGGGTTTAATACCATTGCTATTGAAGAATTAAAAAATGCCAGTACCGCTTTAACTATGATGCTTATGTTTATTGGTGGCGGCTCTTTGAGTACTGCAAGTGGCATAAAGGTCGTTACGTTTATCGTTTTAATATTAGCAACCTATAGCTACTTAAGGCGTGACAAAGGCGTCACCGTTTTACGCCGAGAAATAGACAAAGATTCAGTATATAAAGCATTAGCCTTAACCATTATTTCAGCGGGAGTCACTTGGTTGGCTATTTTTACATTACTGGTCGTTGAAGATGCACCTTTTTTAGATGTTGCTTTTGAAGCGGTATCGGCACTGGGTACGGTAGGGCTTTCACGCGGTTTAACTTCATCGTTATCACCGCTGGGGGAGTTTATTATTATGTTTTTAATGTTTATGGGCAGAATAGGTCCGCTCACTCTCGCCTACTTTTTAGCGAGTCCACGAAGTAAAAAACTAAGATACCCAAGCGCGCAACTCTCTATTGGTTAACAACACTAACGCGGGTTAATCAGCCCGCATTTTAAATACCCGCTAAATTACGTTCGGTAATACATTCATCTGACGCCATTTCGAATTCTCGACACGTTAATGGGCGATTTTCGTAAATAGTACACATTAACGTATTACGATCGAGTGCTTGGCACCAACCATCGTCGCCGCGCTTCATGACTTCACTGCCCCATTTGTCGTAATCAATATACTGAAAAGGGACACCGGTATCACTAACAATACGCACTTCTAATTGGCAACAACACGCTTGGCAATTAGCACAAGTAACGGCGGTTGTATCGATATTTTCAACAGCAATGTTTGAGTTTGACATACAGACTTATGAGAAATGATATACAACCTACAGGATACACGAGCGGAGCAATGGTGACAGTAAAATAACTGTCAGATTTTATAAACATCGTCATATGTAATTAACCAATTACTAAAAAAGCGTGCTGGTTAATCAGCACGCTTATTAGTTACGGATTAAAAAGTGAAAACCACTTTAACGTTATCCGATACAGCCGATGAAGAAACAAAGCCAATGGTGTTAGGGTTAGCTGAGACCATTTTGATCACTTCACTGTCATTTTCTAACTCTTTAGGCGGTGTGCCTTTTCCTGTAAAAATCAGTTTTGACCAATACGCTTTTAACTGGTTAGAAGTTTTGTTGAGCAATTTACTATTAAATTGCTCGGTTGCAGCACTGCTTGATTCTTGAGATATTGGAATGATCTTATTACCATTACTAAATGACTTTTCTTTTCCTGTATAAATTCGACTAATAACAGACTCATCAAAACTACTTTCATTTGAGGGATGCACAATAATAGCAAAATCTGCATAGGCGAAGTTAGTAAACAAGAATATTACACAAAATATTAATTTTTTCATCTTACTTCTCCTTAAAATACAACATCAACACCAAGGGTGATTGCTTTACTATCACCAGCCACAGCTAAATCAAACGAATCATCTTTAACCCTATCGTATTGCACTTTAAATGCCGCTGACGGATGAAAGTCCCACCTCACACCAACAGCAAATGTATTATGCTGCTCTGTATCGCCCTCACCTTCTTGTTCAAAGTCTGAAAACATGACATAGGGGGTAATTGAGTCAAAACGATAGCCCGCACTGATCATATAAGTATCAAGATTACCATCTAGGTCTAAGCGATTAAGTTCACTTAAAACAAAAAAATCACCAAAATCAAGATTTGCAGCTAAGCCATAAAATTTACCATCTCTGCTGTCTTTACCGTCCCACAAAACGGGTTCACCCGCGCGAAAACGCTTGTTGGTATATTGCATGTGGGTCACTCTTAGTTCGAGCCAGTCACGATTAAGTAGTAGTACGCCGCCTAGCATATCTTCCCAAATTTCTCTTGTCGGCTCTTGAAAGAAGAAGTCTGATAACAGTTTGTTATCGTCATCATCTTCTTTACCGGTATAAACATTTGCAGATACTCCCCAGTCACCTACAGAGCCTGAGTAAAGTAAATTAACCCCCTCGTAGTTAAATACTTGCCATGTATAGTTGTCAGCAGGGGCCCGCATCCACACATATGCATAACCTACATCGAAGAAGTCTGAATAATAAAATAGTGGTAAACGCTTCTTACCGGCTTGAATAGTCCAATTATCGTTAATATCGTAAGAAATATAGGCCCATTCAAAATTTGCCTCAAAGTCGTTAACTCCTCTGGCAACTAGCTGACCAGTGACAGAAAGGCCTTCACCTAAATCGCCTGATACCTGTAATCCAATCAAAGACTCTGGCGAAAAGGATAAATCTTCAGTGTAGGCACTTACATTTGGGTAGTCCGCAAGAAAGGTTGGTTCAACGCCATATTGCGGGACACCGGTGCCGCTTAGCACTTTACCCGCATTAATACTCGCGAAACCTGAAATATTAATTTCAGCATAACTACTTGCTGATACAAATACCCCCAATAGTATAATTTTTTGCAGTTTCATTGATCACCTCATTATTATAATGGCCGTCATAGCCAATTTGAGTATAGTAAAGCGAAGAAAAGAAACAAAAAATTAACACTTTTTTATTTTTAGACTGGTTTTTCATATTAATTAGGCGCCGACCTTGATAGCAATATTGCTTTAATTTCGCTGTAGCGCTGTTGCTCACACAATGCGAAACCACTTAATTGGCGTACTTTATTGCGTGCAAATAGCGGCACACTCATTCCCGCTAAAAACCGACATTGGGTTTCAATGCCTACATTATGCACCCCTTTCGTTGCCATATGTGCCAAAAACTCATCCACCTTTTGATATATAAGTACTGTATCAATTTTTGCAGGAGTGATTGAATATTCAAGCTTGACCGCATGTCCACGGCACACACTACAATGCCCACATTGCTCGGGCGCATTCGCATCATCAAAGTAACGGGCTAAGTTATAGCTTAAACAAGATTGCAGCTCAAAAAAGCGCACCAAAGCAGCAATCCGTTTTATTTCAGCTTGCTCTTTATCGGTAAAGTAATCATGTAACTGCTGGGCAAGTGCAGGGTTATTAATCACCTCGCTATGCACTTTGTACACTTGAGTAATACGCTTAGTTTCAAGGGTGATAAGGTTTTTTTCTGCTAAATAATCAAGCGCGGCTACAACACGTTTACGATCAACCTGTGCGGCTTGCGTTAGGGAGTCAAAGTTAAGTGTGCCCCATATTTTTTTAAAGTCGGTATGGCTAAATATTTGCGATAAAAAAGCTTGGCGCTGCTGATCAAACTGATTAAGCAACTCATTTTTATCAACTAAAAATTTATACTTAAAATCGGCGTAGTACGCATATTGCGGGGTTATTGCACCTTGTATTTCCAATTGTACCAGTAAGGTTTTAAGGGCAAGCTGGCGAATATTACTTTCGCTAGATAAGCTATATTCTTGCATTTCCCATTGCTGTTGAGCTTGGCGAATATCGTTAATAACATATTCAATACCGCCGAGCTCTGGGGTATCGCCGTACACAAAGTTTTCGACTGTATTTAAGCCATCTAGATTAGCCAGCGTATAGCAATTCGATGGGTTGCCATCACGTCCTGCACGGCCAATTTCTTGGCTGTAGTTTTCAATTGATTTAGGTAAATCGTAGTGAATTACAAAACGAATGTCTGATTTATCAACCCCCATGCCAAAGGCAATAGTGGCGACCACTACATTTATTTTTCCCGCCATAAAATCATCTTGAATTTGCCCGCGTAGGGTGTCTTCAAGCCCGGCATGATACGCCACCGCCTGCAGGCCCTGTGCGCTTAACATATTGGCTACTTGTTCAGCACTTTGCTGCAGCGTGACATACACAATACCGGGGCCGGTTTGCGCACGGACAATTTCAGTAAGCTCAGTATTTTTATCAGCCGTTTTAACACTCAGCACATTTAAATCTAAATTAGCGCGATAAAACCCCGTTTGCACAATGCATTGTGGATCAATAGCAAATCGCTCTGCCATATCGCGTTTAACTTTTTTAGTAGCGGTGGCGGTTAATAGTAGCACTAACGGAATATTTAGCTCTTCACGGTAACGCGGTAACTTTAAGTAATCGGGTCTAAAGTTATGACCCCACTCAGAAATACAATGCGCTTCGTCTACTACCAACATAGAAAGTGCCACTTGGCTAATAAATTCTCTAAAGCGTTCGTTTTTAAAGCGCTCAACTGACACCATTAACACTTTAATTTTACCACCGCGCACATCGTTCATTACCGTACTGCTTTGCATTTGATCTTGGCTTGAATCAAGACTTGCGGCATAAATGCCTTTACTGTTTAAAAAACTTATTTGATCTTTCATCAACGCTAATAATGGCGATACTACCAAGGTTAAATGCGGTAAATGTAACGCAGTAAGTTGATAGCACAAGGATTTACCCGACCCCGTTGGAAATATAGCCAGTGATGATTGGCCATTTAGCAATTGCTCTATGGTTTGTTGTTGCCCTGCTCTAAACTGACTAAAACCAAAATGTTGCTCAAGAGACTGAACTAGCGAGGTACTCATAAAAGCGTCCTTTTTATGTCGGTGCCCATAAATACTGTAAATGCGCAGTAGATGAAATATTTGCATATCAGTATACAGCATATCATTGGATTTATTGCTGACATATCCTTCAATTAGGCGCACACTATAGCCCTATAAAAGCATGCTTTGCCAAAATAATTTTTTGATACCCAAGTCATTTTAAAAATCAACGTACAGAAATTGCTTCGGTATATTATTTTTAAGGGCATAGTCATGGACAAAACCATACCAAAAATTGTCATCATAGGCGGTGGCGCTGGTGGGCTTGAGCTAGCAACTCAATTAGGGCACAAATTAGGAAAGAAACAACACGCAAATATATTACTCATTGATAAAAACCGCACTCATATATGGAAACCGTTATTGCATGAAGTAGCAACCGGCTCTATTGATGCCGATTTAGATGGCGTTGTATACTCAGCGCATGCGGCCAAGCACCACTATAACTTCCAACTTGGTACCTTTTGTAACCTCGATAACAATAATAAAACCATTACCTTAAGCCCTCTATATGACGAGTTAGGGCATCAAATATTACCTAAACGAGCCGTTCACTATGATCATTTAGTTATTGCCATTGGCAGTGTCAGTAACGACTTCAACACCCCGGGTATTAAAGACCATTGCTTTTACCTTGATTCAAACCAACAAGCTGAGCGTTTTCAACACGCCTTACTAGATAACTTTACTCGCCTTCATCAAGACGACGACCCATTGCATTCATTAAACATTGCTATTGTTGGCGGTGGGGCAACTGGCGTTGAACTCTCAGCTGAGTTGTATCATGTTTCTGATTTACTCAAAATATACGGTTTAACCAATATGTCGGCGAAACGCTTGCACATACATTTGATTGAAGCGGGTCCCAGAATTTTACCTGCGTTGTCTGAGCGGATAGCCAGCTCAGCCAAACGTGAATTATTAAGATTAGGGGTTACCGTACGAGAAAACACCCAAGTTAAACAAGCAACCGAGCATGGCTTTATCACTAATAATGACGAGCAAATAAATGCGGATATTATGGTGTGGGCAGCAGGGGTAAAAGCCCCAGACTTCATTAAAGAGCTAAACATATTTGAGCTAACACGTAGCAATCAAATAAAAGTGAATGATTACTTACAAAGTAGCCTAGACCCTCAAATCTATGTGCTTGGTGATTGCTGTGCGTTTACCCAAGACGATGGGACGCAAGTGCCGCCACGCGCACAATCGGCTCATCAAATGGCGCAATGCGTTGAAAAAAATCTAATTGCTACACTACGTGGGCAGCCCCTGAAAAAGTTTGAATATAATGACCATGGCTCACTGGTAAATTTATCGCGATATAGCACGGTGGGCAGCTTAATGGGTAACCTAACCAGTAGTAGCTTTTTTATTGAAGGTAAAATTGCCCGCTTTATGTATATTTCACTATATAGAATGCATCAGCGCGCTATCCACGGTAGTGCCAAAACCTTTGCTTTGTGGATCAGCGAAAAAGTACTGCGTGTTGTTCGCCCAAAAATGAAACTACACTAAATAACCTGAACTTCGGATAATAAACATAAATATCATTTTGATTAAATATGTTAGTAAATCTCTTAACTAGATTTCAGATTAAATAGTTACATCAGTCGCGGTAATAAATAAGATTAAACAAATATTTATTACCGCCGTCTTTAATTTTTCACAATTCCCATATAAATTTACACAAACCACTCACGGAATTTAGTAATGACCTTTAAAACGCTTATTTTTAATTTTGATGGTACCGGCAGTGAACCCCGCGACGCAGACCAGTTTAGTACAGAGCATTTTAAAGAAGACGCCAGTATTTCTAATATTCTAAAACTACACTTATTGCTCGGCGGTAAACTTGATGATTCACCCACTTCCCCATTTTCACAGCAATTAAGCTTTTATTACCAAGGCATAGGCACCAAAGGGAGTCGTTTAAAACGAATTTTAAATCAAACACTTGCCCCACGTTCTGAAGATGTGGCCAGCATTTTGACTCAGGCTATCACAGATTTTAAGCAGCATTATCAAAGTGGCGATACTGTTCTACTTACCGGTTTTAGCAGAGGCGCTGCATTAGCAAGGCGTTTTGCTAAATGCCTAGAGCCATTAATAAATGAGCAAGTATATTTGTGTGTTTTTGACACCGTGGCCTCAATTGGCCTGTCAAAGATAAATAAAGCGACCCGTGGCGCAGAGCATGTAGTTTTTGAAAACCATACTATTGCCAATAATGTAGCTGGGGCCCTGCATTGTGTTGCGCTTGATGAGAAACGACGGGCCTTTGAGCCTACATTAATGAATCAACAAGCAAACATTACCGAGCTGTGGTTTGCAGGAGCCCACTCCGATGTAGGAGGGGGCTACTATCGCGATGGGCTTGCCGATATTTGCCTGCGCTATGCGCTTGAGTGGCTCATTGCTCAGCCGCTATCGGTTTCGTTATTAACCAGTCATGACATAGACTATGAAAACCTTTTACCAGAAAGCAACTTGGTTGCCCAAGACGATGTCACAGTTATTCCCGATCCACTGGCGCTAAGTCATCAACAAAATTACTTTTGGTTAAACCCATTTTTCAAGCTGGTTGATAGACAGTGCTGTGTATTAATTAACGATGAAATTAGCCACAACGCTCCATTAATACATCACAGTGTTGCACAGCGAATTAATAAACTAACCAGCTATCGCCCTGAATCGTTAAAAAATATACATTATAAAATGATTTACAGCGATGACAGTACACTAAACTTTATGGGGCTAAGTGCTCATATAATGCTCGCCAATCAAAATATGAGCTTACTGAGTGTTAATCAAAGCAAAGATGTGATGGTGTACGCTAGTGAAGCCTACAACGCTACCGGCTTAATGCTTGCCCAAGATGCAACGTATCGCTTTACTCCTTACCCGAACCAATTTTGGTATGACGATGGTGTAAAGTGCCCTCCTTCTGGCTGGCATCGCGATAATGTGCAACTCGGCGTTAAAGAAATCCCTATGGCATTACTTGAGCCATTTAGGCGTTTAGCCACGGCGCAGTGGTTTAGCTTAATTGGAACAATTGGCCAAAGCGATGACCATGCATTTGAAATTGCCGAAGGCGTTGAAATAACCATTAAAAAATCAGGAGAATTTTGTCCATTTGCTAATGATTTAAGTCGTTTTTATGGGGCGAATGCTGGCAGAATAAAGCTCAAGGTAACACGCTTAAGCTGATAAAGTGCCCTAATAATCAGTGCACTTTATACTGCAAAGTGCACTGAGCTAGGGATAGCTGGTGGATGTTATTGCTTTTTCATTTTATGCCCTTTCACGGCATAAAATAATATAAATAAGTAACAAGGTAACAATACAGAGTAGCCAGTTTGTAGCGAGGTAAAGCCGCTCAGTAAGCCCCATAACACCGGACCAAATGCACCGCCCGCTATACCCATTACTAACAGTGCTGAGCCTGTGCTGGTTAGTTTACCTAAACCCGATAACGCAAGTGGGAAAACCGCCGGCCAAACAATGGCGTTTGCTAAGCCTAAAAAGGCAATTAGCAGTAAAGCATCTGGTAAATTAGCGCCTCCTAAAGGCACCAGTATGGCATTGGCAATAACAAAAGACTGCGCATCAATAAACAAAATGCAAAGGGTGATCACAATACCCAATACAGCCGATGCTGTTAAGGCCGCTTGCTGAGAGATAAATTTAGGGATAAGTAAAATACCTAAAATATAACCAAACACCATAAACATCATAGTGTATGAAGTCATTACCCCATAGTTTTCAATACCCAGCGATAGTGCAAAAGTACCTATGGTATCGCCAGCAATAACCTCTACCGCAACATACAAAAAGATAGCAATAGCACCTAACACCAAGTTTGGATGAGAGAGTGTTTCACGAATTTCACCTTTGTCGTTTATTGCTTCTACTTCATCATTGATAAGCTCAGGCAGCGGAGACTTTTTAACCGCAAAAGCTAATACACCAATAAATAAGGCCATGCCTAAGTAAGGTAAAATAAGACCATTTGCCATATCATCAACTTGCTGTTGGCTTAGATCTGTGCCCACGGTACCGGTAAAGTTACTTAAAATTAAGGCGGTAAAAACCATCGGTGAGATAACTCCTGCGCCTTTATTTAAAATCCCCATAATACTAATACGTACAGCAGCCGATTCTTCTGGCCCTAAACGTACTACATAAGGATTAACCGCGGTTTGTAATAAGGTTTGCCCTGCACCCATTACCAACTGCGCTAGTAAAAACAAAGGAAAAAACTGCGACATAGCAGCAGGAATAAACATTAAGCCTGCTACCATCATACATCCCATCCCCAATGCCATACCGTTTTTGTAGCCGACTTTTTTGATCAGTACTGCCGAGGGCAGCGCAGTAAATGTGACCGCAATATAAAAGGAAAATAAAATTAACGACCCTTGAAATGGGGTTAATTGTAAAATTTGACTTAAGTAAGGCATTAACGAGCCATTGAGCCAAGTAGCAAAGCCCAGTATAAAAAATAATACCGCAACAATGGCCATGGGGACCACGCTACTATTTTTGGACGTATCCATAACATTGGTTGTCATGTTATTTTCCTTTATTTATATTTATTATGTTGTTAACAAACCTGAGCGCCGCCAATCCACGTGCTAATGACTTGTTGTTGTGTGTTTAATTGTACAAAATCTGCTGGACTACCCAGTATTAATCGCCCGTGTGTGGCAGGCAACTTTAAATACTGAGCAGGATATAAACTCGCCATTTTAAGCGCTTGCGCTAATGGCTGTTTTAAATGAATCACAGTGTTTCTAACTGCGGTTGCCATATCAAGCGCAGAACCCGCCAACTCGCCTGTTGTAGAGGTGAGTTTACCATTCTCTAAGCTGACAGTTCGGTCAAAAAAAGCAAACTGAGTATCATCTGTTCCCACTGGTGGCATCGCATCAGTAACTAAAAATACGTGCCCTATTGGTTTTGCTTTTAATGCCAGTTGGCATGCTGCGTAATCAACATGATGGCCATCAACAATTAAGCCACAATAAGTATCATCATTTAATAATGCACAGCCAACCACTCCCGGCTCACGCCCTTGTAGTGGTGACATAGCATTATACAAATGCGTAAATCCGGTTGCCCCAGCATCAACGCCCTGTTGAGCCTGTTCAAAGCTTGCATTGGTATGACCTAAACAAACCTGAATCCCTAAATCGCGCATTTTGGTAATATCGCTTGGTAGTACATTTTCAGGCGCTAAGGTGACTACGACTTTACCTAAATCTTGACGAGATAACACCTGCCACTCTTGTTCAGAAATAGGACGAATAAAATCAGCGCTGTGAGCCCCCTTTTTTGCTACTGATAAGTGCGGCCCTTCAAAGTGAATACCAATAATACCTGGCGTTTGTTGGGCTATCGCCTGAGCAATTACATCGGCTGCTTGGCGCATTACTTCTACAGTGTCGGTAATTAACGTTGGCAGCATAGCAGTTGTACCGTATTTGGCATGTGCTAGCAGTATTTTTTTAACCCCTGCAACACTCCTAGTACGGTTAAACAACTCACCGCCACCGCCATTAACTTGTAGGTCAATAAAGCCAGGTGCGACTAAACCCGTTAGGTGCTCGTCTGCCTGCTGTACGTTATCATCTATTGCCGTAATAATACCCGCATCAACGCTTAGCACTTTGTCGTTAACAAAGTGCTCGCCATCAAAAAGCTCTGCTACATGAATTCGTTTAACTGACATTTATAATGTCCTTGTTACTTTTTTAAGCCCCTTTGGCTCATCAGGATTAAAACCACGGCTTAATGCCACTTTTGCCACATCAAGATAAAAACGCTGTAATACTAAAAATGGCGCCAATCGCGGATGTACTTTAACACCTTGTTGGTTAAGGCTAATCACTTGTGCACCGCGTTTTTTGACCTCAGCAATTTGCTGCTGATGTGACTCTTTGGTTTCATCATCAACCGAACAATCTAAAATCACTAACCCTTGCTCAACTAAGGTCACCGGACCATGTAAAAACTCCGCACTACTAAATGATTCAGCATGAATAGCACACACCTCTTTAAGCTTAAGTGCCATTTCTTTTGAGATAGAAAACCCTAAACCACGTGCCAATACCACCATATTTTTAATATTTGCAAACTCAGTAGGTTGTAGCTGAGTTGGCGAATCTATAATGGCATTAAGCGCGCTAGGTAACTCGTCAAGCCCTTGTGATAATGACTCATTTTGAGTCCAATTAGCAACAATATGTACTAGGGCTGATAACGTTGCCAAATAGCTTTTTGTTGCCGCCACCGAAATTTCATCGCCGGCTTTAAGAGGAACAAAATCATCGACTATGTCTTGTAGAGGTGACGCTTCATCGTTAACCAGCGCAATACAATAAGCGCCCGCCTCTTTCGCCATTTTTGCCTGGGCAAGAATGTCTGGGCTGCGTCCTGATTGAGAAATTACAATCACAACAGCGCCTTCAAGCTTTAATGTTTTACCATATACACTCGCCACTGATGGCGCTGCTGAACTGACGGGTACACCCGCTTCAATTTCAATTAAATACTTACCAAAAACGCCAGCATGATCTGATGAACCGCGACCAATCATCATAACCACCTTAGGGGCCATATCGCGAAGCTTATGACCAATTTTTTCCACTAAAGGTTGGTTGGCAATAATTTGCTTTTCAATAACATTTGGCGTTTGCGCCGCTTCTTTTTCCATTAGTGTGTTAAACATCATAACTCCTGGCTGCTGTAATTAACGTGCTGTTGTTTAGCGTAAAGTACAGACCCCATTTCTGGTGACGATAATGGGGCTGATAAAATAGCTTGTATGTCTGGGTCTAACCATGTTGTCATCACGGTTGATAAGCCACCAATAAACGAAAGCCTTGGTGGGTTTTTATCTAATAATTGTCGTGCAATGTCGCTTAAATAAGCGCCACCTTCTTTTAAAATGGCAATTGCTGTGGCATCGTTCGCCTGTGCTGATTGAAAAACACAACCTGCAAGTTGCGCAAAAAAGGCTGCAGGCTTATTGGCAATCACTTCAACAAGTTGCATTGCATCGCTGACTTCTAAATACTTCATTAACAAGTTAGTAAGCGCACCACTTGGGATTAATTTATCTAGGCTAAGCAGCACATACTGACAAGCAGTAAAGCCAATCCATGCACCACTGCCTTTGTCACCATGTGGAAAGCCATGACCACCAATCATAAACGATTGGCCATTAACGTATGAAAATCCACACGAACCAGTGCCAGCAATCATCACTGCGCCATCCTCGCCCTGATGAGCGCCCATACAAGCAATAAGTAAATCAGTAGTTAAGTGCATGGCTTTAAATGGGTGTTGCCATTGTGTCATTTGATTATGCAAACTTGGTAAGTTAACCCCTGCTAGGCCAACCCCTGCAATAAGCTCAGATAAAGGCATATCTTTAAGCCCTGCATCTTGTAATGCTAAACGCGCTGATTGCTCAATAGAATGAGTTGCTTGATTAAAACCATGTAACGGGTTACCTGGGCCTGCCACACCGGTGCCGACTATGTTATTACAGCTATTGACGATAATTGCTTTACATTTAGTGCCGCCGCCATCGATCCCCACAAAGAGTTGATTGTTTTTAATATTGTTGGTGATCATTTTTGCCTCTTAAGTTGTTCGACCGTTTTGCAAAACACTAAAATAAAGCCGGACTGTCATACTGTATGAATCTTATACTAACACAAATGACAGCGTTGTCATTATTTTTATTTACAAATAAATAACTTCTTCAATCGTCAATAATTTAACGGAAAAACGCACCTTAACGGTGCGTTACTTTAAGCTTTCTGCTTACACGACTAGCTGATGGAGTCTTAGATCGAACCCATACATCTTGTGTTACTTTGACAGGTTGTGTGTAGGTTTGCCATTGCTCATCACCTTGTTTGTATTCAATCACTAAACCAGGGTAAGCAATATTGGCGTACAACATGCTATTCTCAATTTTAGCACCTGCATTTGCAAGACGATAATGCACATCAGCACGTTCTAATTTGGCAAATTCTTTTAGCCCCATGGTAGCAGCAAAAGTTTGCCATTGCTGATCGCGCTGCTGCTTTAATTCAGGGCTAAAGCGATTTGTTTGTTGGCTGTAAACAAAGCCATTGTGATCATACGGTACCGCCCAATCTGCTTTATGCCAAGCGCGCTGTGCCAGCGATAATAATCGTGGGAATAGCTTATATTCAGCCATATTATTGGTACGCGTATTTTCGCTCCATAATTGACCCTGAATACCCACAAAGCGTTTATCTTTAGCTAAAGGCGCGGATACGATCTTGCCTTGCTCATCATGCTGTAATGTGTCATCAGCTACATAAGGCTTATCTTCTCTATCAAGCCAAAACTCAGCATGAATAGGCAAATTATCTGGCATAAACTGAAATATTTTCTCAGTATTTATGTGCCTTGAAGCCCAGTAATAACCATGCTCTTGTGGGTCTGCCTCATACGGAAAGTCAAAATACAGCACATCTGGCGACGAAAGCACTGCTTGCCAATTTCTATTGGCAAATTCATGTGCACGCTGATGGCCATTCCACATTAATAAATCCCAAATATTACCTTGCACAACCTCTGGCATATTCTCTGGGTTAGTATGCGATAAGCCATCGCTCCATGCTGCGGTTTCAATATTCATATCAGCCAACATATTAGCGATACGTTCAATAAAATAACTGCCCAGCTGACCTGCTTCGGTAATTTCTAACTTATTTTGTTTAATAAAATCAGCACAAGCAGGTGAATCGACCCATGCTCCGGCGGTTTCATCGGCACCTATGTGATAACGAGTTAGCGGATGCTGTGCCTCACTATGAATACTTTTTACTTGTTCCATTACTTCACGGATAAACGCATAGGATGAGTCTAAACACACATTAATGGTATTGTCGTTGTAGTGCTGTACCGACGAATAGAGCGTTGTATCAAGCGGGTCATACAGTAAAAACTGTTCGGCTTTTTGTTTATCGCCTTGTTGTATATATTTATTATAACGCGCTTGCATGGATTTAATCGCAGCGCGAGAATGCCCTGGCATATCAAGCGATGGGATCACCTGAATGTGACGCGCACTGGCCGCTTTAAGTATTTCTTGGTAATCAGCTACCGAATAATAGCCGTTTGCTGCACTTGAAGTATCAAGCCCTGCGCCTAGCTGTGGCATTAAACATTGCTGCTCGCTTTGATCAAAACAACGCTTTGCACCTATATCTGTAAGTTCAGGCAGTGATGGAATTTCTAAACGCCAGCCTTCATCATCACCTAAGTGTAAATGTAGCTTGTTAAGTTTATAAGCAGCCATTTGATCAAGTAACTTTAAAATAAAGCCTTTATCACGAAAGTTTCGCGCTACATCAACCAACACACCTCTAAACTGATAATGTGGTGCATCAATAACTTCTCCCACAGGTAATATATTACTGTTAACCCGATATAAGCTCGCTAAACTTTGCAGAGCATAAAAAACACCCGTTTCGTCAGTGGCATCAATAACAATCTCATCGGCTTTAATTGCTAATTTATAACTACCATTAAGCTGATCTTTTTTAACCTTGGAATTAAGTGTGACCTTAATTGCCGCTGCATCATCGTTTAAATTAATACCTAGTAGTTCCAGCCGCTCGATTGCAGCTAATACACTTGATTTATTAACTTCTGCATAATTAATATTAAGCCCTTGGCTAATATCAAGCGTTTGAGTTTGACTAAACTCGCTAACGCGTGGGGTGGGTATAATTTGCTGAGCAATGACATTACTCACTTGATTTTGCGAGGTTAAATAAGCTGAAAAGTCATACTTTTCATTACGCTCAAACAAGCGCTCAGCAGTAAGCCACTGTGTTTTGTCGCCCGCAGTACGTTTAAACTGACGAGTGTAATCGGTATAAGGTTCTATATGAGGTAATAGCTCTAAGCCCGTCTCTGGGTCAATTTTAGGCTTTGTACTTTCAATCACTTTAGCAGTGTCGTTATTATTCACCACGATATAGTTAGGAATAGCGTCGCTTTGCGATAATGACCAAAAATGCGCATAAAAAGCAATCGTTTTAGTCTCACCGGCTTTAAAGCCAGTAAACCCATCTTTAAGCTCAATGACATGAATATCACCATTAACGTGTTTAATAGTAAATTCATCGCTAATCGACTTTTGTATTGGCGTAATTTGACTAAAGTAAATTTTCCATTGGTCAACATTAATCGCCGAGTTGGCAGTTAAATGTAAATTCGCTTTAAAACAGTGACCGTTTTCAATATCTGGATCGCACTGTGCTGATGGGCGGTTATCAACTTGCTGATATTTTATTTGTAATGTTTTAGCAAGTAACTCCACCGCACTATCGTTTGCAGGGCTTAGCTGAACCGATGCCGTATTTTGTCCTTCAACATTGCCCTGACATGCACTTAAACCTAGTGCTAAGCAGCATGCTGTCAGTAATGATTTAATCTTCATTCGCTACTCTCCCTTTATTATTAACTTAGTCACTCAAGCATCTCTTTCAAATGCTAAAAATTAAATCGATTTTTGAATGCATTTATTCTTAGTGCGGTTAGTTTATAATGTACCATCAGCTAAAAAATATTTTATGCTTTAAATTAATCACTATTCATATCTAGTAATTGCTACCTTAGCCAAACAATCCACTACGTAGGTTCTAAATAATAATTAACATTGCGCTTTAATTTATGACAACGCTGTCATTAAGCTATTAATGTATCCTTTTTTTTCTTTTATAGCTACACAGAAGGGCAAAAAAGATACAAAAAATTTACAAGTGTGAGCTTAATATTCTTTTAAACCATTGTATTTAAATTAAATTTAAATATTACTAAATTATTACCTAAAACTTTATCTACCATTCTCACAAGAAAGGCGTATAAATTAACTGTTAATATTCAATGATGTCTTTATAATTTAGTCGTCAAATAATAAAAACCGAGTACTGTTAACTACTCTTGCTGTAGTCGTTAGCCGATAAAGATAAATTAGTACCTAAAATGATATATAAAGGTCTATTAAGCCTATGAGAACAACAATAAACGACGTGGCAAAAGATGCCGGGGTATCAATAAAAACGGTATCAAGAGTAATAAATAACGAAACCTCGGTCCGTGACAATACCCGTGAAAGAGTTATGGCATCAGTCGAAAAGTTGAACTTCCAGCCAAACTTAGCAGCAAGAAGTCTTGCAGGAACAAAAGCTTACAGCATAGCTTACATATACGACAATCCTAATGCGTACTACATTATCGACATGCAAAATGGTATTTTAGATGCGTGCAAAAAGCAGGGGTTTGAACTACTTATTCACCCATGTGATGCCAAAGAAGCGCATATTTTTGATGAAATTACTAATATGATCAAACGCACTCGTATCGCGGGAATCTTACTCACCCCACCCTTTTCTGAAATGCCTGAGTTTGTTGAAAAGCTAACTCAACTAGACCTAAAAGTTGTGCGTATTTTATCAGGGCACGACGCGCCTGACTCATTAACACCCTGTATTATGATTGACGATAATCTCGCCTCAAAGTCAATTACTGAGCATCTAATTAATAACGGCCACACGCGCATTGGCTTTTTAGCCGGTGGCAGCGAACATAACTCGACCAAAGAGCGCTTGGAAGGTTACAAAGCAGCGTTAACCCAATACGACATTACTATAGATCCAAGTTTAATTATTGATGGCGAATATTCATTTGAGTCGGGGGTTGAGGGCGCTAAAACACTCATTAGCCAAACAAATAGGCCAACCGCTATTGTCTCATGTAATGATGAAATAGCCGCCGGTGCGTTATTTGCAGCCAGATTAATGAACATTGATATACCCAGTGAACTTTCTATAACAGGGTTTGAGGATAGTCCATTCTCGCGTCAAACCTGGCCAAAACTCACCACCGCTCATCAGCCTAATAATAAAATTGCCGAAGATGCGGCCAGCTTGTTAATAGCCCAAATTCGTAATGGCAATGACCGCGATATTATAAAACTATACACTCCTGAGCTCGTCGTTAGAGACTCTACCGCACGTCCTCTTTAGCTTAGGTTAACCATATAATTCACTTCTGCGCTGTAACAAAGGGTCAGCGCAGAAGTGAATTAAAAACGGCCTACTTTTTGAATATACCTTCTGTATTACTGAGTTTATTTACAATAAAAAGCGCGGTAAGTTAAAACTTATCGCGCCATTACAAACTCTTCGAAGGTTAAAGCCACATGAGTTATTTTAGTAAATGAAAATTACCCCTCACTTATCGCTGTATTTAAACCGGCCTCAGCATCAGCGAGCATAGCAAACTCCTCATCTGCACTTTTGGCCACTAAATGTTTAGAGCTAAAGCCAAAGTAATACGCCGCACCGACTATAAACAGCACCATAGTGTATAAAAAAGCGCGGGGGTCAAAGGCGTACACACCAGTCAAAGCAATCAAGGATAGACACAATGCTATGCTTGAAGTGACAATGCCGCCAGGCGTTTTATAAGGTCGAGGTAAATCAGGTTGTTTTAAGCGCAACATTATATGACTGAACGCCATTAACGCATACGATACTGTTGCACCAACCACAGCCATAGCTAACATTAAATCGCCCTCACCACTTAGTGAAGCTAAAAAACCAAATACAGCAGGTACAATAAGCGCTCGTGCAGGCACTTTACGCACTGTAGTAATTGATAACGAACGCGGTAAATACCCCGCACGCGATAACGCAAACACCAATCGACTATAGCCATAAATAATAGAGAAAAATGAAGCCACCAGCCCCGCTAATCCCAGTATATTAACCACGGTTGCTAAATCGCTATTGCCCGTCGCATTTAACGCATCCACCAGCGGAACTGCGCTAGCGCCCATTGCTGTTGCACCTGCTGCGCCGGGTACTAACACAACCACTAATAACGCGGTAAACAATAAAAATACCATGGCGCCAATAATACCTTTAGGTACATCTTTAGCCGGATCTTTTGCCTCTTCAGCCGCCAATGGCACGCCTTCAACCGCTAAAAACAACCACATAGCAAAAGGTAATGCAGCCCATACCCCATACCAACCCAAAGGTAAAAATTCATTCGCACCTGCGGCATCTGTTACTGCAACATCAAATAAATTGGTAGCATCAAAATTTGTAATTAAAACCACTGCCGTTGCAACAATAGCCAGTACCGCTAAACCGCTTATGACCATCATTACTTTTAGCGCTTCACCTACTCCAGCTAAATGAATACCTACAAACACCAAATAAAATAGTGCATAAACCCATGGGCCATTGAACCCCGTTAACGCCTCCACTGCAGAGCCAATAAATATCACAATGGCGGCCGGTGCTAACGCATATTCAATTAATACCGCAAGACCGGTTAAATAACCACCCGTTGGCCCCATTGCTTGACGAGCAAAACTATAACCCCCTCCAGCAGCAGGAATAGCAGCCGACATTTCAGCCAGCGATAACACCAAAGTTAAATACATAATCGCCATTAGCACTGCCGCTATCGCGAAGCCGCCCCAGCCAGCTTCTGCAATACCAAAGTTCCACCCAGCAAAGTCACCTGAAATCACATACGATACCCCTAACCCTGCCAGCAATAACCAACCTGCAGTGCCACCTTTGAGCTGCCTTTTTGCTAAGTATTCTGAATTATTAGTAGACATAACATCCTCTTTATCGATATTTCATTTTTATTGTTAATTACCGTTATTCCGCATTTAAAAAATGACGGCTCGATTGTTGATGCTCAATCACATCATCCTGTGTCCGATCTTTTAAGTTCACTCCTGTTAGTTTTAATGTTTTAGCTTCATTTAATAAGTAGGCTGCCCGACTTGCCGCATCAATATAGGTCAAACCAGCAGGACGAATATTAGATATACAATTACGCAGCGAATCGTTAAGCCCTGTTTTAGGCTCCCAGGTTAAATAAAGCCCCAAGCTATCTGGTGAGCTAAGCCCCGGGCGTTCACCAATGAGCACCATCACAATTTGGGCATTCAATAACTCACCAATATCATCACCAATGGCTACTCGCCCTTGTTCAACTAAGGTGATTGGAGCAAGAGTAAGAGGCTTATTAACGCTCAACTGTGAAAGTAATTCAGTTATAAAAGGAGCTGCATTTTTTTGAACCGCCAACGATGACAAACCATCAACGACCACAATGGCTAAGTCATACTTTTCTTGGGTGCTTTGCTGTTGCTCAGCATCAAAATCAAGTAATAATTGACGACTATGCTCATTTAGCTTTCGACCTAAATCTGGTCGTTGTAAATAAGTAACTCTATCAACCGCTTGGCTATGTAAATGCAATACACGCGCATTAGCTGCATTAACAGTCGCTAACTTTGCTTTCATTCCATTGATATCAAGTGGAAAATTGACTGCATCGCGCGCTTGCGCATGCGACAGTTGAAACGCCAGCATTTCAGAGGTTGGTAAACTAATACCCGCTCGACCAAGTCCTATGCGGGCATCAGTAAACTGGCGTAAGTCACGCCATGGGTTGTGTACCACATTGCCATTATTTTTATGATCAGTATTAGCAAGGTCATTTGATTTAAAATCTGCAGTCATGAACGGCCTCCCGCCAGTGCATCTAACGGCTTAGCAAATGCCGCGGGAAGACTGTGCGATAAAGTAACATCGCTACTGTTTTTCATAATGTTCATGTTAGTAAGCCACTTTTCAAATTCTGGCGCGGGACGAGAGCCTAGAACTCGGCGCACGTATAACGCATCATGAAATGAGGTAGTTTGGTAATTGAGCATAATGTCATCAGAGCCCGGAATCCCCATCACAAACGAGCACCCAGCTACACCAAGCAGCGTAAGTAAATTATCCATATCATTTTGGTCAGCCTCGGCATGATTGGTGTAACACACGTCACATCCCATCGGAATACCCAGTAATTTGGCACAAAAATGATCCTCAAGCCCCGCGCGGGTAATTTCTTTGCCATCAAATAAATACTCCGGGCCTATAAATCCCACCACCGTATTAACTAATAGCGGATTAAATTTTCGTGCAACGGCATACGCGCGAGTTTCGCAGGTTTGCTGATCAAGCCCGTGATGAGCATTAGCCGAAAGCGAGCTGCCTTGCCCTGTTTCAAAATACATCACATTATTGCCTACCGTGCCACGCTTTAGACTCAGCGCGGCATCTTGTGCCTCAGCTAAAGTATTTAAACTAAAACCAAAACTCGAATTGGTGGCTTCTGTTCCACCAATAGACTGAAACACTAAATCAACTGGCGCCCCCGCTTCTATGCATTCAATCGTATTAGTGACATGGGTAAGCACACAGCTTTGGGTAGGAATTTCATATTTTTGAATCACCTCATCCATCAATGTCATCAATTTAATAGCCTGCGCCACGTTGTCGGTTGCGGGGTTTATACCTATCACCGCATCACCATTACCGTACAGCAACCCATCTAAAATACAGGCGGCAATGCCGTTAATATCATCTGTTGGGTGATTAGGTTGTAAACGCGTGGATAAATGCCCAGGTAAACCAATGGTGTTTCTAAATGCACTGGTTACATGGCATTTTTTAGCAATAAGGATAAGATCCTGATTACGCATTATTTTGCTAACAGCCGCAGCCATTTCCGGAGTGATCCCCTGTCTTACACTTGCAAGTACCGAGGGAGTTGCAAAGTCACTTAACAACCAATTACGAAAATCTCCCACGGTTAAATGAGCAATCGCCATAAATGCATTAGCATCGTGATCGTCCATAATTAAGCGAGTTATTTCATCGTCTTCATAAGCAATCAGTGCCTCATTTAAAAATGCCTTCAACGGAATATCCGCTAAGGTCATTTGGGCAACCGCTCGCTCTTGCGCTGATTGTGCAATAACACCCGCTAACCTGTCACCTGAGCGATGAGGAGTGGCTTTTGCCATTACTTGCGCCAAATTTTTAAAATTATACACCTGCGTGCCCAGTATATATCGGTACCTTTGCCCCATGATCTACTCCACATAACAACTAGTTCAAACCTTGGTACAGGTTTTGCTGACCTATAAGCTATAAATCAATTTTGTTTAGTTTCAAGAGAGCTTAATTCATACCAAGACACTATCGAATTTTGGCAAATCATCATTTTTAGCTTTATTTCATATAGTTAACTATAGTTACAGGTGGTAACTTAATCTTAATAAAAATAAAAAAAGCAAAGAGTAACTCCATTATGACACAGCAAGATTTAGCTAGCGCACCACAAAAGAGCATGGTGCATACCCAAGATATAGATGAGCAAGCGCATAATCTAACGCAGTGGCAGCAAAAATATGATCAGCTCAGTGATGGGCGATTTTTTGGGTGTATAGAAAGCGTGGATTATTCTAATATTCATGCATTTGAAGAATACACAGAGCGTGCTCTTCACCAACAATGCGCAATAGCGCCACGATCTATTTGGCTTGGGATCCCAAAGCAGTCGCAGCAGAGCAAAATTAATGGCTTAAATGTGGCAAGTAATCAATTTATGTGTCGCACTAGTGAGAGTAACTTTGAGCTTATTACACCTGAGCAGTTTAATATTTATGGTTTAGTAATAGACATGCAATCGTTAGAATATATGGCTCAGATACAAGGGATGCACTTAAAAAATATAACGTCTTCAGGTACTGAGCGACTGACAACATGCAACGCCATGCTAAAAAGTGCCCGGAGTATAATAAACAGTATGGTTAGCAACAACGCTTTTGGCCTAAATGCCGATTTACAGCAAGATATGCTTAATATGTTGGTATTACATTTACTAAACGAACAGACTCCGTGTCAACGCATCGCTCCCAGTTATAAACACCGCAAAGCGGTCGTTGATAAAGTTAAAGATTATATAAAAGCGCATCCACAAAACACGGTAACAATTACTCAATTATGCGAACTCACCTTTGTGAGCAGGCGTACCTTACAATATAGTTTTGAGAGTATTTTAGGGATAAACCCACTGCGGTTTTTACGTTTAACTCGATTAAATAATGTTAGAAGAGAGCTAAAATTAGCAAAGCAAGATAAACCCATTTCTGTGGTTGCTGCCAATTGGGGGTTTTGGCATGCAGGGCAATTTACCAAAGACTACACACAATTATTTGGTGAGAACCCTTCGCAAACAGTTAGCAACCATGCTTCTTACCTGAAAGATTCTAAATCGATAATACATGGATAACGAGGGTACGGCTTCGAGCTTCGAGCTGCGGGAGGCGCTGCGCTGAAAGAATAGATTTAAGGGCTGATATGACTAGGTGCTAGACTGTTTGCACAAGCTCGCTACTCGTCACTCGAAGCCCGTTGCCTTCTCATTTACTCCTCATTCACTTCTCTTTGTGCAAACATGTTTTAAGTGATTAATTCACAAAGAGGTCATGAGACGCTGCGCGGAAAGAGAAGGCTAAAGGTGCTAGGTTGTGTTCGCTGCTCGTGACTCGAAACCCGTCGCTCGAAGCCAGCCTTATTCCGGTAAGTCAAAAGCCCTATTTGATCGGTGCTAATTAAGCCGCGATTAAATAGGACTCTTGTCCTGTATGTTTGTTGTTACGTTTAAACGAACCTTTACCTTTTTTAGCTTTAACCACTTGCGGTTTAAATACTTTAGAGGTTACCAGTGCCGCCAATGCGTTGTGCTTTATCACTCCTCGACCGGTGTCTACTGCGGATTTATTAACCGCTTTTGCTTTGCCTTTTTTAGCCATTTGTTTTTTCCTATTAGTAAAATGGGAGGGATACATATCCCACACTGATATTGATGGCGATTGTATGCTTAATTTTCAAGCATGCAACCATTTTTAATGTCTTTTTCAATGTTTTTTAAGCATAAAAAAAGCGCCGTTTAAAACGGCGCCTTTGCTGGTTAATTTAGGGTCTGTTGACCTTTCAAGGTTAAATTTGCAGCAGCCTGTTTGGTATTTAGGCAAGGCAGCGCCTATGTAGTGTGGTTATTCCCCATAAATAGGCGATAACGCAGCATCAATGCCAAACAGGCGCTGCCCGAAGGGTTCTGCCTAGGGGCGATTTACTCTTTGTTACTCGGTTTTGACTTAGCCCACTAGGTTACAAACTTCGCGCCGCGATTAAACCGCCCCTAGTTTGAACAAATTTTAATCCGCAAAGGTCAACAGACCCTAGTTTAAAATTAAAAGCTAAAGCTTAGTTTTGCATAGTAACTACGGCCATCAAAACCGTATGGTACTGCACGTAGCGGGTATTTAAATGCCCCATTTGAGATCGCATTTAGTACTTCATCATCACCTAATTCATCCGGTGTTTCATCAAATACGTTGTCTGCTCCAACCGATAACGAAAACATCTCATTAATTTCATAGCTTACGTTTAAATCTACGAGTACTGCAGTCTCTACGGTACTCGTCGCTTTAAACGAGCCATCTGTTGCAAGCTCAATATGGTCATTACCAAAGTACTTCACATCAGTTTCGCCAAAGTAATTAAAGCGGATCATTGCGCTGTAGGCATCACGCTCATAATCAAAGGTAAGCGTCGCACGTTCACCCGGTTGTCCGTCGGTTAAAAAGCTACTTTGAATGTCATCAAGTGCTACACTTTTTGGAATGCCGGGAGCTGCATTCACACTATCAATTTTAGTTTCGTTTAAATTACCCGCAAACGTAGCAGAAAAATTACCGTCATATAAATCAGTGCGGTATGACGCAATAATGTCCACACCTTGAGTGGTTGAATTCACTGAGTTTGAAAAGTAATTCGCCTGCACCGCACCCGTTGCTTGCAGAGCAGCAACCGCCTCAGGACTAAACGCCACATCATCAGCCGATAACAAGCTGCCTAATGTAATACGGTCTTCAATTTCTACACGGTAAAAATCCACCGTTAACGATAAATCACTGGTCACATCGTAAACAAAACCGGCACTGTAGTTAGTTGATGTTTCAAGCTTTAATGTATCAACGCCTAAAGCAGCAGGAAATGCAGAGCCCGTTGTCGCAGTAAACGACTGACTTAACGTGCCGTCAGACCCTAAGTTAGTGGTAAACGCAGTGTAACCACTTTGCTGTAATGATGGCGCTCTAAAGCCCGTTGATAACGCACCACGTACTGCAAAGTCATCATTAAATTCATAACGTGTTGCTACTTTACCTATGATGTCGTCACCCGCATTCGAAAAATCTTCATAGCGAAGAGCACCGCTCACATTCCATGCATCGCTTAACATGGTTTCTGCATCTACATATACTGCGTAACTATCACGATCGCTTTTGTTTGAAGCTTCAGGACGAAGACCGTTATAAGCTTGAAAACCACATTGTGCAAATTGACTCGGATCGTTCACCGATGGGTATGAGGTATCCGTGTTGGCTGCTCCACATGCGTATGATGCCACCTCACCTGGTACAATTTCATAGTTTTCTTTACGGTATTCAGCGCCAATTGAAACATAAACAGGCTCACTGCGACCAATATCAACAATTCCGTTTATATCTGCATTAAACGTTGTTTGATCAAATCTAAAGCCACCCGAATAACCCTCTGTTGGGCCAGCATTCGCGGCTATATCGGCATCGCTTGCACCCGGATTATTAAATAAATACTCCGCCGCGTATGACGCATTTAAAGTATTTCGTGAGGTAAAATCGTATTGATTTTCACCGTAAACAGCAGAAACATCGTAGGTCCAATCAGAGTTAATTTCACCTTTAAAACCAACTGCTACCGAAATATCTTGTGCTTCATTGTCGATTTGCGGTAAAAAACCATCGCTGTAAACTTGCGTTACGTTTTTAGACGCTTCATTAAAGTTACGGTAAAAGCCGTTGCCTAGTGCCGTGCGCTCAGAGTAACCACCAAATGAGTAAAGCTCTCCTTCACCCATTGGCAGGGCCATATTGTAAAATACCGAAGTGAATTCACTCTCTGCATTACCTTGTCCCCAACGTACTTCGTCAGATAAAGTACCTGGTGCAACATTAAGTGACCCACCCGTATCTCGCTCTGCGCGGTTAGTTTTATCTGCATCACGGTACTCAAGCGATAAATTTATAAAACCGCCCTCATTACCTAATTCAAAACCACGGTTTAAACCGGCTGAAATTGTTTCTCCATCACCTTCTGCCGTTTCGCCATATTGTACGTAACCGGTGGTTAAATCTGTTGAATCATTAAGTGATAAGTTGATAACCCCTGCAATTGCATCAGAGCCATACTGAGCCGCCGCACCATCACGTAACACTTCAACTCCTTTTAAAGCAATAAGCGGAATCGCATTCATATCAGTACCGGCAGAGCCACCGCCCACAGTACTTGTTAAACCAAAAATAGATTGATTATGACGGCGTTTACCGTTGACTAAAACCAGCGTTTGGTCTGGTTGTAAGCCGCGTAATGTAGCAGGGCGAAATAAATCAGAACCATCAGAAACCTGTGTTCGTGAGAAGTTAAATGACGGCGCCGTTGCCTGTAAGCTCTGCCCAAGCTCGGTAAAGCCGCCTTTGTTTAAATCATCTGCGTCAATTAAATCAATAGGTGATGACGACTCAGTGGCAGTTCGGTTTGAAACTCGCGATCCTAAAACAGATATTTGTTCGATATTTTTTTCAGCTTTAGCTGACGCTTCTTGTGCATTAACCATACTTGGCGCACTAAAGGCAAAAGCAACTGCTACAGCCAAGGTGTTTAAACGATATGTTGACATAATGATGACCCTGTTTTGTGTATTCTTATAATGTGTGTAGGGTATATGCATGTATCCCCTTGCCAACATCCTAGCAACATACACAAACAAAAAGAAACAAAAAATTTGATAAAATTGGCATAAGAATGCAAATAACTTTAAAAACAGGAAAATAACACCTTTAAAAGCTCAAAATACGCCCAAATTAGCAATTTAATATCTCACCCACAGAAGTTAATACAATGTTAACCATAAGGATTTTCTTTATAATTATTAAAAACATCAACATTGTATGTTTTTCATACCGCACTGAGCGTAAAACGTACTTACAATAACGTTTTATACGGTTTTTATTAGACTAAAGTAGATAATAAAAAATAAGAAAGGGAACTCAGAAGAGATTATAAATAGGTGGTTGTGTAGTACAGCCCGTTTATTATACGTTATTTTATATAGGGCCTATTTAAGATGTATAACTATGCCAATCAAATTCACTAATAACATGGCAAAGTAAAGGGTCTACGCCTTTTGAGTCACAGTATGCACGTAATTGCATGGGGGGTTGCTCGTCAAAAATAATTTGCCAAACTATATACAACATGTGATTAAACAGAGTTAACTCATTATCATCAGTGCCATCTAAATCGTGGCAACTCATTAATAAGTTACATATTTTTGTGTCGTATCCCCATAACTTTAAAACGTAGGCAGAAATAAAATTGGCACTTACGTATCCATCGCTGATGGTTTGCGCATGCTCATCTGACACATCGCTTTGAGCTTGAGATAATAAAATGATCTTGCCGACAAAACTCAATAACGCCACTGAAAATAATAATTCTTGATCATGCAAGTTAAAACCAGCCAACTTTGCAAAATCCTTAACACAACTAGCGTAATTCGCCGCTATATTCAATTGCTTTTCATGCACATCAACAGGAATAGACGATTCAAAGTTTTTAGCAACCAATAAAGAAGTGGTGATAGCCATTAATATCGTGGTACCGAGCCTCGAAACAGCCTCATCTATTGACGATGTTGGCCTTACAAAACCAAGATAAGCGGAGTTTGCAAGTTGCAACAATTTAGCCGTTATTATTGGCTCTTGAGAAACAACATGGGCAATATCATGTAAATCAAATTCATCGCTTTGTACTAAGTCTCTGAGCTCTTTTAAAATAAGAGGATAAACAGGAAAACTGACCATAGCCCCTAACTGTCTACGCACATTATAAGCAAAAGGCAATGACTTTAACGCCGCCACATTATTAAAAAGTGCAGCTATGTCTGCCTCATTAAACGGTTTAGCAAGATAAGCATGAACAATATTAGGTTGTTGTATCATAGTACTCAACCTCATATCACCGGTAAGTAATGCTCTAACCGGATAGGGGTTCTTTGAAGAGCATTGCTCTAAAATATCAAGCCCATTCATTTGCGGCATTAAATAATCACTCAATACTAAATCAACGTCTTTTGTGGTACTTAAAAGTTGCCAAAACTCATCAATATCCGCAGTCGTTATGATATCAACCTCTGGGAATGCTCGATGAATAGTTCTTTGCAATACTTTTAATAAAAAAGCATCGTCATCTAAAATGATTACTTTAATCGCTTTCATTTAGCACCTTGAGTGTTTGCATGGTTTAAATAATTACAAAAATCATCTGATTCTAAAGGCTGCGAATAGTAATAACCTTGTATGTAGTCACAGCCTAATTTTTTAATTATTTCGCATTCAAAGGCAGTTTCTACTCCCTCAGCTATCACTACAAGCTCAAGATCATGAGACATACGCGTAATATTACGAATCATACTTTGCATCGCTAAAGACGATTCAATATCAGTAATAAGCGCTTTATCCAGTTTAACCCCATCTACTGGCAGTTTAGAAAGGTAACCAAGTGATGAATAACCCACGCCAAAATCATCAATCAATAGCTTAACCCCTAACTTTTTTAACCTTTTTAATTGTTGTTCGCAAGCAGAAAAATCTTCTATCAAATAGGTTTCTGTTAACTCAAAAACCAACTGTGATGACTCTAAACCATTGCAGCTTAAACATTCCAGCACATAGTCAATCAAACCGGGATCATCTTTTAATTGCCTAGCAGATAAGTTAATAGCCAACACGCTCACACCTATATTGTTATCACCCCAATATTTTAGCGTTTTACAGCTTTGAGAAATAACCCAACGCCCTATTGGTATTATCTGGCCATCACATTCAGCAATCGGAATAAAATGAGCAGGAGGAACCCAACCATATTTACTTGGCTCATACCAGCGAATGAGCGCCTCAGCACTGTGTACTTGTCCTGTTTCAATGTTAACTTTTGGCTGAAAACGTAGTGACAGTTCATCTTTATTTACCGCGATTAGTAATAAACGGCTTAACTCAAAATTCTTTCTATAGTCGGCTACTAGCTGAGGATCAAATCGGGAAAAAATACGCTGCTGCTCACCTAATTGATAATTCAACGTCAACTGCATCTGATTTACGAGTTCTTTTCCTTCTAAATTATCCTCAGGAAACAAACCATACACACCATATAGCTGCACATGAGCGTCAATATATTTTCTGGGTAGAATTTTATTTAACTGCTCAATCGCTTTATTTAAATCACTTAAAACTTCACTATCAGATTTAATTTCCGGAACAAATAATACAAATCGATCGGCGCTCTTATGAAAAACTTTGACAGATTTCTCCGATACGCTTTTTAACACTTTCAAAACCAATTTTATAAGGTGGTTGCCATCTTCTGCACCTAGCAAATCATTAATTAATTGAAACTGGGCAATACCTATATAAACTAAGGCATAACATTTTTTATTCGCTTCACACAGCGTTAAATGATGGTAAAAGTCAGACTCGTTGGTTACCACCGACTGTGTTCTAGTAAGTTGAAAAATGTTACTCATGCTATTTGAGTTGCTCGATAATTTTAAGAGTTGAAAATAATCATCATTTAAACAACGCTCTATCATAACTTCTTCGTTTTTAGCTAGATCAGAGGCGTGTGCATAATTAATAAAAAGTGTACTGCTTTTCTTATCAACAAATGACTGACTTACTGATTTGTTTTGAGCTGTATCTAAATAAGCGAGGTGTTTATTTTCATATAAATGAATATCTGGAATAATTTCAGCTGCAGGTGCATTAAAACGATTTATAATACCGTTATTGTCTATTTCTATTAAGCCAGACATACTGCCCATTAATAATTGATCTCTTACTCTTTTTGCTCGGCGCTGTTCATATTTAACTTTCGCTTCGCTGATGTTCTCAAGTAACTCACTATCGACCCATGGCTTTTCTAAAAAACGAAATACTAACCCCTGATTCAGTAACTCAACCACAGACTTAAAATCAGCATACCCACTCAGTACTAGGTTTACACTATCAGGCCAGCGACTTTTAACTTGGCGTAATAAATCAGCGCCGTTCATTTCTGGCATTCTAAAATCAGTAATGATTATCTCAATTTGATTAGCCGCTAATACTTCAAGTGCCTCAAAACCAGAGGATGCCGTCAGCACATCATAACCAGAACGAGCAAGTACTCGCTTTAAAGATTTCAATACATTGAGTTCATCGTCTACTAATAAAATTCGCAAAGCCACTATCTACACCTCAAAATGGGGTTGTACTCTTGCTAACTTGATTGTTCTTCTAAGTACCCTTTGCTAAGCAACCAAAAATGTTCACATCAGCACAAGTATGTTGTATCTAACTACATACGCAATAATGCCACTTAGCTGTAACTGTCTATCTAACTGATACCTTTTCAGATCACCTATATTGGTTTAAGGTTTCTATCATTAATAAGTGATTGCAATCACTAGATACAACTTAAACAAAAATGATACTTTTTAAAAATAAGCCATCCAGTTCACTTTATATAATAATAGTCTAGAATAAATTCTAAGTGATTATTTTTAGTTAAAAACATCCAGCGTTGTGGCTATTATTACCAAGGGGCATCTATGTTCGCCATTGAAACTTTTCACACTCACGGCAGCGATATAGATAAATTTATCAAACCTGTAAGTCAGTTTACAAACAACAGTCCCGATTTACTGCTCGGGTTTGCTACAACCGATACCATTAAATATCTTTATAATAGCCAGCCCAACGTGATAAAAAACACTCAAAATTGCTTAATCATCTCCTCCTGTCTTGGCTCATCAACCGAAAAAAATTTATCGTTAAATGAGCAAAGTATTAGTTTATTCTCTATCAAAGACTCAACGGGTCATTATGGAATTGCCAGTTGCAATACAACTAATAACCTAAGAGAAAATGCAGCTAACACTGTACTCCGAGCTATTGCTAATGCAGGCCAAACAGGACTCGCCCCAAAAATGGTCTGGTGCTTTCAAGTCCCAGGGAACGAAGAACTAGTGCTACAAGGAATCCAAGATGCTATTGGGCAGCGTATACCTGTTTTTGGAGGAAGTTGCGCTGATAACGACATTTCGGCAAAGTGGTGTTTCAGCGATACTAAAAATGTATACCAACAAGGTTTTATCATTGCGGTGTTATATCCGTCTGTAGAAACATTCGGCTTTTATAGTTCAGGCTACGATATAACCAACCAGCAGGGCATAGTTACCAATATTGAAGGACGTTTATTAAAAACAATCGATAACCAGCCCGCTTTTGATGTTTATAATCAATGGCGTAAAAACCTAGGGTTTGGACAGTTAAAAGCGGGAAATATACTTGCCCAATCAGCAATGACCCCGCTATCAAGAGCTTTTGCTTCAGATGATGAAATCCCACGATTATTGTTAAGTCATCCAGCTATAGCAAAAAATGGATCGTTAGAATTATTTTCTAACCTACATGTTGGCGATACGGTTTACCTTGCCTCAGGAAGCCCAGAGCAATTAATAAAGCGAGCTGATATGGTTGTCACCTCATTAACTAAATTGGCAGAACTCCATGCTATAAAAAATATTACCGGTGGTGTTATTATTTTTTGCGGTGGTTGTATGCTATCAATTAAAGAGGCAATGCACGAAGTAAAGCAATCTATTGAAACACAACTTCCCACTATTCCGTTTATTATAGGCTTTACTTTCGGGGAGCTCGGGACATTCAGCGATGCGACCAGTAAACATGGTAACTTAATGATCTCATGCGAAATTTTTGGTGACCCAATATGAGTAACAATGAAATACTGTTAGAAAAGCTACACTTATTACAAGTTCATAATTTAGCACTTGAAGAAAACCGTGCCTTTAATAGTTTGATTTTAAATGGTCTAGATATAATCTTAAAAAACGACAACACAGAAACCTTACTCACTGAGTTTTTTGATATTTTGCATCAGGCCATTGCCTTTTCTGCGGCTATTTTAATTAAAATAAATCCAAAAGATGTAATGGCTACGTTAATTACAGCGTCGCATCCGAATAGCGATGCAATAATTACCCAGCTGGAAGTACTTAATAGACCCGATAGAAATATTAAAAATATATTTAACTTACATCAACTCCCTAATTGGCAAGTAACCGACCCTTTTTGGCATTCGCAATATGCCATGCTCACCACTCCAGTAAATACAAGTACAGAGAGCTACCAGCTCTATATTTTTTCTGAAAAAATTGGCGCGTTTAATCAGCACGATATTACTTTAATGCAGCGCTTTGTCAGTTTTGCAGGTAATACGATTTCACAATTTGAAAAACGAAACTTACTTGTTAAACAAAAAGAAATGGAGGAAAAACAAAATAACATCGAGCAAGTGTTAATTAACTCTGAAAAAATGGCTTCGTTAGGGCAAATGGCGGCAGGCGTTGCGCACGAAATAAATAATCCTTTAAGTTACATAGTTAGTAACATTCAAAATTTGGCATACAACCTTGAGCAATTTAGCCATTTCATTAACGCTCTTAAGACAGAGAGTGTCATAACGCAGCAAACATTAGCAGATTTGTTACAACATTTTCAATTTGATGGATTACAATCAGACTCAAGCGATATCATTGCTGAAATGACTGAAGGGGCTGATCGTGTTAAAGAGATTGTTCAAGGGTTAAGGCAATTTGCTCATCCAGATCAAACTAAAATTGGCGATATAAATATAACTGAGCTTATTGATAATACATTACGTGTTGCCTGGAGCGAAATTAAATACAGTGCCAAGGTCGAAAAGCACTACAATACAGAACCAATCATCATCACTGGTCGTTCGACCCAACTCTCCCAAGTGTTTTTAAATTTATTTTTTAACGCCGCTCAAGCTATTTGCGACAAAGTTGGGGTGATCACTATTACTACTAAAGCCGATAAAAAAAATGCCTATATAACGATTGCCGATAATGGTAGTGGAATTAAGGAGGACAAATTAAATAAAATTTTTGACCCTTTTTTTACTACAAAACCAATTGGCCAAGGCACAGGATTAGGGCTTGCTATAAGTAAAGCAATAATAGAACAACACAGTGGCCTAATTAGTGTTAAAAGTAAGATAAATCAAGGCACTATTTTTAATATTACCTTACCTAAAAAACCGATATTAACTGACGATGCATTGAGTATTTTAAATGCAAAAAAAATCGCTAAAGAGTGAATTTTTAATACATTATCAGTTGTTTACAGTCAAAGCTTAGACTAAATTAAACTTATAATTATGTTGGTGGTAAGAAGATAAATGACAGACATTGCCCAATTAGAACAGCTAAATCAACAGCCTCCGAGCATCTTATGCTTGGACGATGAAGCTAATGTACTCAAATCTTTAGTACGCTTACTTCGTCAATATAAATTTGATGTGAGTGTTTCAACCAATGGCCAAGATGCACTTGAAAAAATGCAAAGTAAAGAGTTTGACGTCGTAATAAGCGACATGCGCATGCCACACATGAGCGGGGCAGAGTTTTTAGCCAAAGCCAGAAAGCTCGCCCCCGATAGCCAACGCATTTTGTTAACTGGCTTTTCCGATTTAGAGTCAACAATCAGTGCGGTTAACGAAGGGGGTATTCATGCTTATGTGCAAAAACCTTGGCAAAATGATCACTTAGTAAGTGTAATCCAGTCAGGCGTAGAAAAATTTAGACTAAAAAAGCAAAATGAAATTTTACAACAGCATGTAAAATCTCAGAACCAGCAACTAAAAGAGCTCAATACTAATTTAGAGCAGCTGGTCGATAAACGAACAAATCAAATTAGAAGTGTATTAAAAAAACTAGAAGTCGCTAATGAAAGTGAAAAAAGAGAGCATCAATCGACTGTTGAACTGCTTTATAATTTTATTAATGCAAATCCGTATCTCGATGGTAAAAGAGCAGAGAACATTGCCGGCACATGCACGCAAATAGCGCGTTACCTTAATGTATCGCAAAGAAGTATCACGCTTGCGCCTATTGCAGGATATTTAGCTCAAATTGGTTTACTTGCAATGGATCCTGAGCTTTACAACAAACCTATTAACGAACTTAATGAAGTACAGCGCAAAACGTTTTACACCCACCCGAGTATTTCACAATTAATGCTCATGCCAGCGACTCACTTGAGCGATGTTTCTGATGCAATTTATCACCAGTTCGAGCGATACAACGGCCAAGGTATCCCCAAAGGACTTGCTAAAAACGATATTCCAATTGGTGCTATGGTGCTCAGCGTAGCTCGCGATTACTGGGAACATTATGAGCAAAGCGATCCATTACTTACAACAAAACAACGCCATGAGGCGGCGCTCGGTAATATTAAGGCCAATAGTGGTAGCTTATATCACCCGCGTATTGTCGATGCACTTGAAGCAAGCCATACTAAATTAATTACCTCTGATAGTTCTATTGGCTCAATTAAAATAATTTGCGCTCAAGAGCTTGAAGAAAATATGACACTGGCAAACTCACTACACAGCCATACAGGCATTATGCTTTTACCCAAAGAGCATGTTTTCAATTCAAAATCGATTGTTAAGCTACAACAACTTGAAGCCAAAAAGCCGACTCCGTTTAGAATTATGGTTAAAACGGCTAAATGATTGATCTAAATTGCTCTTTTATTCGTTACAATGGGCTTAAATAAATTAATAACTTTGCTTGAAGGAGCACAACGTGTCGCGATTTTCTGCCGTTACCGATAATCCCCACGACGGGCGTTTTAACCAAAAAACGGGAATATTACTGACCAACTTAGGCAGCCCAGATGCCCCCACAGCAAGCGCATTACGTGTTTACTTGCGTGAGTTTTTATCTGATCCACGCATTGTAGAAATTCCACGCATTGTGTGGATGATAATTCTCCATGGCATTATCTTACGCATTCGTCCAAAACGCTCAGCTAAGTTATATAAGAGTATATGGACCGAAAATGGCTCGCCGCTAACTCATATTACGCGCCAGCAAAGCCTTAAATTAAATGCCTTATTAAAACAGCATGGCTATACCAACACCGAAGTGGTTATGGCGATGCGCTATGGTAACCCATCAATCGAAGCGGGCCTTGAAGAGCTTAGAGACAAAGGCTTAACCCGTATTATTGTGCTGCCACTTTATCCGCAGTATTCAAGCCCAACTACAGGCTCTACATTCGACGCAGTTGCCAATGTATTAAAAAAATGGCGCTGGGTACCAGAGCTGCACTTTGTAAACGGGTATCACAAAAATACAGTGTACCTTGAGTCACTCGCTAATAGTATTAGTGAAGATTTAGAAAAACATGGAATGCCACAAAAAATGGTGTTTTCATACCACGGTATGCCTAAACAGTTTTTAGATAATGGCGACCCTTATCATTGCCTATGTCAACAAACAACACGATTAGTGGTTGAAAAACTAGGGCTAGACAAAGATAAAGTGATCACTACTTTTCAAAGTCGCTTTGGTAAAGCTGAATGGTTAAAACCATATACAGATGCAACTCTTGAGAGCTTACCTGGCGAAGGAATTAAAGATATCGCAATTATAAGCCCTGCATTTAGCGCCGACTGCCTAGAAACACTTGAAGAATTAGAAGGTGAAAACCGCGAAATTTTTGAAGAAGCTGGCGGCGAGAAATACCGATACATTGCAGCTCTAAACGATCGTGACGATCATATAGACGCCATGTTCGATGTATTAAAGCCAATGCTTTAAAGCAAAGGTTCGAGGTTTCAGGCAGACACTAGCCAAGCGCGGTGGTTGACGGTAGGTGGGAGTTTACCTCGCGCACACAGTGCTAAACCCGTTGCTCGACACCCGATACCCGTACTTAATACCTAATTTAGCGCTTACGTGTCACTATTAATGTGATTGCCCCGGCTATTATTCCCCAGCAGGCAGAGCCTACCGACCATAAAGTTAAATCTGAGGCAGTGACTAAAAAAGTAATGATAGCCGCTTCAGTATATTCAGCACTATGCAAAGACTGCTGTAAACTATTGGCAATAGTGCCAAACAAAGCAATACCCGCCAACGCTAACACCAATGCTTGTGGCAAGCTTGCCACAATTGCCACAAGCATAGCCGCACATAGCGCCATTATTATATAAAACACGCCACCAGCAATACTTGCCCAATAACGCTTATCAGGGTCTTTATCAGCCTCTTCGCTCATACAAATAGCCGCTGTTATGGCTGCTAAATTTATAGAATAAGTGCCAAAGGGAGCCGTCACACAATTTATTAACCCGGTCACAGTTAATGACGATGATATAGGCGCTTTATAATTATGTGCTTTCAAAATAGCGAAACCGGGTAAGTTTTGTGAGGTCATAGTTACTATGTATAAAGGAATGCTTATACTTACAAATGCCTGCAAACTAAAGCTTGGCGCTATATATGCAAAACTACTGGCTTGCCAATGCACGGTACTGGTATCGATATTACCCATATACCACGCTAAAAATATACCCGCTAGCAACACACTTAGCATCGCAAAACGGGCAAAAAAGCGCTTACCAATAAAGTACACCACCACCATTAAACCAATAACTAATGGCATATCGTTCATAAAGTTAAACACGTCAATGCCAAATGTCACTAATACTCCCGCTAACATGGCACAAGCCAGTTCACTAGGAATACGGTTCATGATTTTTTCAAACCACCCGGTTACTCCCGACACCAGCACCAAAAAGGCTGATAACATAAATGCGCCTATCGCTTCATGTAAGCTATAGCCTTGAGCACTTGAAATCAGTAGTGCAGCCCCTGTGGTCGACCATGCAATTAAAATCGGCACTTTATAATAAAACGACAACACAATAGAGGTACTGCCCATCACCAAGCCCAGCATTAATATCCAGCTTGCCACTAGGTCAGGTGTGCCACCTAAAGTGATCACCACTTGGTAAATCAATGCTATCGAACTTGAAAAACCAATAATAACGGCAACAAGTCCCGCCATAGTGCGACTAAGTAATTGATCAGTCCCTGCCATAATTCCCTCATTTCATGCTTTAACGTTACAACATACTTTGCCTATTTTTACATTGCAATTTTGAATAATGAATATGAAAAAACATCACGTTAATAAATTTTTTATTGATCAATTTTTGCCTATCAAAATCATTGCCATTTAAAAAATAAACGCGTACCTAAAAACAAGCCGCAGAGCGCATTATTGCTGTAAAAAGCCGTAATTTTTAAGCTAAAAACACATACCAAAAAAAGGCAAAGTAAATACTTACAATGAGTTATAAAAACCCCATTAACACTTTATGGTTACAATTTAAATTTGATCTCATCCTATTTTTAATATAAAACTTAACAATTATTTCACTAATTACCCTAAAAGAGAAACAGATGAAACGTTACATTGTTTTAATTATCGCTATTCCTTTGTCTGTATTTGCCATTTATACGCTGCTTGAGAATCAGAAAAAAATCGATAAGGAGGCAGTAGCCCCTATTGCCGTAGACATCGTCCCTGTTGACTCTGAGTTTGTAAAACAAACACGTAAGCCATTGCCAATTGATATGAGTAAAGACCCTATTACAGTCAAACCCTCAGAAGAAAAACTAGCCGACACTGAAGACTCGTTTGATGCAATAAATAAGCCTTCAACTAAGGCCAAAGAAATACTTAAAGCGGCAAAAGTACTGCCTACCGATTTACAAAATGAAGCCTATATAGAATTTGATTTAGCAGCACTTAAAGCCCTTAAAGCAGGGGATAATTTTGATCTCGCTATACCGCAAACCGCAGAAACCTACAGCGCTGAAATAACTAACGTTACCAGTGCAAGTAACGGCGATAAAAGCATTGTTGGCCAAGTGATTGGTGCTAATGGAGCAATGCACACCACCATATTAACCGTTGGCAAGGATGCAGTATATGGTCAATTTACAGCCCCAAGTGGTAACTATGTGTTTGAAAGCAAGGGACAATATGGCTGGATTGCAGCAAAGCGTGACTTATACAAATCACATATAGAACACCAAGTAGGTGAACCCTCGCCAAAAAATACTGATGGTGGAGATCCGTTTGCACCCAGTGATGAAAAGTCACCCTCTATTTAATTTTTAATCTAAACAAAGACGACACAGCAGTAAAACTGCAATCATAAAAGAAAGGAAATACGACTATGAAAAAAATAATATCAACAGCCGCTATTGCAACAGCATTATGTGCAGCAAGCACAGTATCAGCAGAAACAATTGATATCGGTATTTTATATACGGACCAATCAGCTGCCGCTACCAGTAATATTAACACTAAGATTAATCAGCTTATTGCTTTTAGTAATCAAGTATATAGCCAAAATGGCGTTGATATTACACTGCGTTTAGTAGGCTCTCAAAACTTAGGTAGCCACGCAATAACCCCTTCAGAAGATTGGCTAGACGCTGTGACAAATAGCAGCTACGTAAATGGTTTACGTAACGATTGGAAAGCAGACATGGTAGCCGTACTAGGTACAGGCCAAAGTGCGGGTAGCGGTTTAATTTCATGTGGTATTGCTTGGGTTGGTCAAGGCACAAATGGCAATTTATACAGCTCAATGAGCGATCGTATGTACTCAATTACAGCTGTTGATTGTGGTGCTACAACATTCGTACATGAACTAGGTCATAATCAAGGCCTGACACACTCTCGTAAACAAGGCGCAACTAGTGGCGGTGTATACGTTGATGGCATGGGCCACGGTGTACAAAATGAATTTGCCAGTATTATGGCTTACCCACATGTGTTTGGTAGTGCGACTCAGTACGATTATTTCTCAAACCCAAATTGGAGCGTAAACGGTATTCCATTTGGTGTGACTAACCAAGCATATGCTATTCGTACCGTCACTGATACCAAAACCAGTATCGCCAACTTTAAATAATCTCAATTGTGAATAATGAGCTTATTCTAAGAATCAGCATTAAATAAATGGGTAAATTACTACCCATTTACACCAATTAAGTTTCCCTTGCGGAGCGCCTCGGCGCTCTTTTTTGATGATTAATCATTACCTGCTTTTATTGCAGGAAGTAAAGTTTTGCCATCGCTATCTACTTCACTCATTAGCGTTAACCCCATTACTTTGGCAAGCACAGGATAAATATCTAAATTATTCACCAGCTCAATACTTACACCTTTTTTAAACGCAGGACCTGCTGCTATAAAGGAGGCAGCCATATCATCACTATAAGCATAGCCATGTGTACCTAAGTAAGGCGCTTTAGTACCGTTACTAAATACCGCAGGCGCATTGGTTTGCACCACAATATCGCCCACTCTACTACCGCTATTATAATGGTAGCCTTCAAGCTGCTCACTACTTAAAACACTATAACGCCCCTTAGCCGCTTTTTGTAAGCGTGCTTTATATGCATCAATATCCGCATTTTTAGCATCGCTTTTAGTATAAATAAGTAAACGAGGTCCGGTATTCACAATAATAAAATTATCATCTTTAGGTAAACTGCTGACAATAATGCTTTGCTCAGGATCAACCTTTGCCATGCCATGATCAGAAACAATTACTAAATTAATATCCTGAGATAATTTGCTCAAGCGAGTACGTAATTGCCCCATTAATGCATCTAACTTATGAACGGCGTCACGTGTTTGTACTGCATCTGGGCCAAACTCATGCCCTATGCTATCAACCAGCGAAAAGTAACTGGCTACAAAACGTGGACGCTGCGCCTTAGGTAAACTTAACCATTGTACAATTTGGTCAATTCTGTCTTGGTAGTCACCTTGTTTAGAATAATGAAAATAGTAATCAGGCGTCATGCCATTAAAGCGCGCATCCGACTCAGGCCAAAAATACACTGCCGATTTAAGCCCATGCATTTTTACTAAATTCCATAATGGAGTACCACGTACCCAAGTACTGTCTTTTTGGCCTTTACCCATGCTGTAGCATTGATTATTGCGCGCTTTGTCGCAGAACTTATTATCAACAATACCGTGGTTAACGGGCAGTAAACCGGTGATCACTGAAATATGGTTAGGAAACGTTTTTGTAGGGTAAACTGGCTGCATTTTTTGTGCTCTAACCCCTTGCTCAGCCATTGCTTTTAAATTGGGTGCGCCGTGCTTTTCAATATAATCCCAACGCAAGCCATCAATTGAGATCATAACAACCGTTTGCTCTTTGGCTGCAAACGCATTACTCATCCCTAATAAAAGGCAAAAATAGACTGCCTTTGTGATCCACAACTTCATTTTAAACACCTATAGATGTATGTTAATTTTATAAAAAATAATACTAAAGCAAGTTGTTACTTTATGATACATGCTGATAGATTAAAGATGGCTCACTAAAAAATATAACTGTGCACTTAATAAGAGCCCAACGTGCAAAATAAAAGGATTGCCATGATCGACTTCAGCAGCAAAATCACCCCAGCGCGTATGCAGCGCACGACGGCCAATTTACAAATGGCGCTTGAGAGCGATCGTGGCCGCATTATTAACAGCGCAGCCATTCGTCGCCTGCAACAAAAAACCCAAGTATTTCCGCTTGAGCGCAACGCAGCAGTGCGCTCACGTCTTACTCACTCATTAGAAGTACAACAAGTTGGTCGATTTATCGTGCAGCGTGTTTTTGCCAATCTAAATTACCAACAGCAAAAAGAATATGGTTTATCCGGCTTAGAACGCCCGCTAGAAACCCTAGTAGAAATGGCCTGCCTAATGCACGATATTGGTAACCCGCCGTTTGGTCACTTTGGCGAGGCCGCCATTAATAATTGGTTTAATGCTAACTTGGCAAGTATTACGCCTGAGCGTTGCCAAACAGCTAATAGCAGCATAGGCATTATTTTTAAACATTTAGCGCAAGATATTTGCAGTTTTGAAGGCAACGCCCAAGGCATACGTATTATTCACTCACTGCTCAGCCTAAATTTAACCTACAGCCAAAGTGCAGCAATTTTAAAGTATACCCGCCCTGCCAGTTTAGCGAAGCAGGATATTCCACAAAATAAAAACTACATTATGAAAAAAGTGGGCTACTACTACAGTGAAAAAAGCTTTGTAGAGGCACTGCAAACTGAGCTAAAAATGGAGCCGCATTGCCGCCATCCTGCCAGTTACATAATGGAAGCCGCTGACGATATTTCTTATTGCTTGGCTGACATAGAAGATGCGGTAGAAAAAGACATAATAAGCACTCAGCATTTGTGCGAGCAATTAAAAAAGCAGTATCAAAAAGCGCTGATCAACTTAGCCTTAAACGACACCCAGCACCAAAGCTTTGTAGATGATGCAATTAATTACGCTATTGAACGCGCGCAAGCACAGCCCTTTAATTTTAATAGTGAATTTTTTATTTATTTACGCGTATCGTTACTGCATCCATTAGTGAATCATGCCGCAAAACGCTTTATTGAAAATATAGAGCCAATTTATCATGGTGATTTTAATCATGCATTATTAGAAGATCGCAGTTACTTACATGCTGCAACCCAAGCCCTTAAACAAGTGGCACTTGAGCATGTATTTTCTCATAAAGAGGTCGAAAAGCTCGAACTACAAGGCTATCGTATTATTAACGGCCTACTAGAATGCTATAAGCCATTACTACAATTAACTAGCGACGACTTTAAACGCGCACTACATGGCGACAACCGTTTATTAATAGAATCGCGATTAGTTAAAAAGCTCTCTAAAAAACATTTAAGTAGCTATCAGCACGCCATAAATGCCATGCAAGAAGAGCCCGACCACTTTGCGGCTTATGAGTTTTATTACAGATGTAGACTCATCCAAGATTACATAAGCGGCATGACCGACCAATTTGCTTACGACGAGTACCGTAGCTTAATGGTGATTGACTAAGCCATGCTCAGATCGTGAAATTGCTAAGCCCTAGATAATTTTTTACTTTGCGCTTAAAATTAGGGCATTGATGCTTAACCGCTTTTGAGTTTTATGAAACCGTTACTGAGTTGCTTATTTTTTTGTTTTGCTTTGTTTTATAGTGCTAGTAGTAGCGCTTACAACGAAGCGATGTGCATTCTTATAAAACAAGAAATGCAGCAATACAGCAATGACAAAACCAGCCGAAAGTACCGTAACGCTGCTCGCGACTACAAAAAAAACTGCAGCAATCCGGCTACACGTACTCAATCAACGGCAAAGCCTAAAGCGCAACCTATTACTGAACAACCCAAACCTAAAATTACTAAACAGCAAGTAAATGAGCCTGTTTCATCAGTTGCAACCCCCATTGGGCAAGAGCAAGCTAAGTCACCGCTTATACAGCAACTAGCAACAGCGCCCAATCAAAGTACAGAGCGCACTCAGAACAAAACTGAACCAGCAGCAACTACCGAGCCTAATGAGCCGCAAACCAATAAAACAATAGCAGAACAAACTGATGCTCTAAAAAATGATCAATTTAGCATTGATACAACCCCCCAAAGCAACACAACTTCAGCTGTCACAAAAACCACGGTAGAGCCTTTACAAACGGCCATGCCGGTTACTGTAAATGCCACTGAGCAAGTTAAAGGCGTTGCCTCATCAATCCCTAAAGAATCAAACATGTTGTCGCTAGTATTACCCAGTGTGGCGCTACTCTTGGTGGTAATAGTTGGAGTTGTTGTATTAATACGCCTACGCCATGTTAAGCAAAATAACACGTCTGCTGAAACCAGTATGCCACTAGCTGCTCCTCCTACTAAGTGCGATAACAAGCAAACTAGTACTGCTATTGATGAATCTAAGACTCTTGATACCAGCAAAAAAGAGCAACAAACAATAACCGAAAGTGTCGAGTTAAACGCAAGCGAAGTAAGCACCGTTAAAGTAAAGCAAGTACCGAATACCGCAGAGTTTGAAGCCGCCGCTAAAGCCACTTTAGAACGGATAAAAAATGCCACCGAGCATGCAGAGCCACAAGTAAGAGACTTTGACCCTGAAGCCAAACCAATCAAAAAACAGCGCAAGCCGGTTAATCAGCCTAGCGAGCCTGTACCAGCGACTAAAAAAGAAGCACCTATTGCAGCTGAGCCCATTTCGCCTCAACAGCCAAAGGCAGACTTACATTCGCCTAAACAACCGCGCTCACCGTTAACGCCATCTACCGAGCACGACTTTAAAGAGCCTGAAATACGCACCTTCGATCCCAACGCCCCCTTACCCACTAAAAAAAGTCCGATAAAACCAGAACAAGTAAAAGTATCGCCAGTTGAACCCACTAAGCCTGATATCCCGCCACAAAGCAGCAACCCATTTGCTAACTTATCGCTTGATGAAAGTTGGGATCCAAATTCTCCGCAAAAACCGAAAATAGAAGAAAAGCAACGTGCCCCTAAATCACAAGCACTAATTGAAGCTGAAGAACGTGCAAAAAACATGCAAACAAAAGAATAATAGAGTACGCTGAACGTATTCAAAGGTGGCTTTAAATCTAGTACCAATTCGCTTAATTAAGTGGTCTATTTTGAGGCTGGAAAAACGCGTTGATAGCTAGGCAAAAGTTTTCTATTTAGTTGTTATAAAAAAGAATTTTTTAACGCAGGTAGCGACATATTTAGCCCCGTAAAATGATTAAGTATTATTGCGGATTGGTATAGTTTAAGCGTGCATTCAGTTTCACTCACTACAATAGCCTACTTTTTAAACAGCGCCACTCTCAACCTAATGGCTCAGAAGGAGTAAACTATACATATGCACGTGATGTTATCAGCTAAATTAAGATACCTTATTTTTACCGCATCTTTTTTTCTGATGGCTTTGGTGAGTGATTACAGTAACGCAATTGAAGCAATTCAACCTAAAGACGAGCAATCCACACACACCACTACTTTAAATATAAGTACCGGCGAATGGCCCCCTTTTATGAGTGAATCATTGCCTCACCAAGGTGTAATTGCCCATTTGATCACCGACTTATTTGCACAAGCCAATATTAAGGTTAACTTTACCTTTTTACCTTGGCCGCGTGCTTACCACGACACCATTAATGATAAATACGCAGCCACCGCCGTATGGATGTTTGAACAACAACGCACTGAGGATTATTTTTACAGTGAACCTGTATTAAACGAGCGTTTTGTATTTTTTTATCACAAAAAACGCCCTTTTGATTGGCAAAACCTAAACGATTTAAAAGGCTTATTACTCGGTGGTGGGCTTGCTTACAGCTATGGCGAAGAGTTTGATAAAGCACTACAAGCGGGTCTATTTGATATGTCGCGAGTAAGTACCACAGAGCAAAACTTTAAACGCTTAGCTATGGGCAGAATTGACGCCTTTGCCGAAGAAAAAAGCGTCGGCTATTACATCTTGGCCAGTAAGTTACCTAACTTATTTAGCTCTATTAACCATCATCCCAAAGCTTTACTCATAAACCAAAGCTTTATTATGTTCCCTAAAAATAACAAATACAGTAAACAGCGGCTTGAAATTTTTAATCAGCAATTACTTAAATTTAAGCAAAACGGTCTTTATCAAACCTACTTTGATGCGTTAGATAATGGCGCTTATCAGCCCACAAATAACGCCCTGGCCGACTGACCTGGCGGGGCTTTATTGTTTGGAACGCGGGTTTCGGGCTACGAGCTAGGTTTTAGCAAAAGCTCGTTACTCGAAGCCCGTACAAAAGCCAAATATTATTCTGTAGTAACGATTTTACATCGCGTATTTATAGGCATTTGCATTTTACCCGCGCCTCGCTGCTCGTCACTCGAAGTAAGCTGCTTTTACCACCATAGCCGTTAAGCAGCTTGTTGACGCGAAAAACACCGCTTTTAAATTACGTTACTTTCACGCATTATTCGCCTCAAAAAATGAGGCAAATAGCATGCTTAATTGCCTCATTGTATTAATTGGTAAGTTGAAATCGTAGAAACCAGTTTTAGCTGTGATTATTTTAAACGCCAATTTCGGTTTCGAGCAACAAGCGACTGGCAACGAACACAACCTAGTACCTTTACCACCGTAGGCATGCAGCTTGGCTCGAAACCCGCAACTCGTCGCTCGGCGTCTTTCAGCAAAAGTGTTCAAAAATATTCCAGATATTTTTGTGGTCATTTGTCACCTCGGCGCTCCGAGCATTAGTGTGTAGTGATTATGAAAATACAGCACTTTTCAAATTTGACGGTTAAAGCTCGATATCATTTAAAACATCTTTGCAAAATGATTTAAATACATCAAATGCTTCTTGCCAGAGCAATTTATGACTACCGTAAATCATTGGAACAACATATTCATTAAAGCGCGTTTCATAGAGTGGATTAGTTTGTAACACGTTTAAAGCAAACTTAAGTTCAATAATCGGTTCTGCCATAAATTCTAAATGCTGATTACCGTAACGGGTAATATCTTCCGCAATGACTTTTTGCACTAAAGGTACTACATCTTGAACATTCGCCAATCCAGCGTGTTGAATATAATACGTATCATAAATATGGCGAATTAGCGCAGGATCATCGTCTCTTCTATTATCACGTGCAAAGCTCGCTGTGCGCCTAAGCATAGACACTAACTTTTCAGCTTGTGTACTCTTAATGCTAGAAAAATCCATCAGCGGCACTTCTGGTGCCTGTTGAGTTACCTCGTTCACTAAAGAAGATATATTGCGGCTTTGTACATTATCAAAAAGTAATGTTTCTATAAGCTCTAATTTAATAAACGGTCGTAAACATGGGGCTTTTGAATGGGCTTGAGGATAGCGAATATCAATTTGTTGGTATCTATATTCATCAAAAACAGTTGGAGTATTTTCTACAGAAAAATAATCATGTGAATTAATTGCAGCAATTAACTGTAAGTGGAGCGCTTTTCTAGCCTTTCTTCTTTTAGTTTTAGACGTGTTAGCAGTTAAATCTTTAGGAATGATTTTTATATCAACATCTTCAGACATCCTATGAGTTTTAATGCCTGACTTTGTTAATGCCGTACCGCCTGAAAAAACTAAAAAATGCGTATCAAAAGATAACTCACAAAGTAGCTTAAGTAGTGCAACTACATAGTAATCTTTTTCAACAATGGCAGGGTTACCCATACCAAGAGCATCCGCTACATCTAAAAATAAATCGTTATCAACTCGCATTGATAGCGCTATTATTTACAACAATTTTACGCTTAAATCGACTATTGGTCATTATTTTAAATGAAGCGGGTACTTGTAAACTTTCACCCTCAAGACTGCGTTGTGTAAATTCATCAAACTGGTACTCAACGCCCAGTTTTTCAATAGCTTCTAAAATGACTCCATCTGCACCCGCAGGTGATGCTGGCATTAACTTACCAGTAATGCGATTTTCTCGCGCTTTAGTATAAAGCCCATAGCCAATGCGTAACAACTGGCCACTATCTACCAGCTTTTTTAAAACACGGCCAACTTGGTCGTAACCTGCAATATCAGCAAAATCAGCGCGCTCAAAAACATAACGCTTAGAGCGGTTTATTCTTGTGGTTACTTTACTTGCTATTGTCATATTAATTACTCTCGTTGCTTAGATAAAATATAGCAAACATACGACATCTAAACAATGCAAACATACGACATTGAAAGAGTGATAGCACACTATCCTTTAGGTAAAAACTCAATAACGGCCTCAAACGACGGGCTGCGTGCATCGAGCTTATGCAAATATCCTAGCGCCTAGTTACTTCCCTGAAACACATTTTTTTATTCTTACCTCTTTAGCGCAGCGCCTCATAACCTCTTTTTGAATAAATCACTTAAAACCATATTTGCACAAAGAGAAGTGAATGAGGGTAAATGAGAAGACAGCGAGCTTCGGGTGACAAGCCTCGAGCGACGGGCTATGAATTCAGCCTAGCACCTAGTCACTTCCCTAGAACCTATAGCCTTTATTACTATAGGCGTACAGCTTGCTGACGCGAAAAGCGTAGCTTTTAATGGCAAGCTGAAGTGTATATTCGGCTTTGATTTTATTTAAAGAGTAAGTGATGAGTTTATAGTGTTGAACAAGCCTTAATTGCAGCAGCTATGGCCGAAGCGCTTTGTTTTGAGTAACCGCCGCCACCAGTAACCACAGTTGGTATTTCAAGCGTTTTTAAGTGAGACAGTATGATTTTTTCACGGTTGGCAACATCTTCAACAGTAAGTTTAAAGCCACCTAATTTATCAACAGCCAATACATCAGTCCCAGCTACAACAAAAGCCAAAGCATAATTAACCGTTATTAACTCAAGCGCTTGAGTTAACTTTTCTAAATATTCGCAGCCTTCTACACCACTTTTTAACGGAACCGGAAAGTTTACTCTGTTACGAGTATATTGTGAGGTCGGGTAAATATCCTCATTATATACATCTAGCAAATGTACATTTTCGTTGTCTTTAAACGAGAAAGCATTGCCATTTCCATGATGGGCATCAACGTCGATAATTAAAACTTTATCAGTTTCACTTAAGTGGCCACTCTTTCGCAATTGTTGATAACTAATACCAACATCATTATAAACACAAAAACCCTCCATATTTGCATAACTAGCATGGTGAAAACCGCCTGATAAGTTCCACATAATCTCACCAGACTTCAAGGCATTTTCAGCACCCAATAAAGTACCTGAAACAGCTAAGCGCATAGGTGTCAGAATTTTTTTATCTATAAAGCCAAAGCTAACAAAAGGAATACTGGGTACTTCAAGTGCACGTAAAACAAGTGTTTTACTCAAAACCAACTTTCTCATTAACTCATTGAGGTACTCATTAATTACTTTAGTTGGAACAGGTTCACTTGGATAGATTATTTCAATATCTGAGCCGCCAAGCTCTGAAATAACCTTAGCAAATTTTTCACCATCAAATGGGTGCAAGTATTTTAATAACCCTAACTGATAATTAAAATCTGGCTCATAAATAACTTTCATGTTTATGCATTTTCCGTTTCTGCAAGCTCTTTAGCGTAACGTAATACCTCGTGAGCTACTGTTAAATAAATTAAAAACGCCTATGCACTATATTAGTTATCAATTTAGCCTTTTCGGGCACGAATGACGAGAGAATTATCTTAGTAGTGTTCTTTAAGTTTTACTATAGGCGTTAAGCTTGCTGACGCGAAAAGCGTAGCTTTTAATACTCAAAGCCCGCTCCCCGCAACTCGGTGCTCGTCACCTTTATTTATACATGTCGCGTTAGCGAGTGCCGACCGCCCGAGAACACACACCCCCCCACTCCAATGAGGTACACACAATAAATTAAACTTGCTCAATCGCGACTAATTTATTTACTTCTACCGGTTTTGCTAACGCCGTTTCATAAAATGCAAACACCTCTTTTACATAGGGCTGTGAATAATGCGTATCCAAAGCAGCTTGCGACGTAAATTGTTCGACTAAAAACAAGCATGTTTTTTCACTATTGCTGTATAGCTCAAATCGAATACAGCCAACCTCAGCCTGTGTAGACTTTAAAATTTGCTGTAAACGCCCTTTACAGTCATCAAATAATGAAGCTTGAGGGGTTATTTTTGCCACTATATTAATCATCTTTAATCCTTATTAATTAATTTAATAACCACAGCACGAATTGGCGGTGCTACGGTAAAGGCCACTAAAAAAGCTGCAGGCCAGGCATTAATAAATGCAGTTAGCCAACTTTGCACAAAGGTATTGCTTAAACCTAAATTTACGTAGGTCACCCATGCAGATAGTAAAAACGACATCATGAACGAAAATATCAATGTAAATATAAAATGAATTTTCATCTTTCCTCCTTGGCGTTACTATATTCAAAAGCTTGGGGCTTCCATACTCACAAAAATGCAAACTAAGATTGAGAAACAGAAATGCTTGATGACATTCATTTATTTATAGAGGTAGCTAGGCGTAAAAGTATGAGCCAAACGGCAAAAGACTTAGGCTTAAATTTATCGACGCTATCGCGACATATTCAAGCACTTGAAACCAAATTAACAGAGCCATTATTGCAGCGTACAGCACGAGGAATAGTGCTAACAGCAAAAGGAGAGCAGCTCTATACATCGCTTGCAGATTCAGTGTTAGCGCTTAATAATCAAATAACCGCCCTTAATTGTGATAGCAATAGCAGCAATACTTTTTATTTATTATGCCCACAGAACATCATTGCAGATCTGCTTATGCCTGCGCTAAATACATTTATAAAAGATAATCCTTCGCTCAATTTTCACATATCACCGAGTAATGCCAATAGTCAGTTGAGCCAACAACGCTTTGACCTCGCTATTCGCATTGGCCAACAGCAAGACTCAAGTTATTATCAAAAACGCTTAGGCGCTATTGCTGTTAAGTTGGTTAGTAAAAAAGATGCACCGCAAACTCGCCTAATTTTACCTTACACCCAAACTCAGTTACCAACAGGCATGCTTAACAAACTAACAGAGCTCTACAGCGATATAAGTTATTGCTTTGATATAACAATAGCCAGAAAAATGGTTGAAGAAGGTAATGGGGTTGGTTTATTACCTATGAGTGAAATTAGTTGTATTACTGACAAACAGGCATTTAACTATATTGAATTGCAGCCTGCTTTTGCAAACAGGCCTATTTATGCTCTATGGCATAACACACGCCAGCCAAGTAAAACGGCAAGTCAGTTAATTACTTTAATACAGGGTGTAATTGAGCAAACACTGTGCTTACAGGGTGATATTGTTAAGTTAGGTTAAGAGGTTATTTATGGTTAAGCGTGGAGCTTGCTGACGTGCAAAGCGTGGCTTTAATATCTAAGCCCGATCCCCGCAGCTCGGTGCTCAACGCCTTTATTAATACATGTCGCGTTGGTGGCGGCAACCAAAGGGCGATTTGTCTTTAAATAAACTCTGCTGCAAGTAATTTCCCTGAAAGCAACAAGCAAACTATTCCACCTAAATAAAAACAATTTCTTAAATGATTTCTTAGCTGTAAATACCATATTCTACTGCATATACTACCGCCTCATTTTGAAAAGAAGCTATTTTTACTTTTGATAGTTTGAACTGAGTTATCTAACTTTTGTATTGCAGCTTCTAGTTCTTCAATTTTTTTGTCTTTGGCATAATTTGAACCCCAGCCGCCAAGAATTATTAAAAAGATGAGAAAGAACGATTTTCTATATTTTGCTTTAAAGGCTGTATCTAAATTTTTAACTTCACAAGAACAAGTCATTACTTTCTCCAATTACCTTAATTATTTCAGATGTATAGCTTAAGGCTTAACTACGACAAAATGGGTCGCGTATTATATTTAATCGTAGAACCTTAAATTTGCCATAGAGATTTTAAAAGTATCGAGCGTCGTACATTGCTAAATAATTCAGATTAGCTAAGGTAGTTGAGATGCTTATATAAGATCTTTATTCAGTCTTAATACCATAGTGCCCTAATGATTTTATCATTCGCCTTATAACCCTCGCTTTTAGCTGCTCTGGTGCCTTTACAATAATGTGATCTGACAAACCCATGAGCCAATTCTCCAACTCCAAAGTATGAGCTAATTTAATAGAAACACTGACCCAATCATTTTGAGTAGTCGATTTAGTTAAAGCATTTTCGTCACTAACTTTTTGGCTTTCATTAATGGCTGATTCTTGGAATAGATCTTTGACATAACCTTTGACTTCGAGTTTTACATCAATTACCTCAGCATTTACTAATACACCCACAGCCCCTGTTTGAGCATATTTTAAAGTGTCAAAGTCGGTATCGAATGTTTCAGTTAATAACTTGGCGCTATTAACTCGATGAAAAAGAATATGCCTCGGTTCTTTATAATCATAAAAGTAGCAAATAAGAACCAATTTAGTGTCTCTTATCAACATACCTAATGGTGAAATAAGATGAACAGAATCGGAACCACCGTAAGTTATCTCCAATTTTCTTTGTTCTAAAATCCCTTGGGTAATTAGTGATTTAATTTCAGCATCAATGTTTAATGGTTTAAAAGCTAAAACATGTGGCAAACTCGCAATTTTCGATGGCCATGAGTGTAATAACTCGGATCTCACCAATGTATCTTTTGATTTTTTAAAAATCGCATCAAGCTGAGAAAACACCTCTTTAGGAAAGTAATCTTCAAGGTGATGCTCAACTAGCTGAAGTGATAAAGCTTCCTCTGCAGAAATTGAAGGTAAGTAAATATCTGCACGCTTTCTTGAATAAGACCATTTGTACCCGTCAGGTGAGTCTGAGCTTACTAACCCAAATAAATCAGCCACTTCAACTAAATCTCGCTCTACAGTTCGTTTTGTCACTGCAAAGCCTCTATCTTCAAGGCCTGACTGTAAAATTTTGGCCGTTGTCCATCTAGGAGTAATAGGGATGAGTTGCATCATATTAATAATGCGAGGGAGAGTCTTTCCTTTAGCCGTTGGCATCAACTTTGGGGCCTATCATAACTTAAACTTACCGACACATTACCATAAATCAAACAATAACAGCAGGTTAGCCTTCAGGTTAAAATAGTATAATTGCACTATTTTATATATGAAAGCACTTTTATAGTAGAGTGCTTTGGGTTAATCTGCTTGTAATTACGATGATAAGGAAGTTGTTTAAAAGCCTAGCAATCATGTTTTTAAGCCCTCAAGCTTCTCTAGCATCACATAAACATTCAGCAAGGAAATTTAATGAAATACGACCTGGAACAAGATCTATTAAAGAATAAAGCAATTAAAAATGACCATGGCTGGCAGGTTAACATCAATGACTATCAAATCGACTTTCTCTTAAAAGAGTTAGGTGAAGATGAACACCCCAAAGACATTAAAGAACTGCGAGCGCAATATAAAGATGAGTCAATCGCTTACTTGAATTTAGACCGTCGAGACTTTGATAGTAAGTTAGGTGTTTATACACCTTTAGATGACGACACGCTTGTTTCTGAGCCTCAAAATCTTGAACAGTTAGTAGAAATTACTAATATGCTCATTAATGGACGTTCCGTAGAGTTATTTGTTTTCACTCTCAGAAAGCCCAACTCAAATAATGCATGGGTGGGCTTCTTAAACTTGCTGCATTGAGTAACTAAATGATCGATATTTAATAAAAATGGCGATATTGCGACTTATTCTGTCGCAAGTATTTTATATTATTAGCATGTGTTGCTTCCGTGATGGGGCAGAAGAAAAAGTGTGAGAAACTTTTTCGTCATGGCCTACTTAATGTAGGCCTTTTTTAGAAATACCTAAGCTATAAAAATGAGCGCAAAGAAATCACGTGACTAATTATGACTTTATAAAGCGCAGCAAAAGGACTCCTCTAAAGGATTTAAAGCTAGTAAAACGACCCGATGGTGGCTTTCGAAAACACCCTTCAAACTTTTTTAAGCGAAATTGCTTAGATAAATTTGAATCTAAGGGCATTCAATGCCTAGCAGATAAATCAAACATAGAAATTGAGACCCTTAAGCAATTTATGGCAGGGAACTTGGCTGTTGATTCTACACTTGCCGACAAACTAGAAAAAGCCACAAAAACTAGCGCAGCAACTTGGTTAGAATTACAGCGTCAATATCATGAGTACATAAAGTGATTCTAATTTGGGTGGTTATGCAAAGCTAGCTTGTTTCTAAATTTAGGGGCTACGTTCAAAGTGCCATTTTAGTACAACCTAAGAAGTTGTATTTTGCAGTTTTAACTTTGGCTTTTTAACTATAACTTTTATAAATATTACTCTAAGGTTGCAATATGAGCTCAAACCAACTTTTAATTAAATCACTAGCTCTGGCTTCAAAATATCATGTGCAGCAAAAGCGAAAATCAGACGGCTCACCCTATATAAATCATTTGATAGAAGTTGCAGCACTGCTTACTGATATAGCTAGAATTGATGACGACGACGAACTTTGCGCCGCAATACTTCATGATATTTTAGAAGACACAGGCGTTACTACAGAAGAGGTTTATAAAACCTGTGGTCAACGCGTTCTAGAATTAGTAGAAGCACTTTCAGACAACAAATCACTATGTTTAAAGGAACGAAGAGAAGAAACGCTCAGATTACTTCCCACTAAGTCAAACTCGGTAAAGCGTATTAAATTAGCAGACTTGTGCTCTAATGCTGCTGCAATACCATCTGATTGGACAGTAGAACGGCAGACCGATTACTTCCTCTGGTTAGATCAGGTGGCTGAAGTCTGTAAAACATCCAGTCTTTCATTACATAATGAATACTTAAGAAGAAGGTCCAGTTATGTGTAGTGATAAGTCGTGTAAGATCACCAAAGCATTATATAAGTTATAATCGAAAATATTTATCTAGGAATAGTTTTCTTAGCCGCCTAGTGACCGTAGGCGTTAAGCTTGCTGACGCAAGAGCCGAAGTTTTTAAATAGCCGAAACCCGCCGCTCGGTGCTCGACGCCTTTATTAATACATGTCGCGTTGGCGACGGCAACTAAGGGGCGGATACCGCCGTCCGCCCCTTGGAACCCCACGGCGCCCCGAGCATTTTGCTATTTCCTTAAAACCTTAATTAATATGAACGTAACCGCCGTGTAAGGCACATCCATGTGCCAGTCACGGCTTTAATTATCTTCCATCCAATATTTACTCATTAATGGAGGTCTTTCGGGAAAAATGACGGGGAAATAGTCTTGGCAACCGCCTTCAAATTTGTCGATGCACTAAGAGTTATGTATATTAAATTTATACGTAATTTGAGTAACTTAAATGGCTAATCAAGATCAAAAAGGTAAATGGCTTTCGAGCAAAGAGGCCATTAAACATCTAAAAATAACAGACTGTGAGTTAATGCACCGCCGCGAGCGTGGTGAACTTAAGTTTGAAAAGCGCGGACGCGCGTATTTTTATTATATTGAAATCAAGGATCAATAAGTGATTTTTCACGATTTACTGCAAGAAATGCAAGCCAAAGAACAAAGAGTATCTATTCCCCAAGGCTTCCAAGACTATGTTAACGCTAATAATTTAAAAGCAAACACCGCAGCTTCAATATCTATAGACTCAATCAAAAAACTGCCTAAAGTTTTAAGAGACCAAAATACCATGGTGTTAAGGCTTGGTTCTCGCCCAGCTTCAAATCAAACTTATTTTTCACTAGTAAAATCAAACGGTGTAAACGATTTCTTTTTTAATGACCAAGCTCTGTTTGGTCAATTACAACCTGAACTGTTTTTACCGAACGTATCAATAAGAAGTTTATTTGCATTTCAACTCCTGCCTAAAGTTACTGAGACCTCAGTTGTAAATCTAGCTATAGCATCTGGATTAATGGCTGAAGCGCTTAATCTCGAAGATGATAAAACAATAGTTGTGCCTGCAACAGGGCAAAGTACATTCACATTTAACTTTAAGCCAATTGCTAACGAAAACGTCGTTCTTGAGCATATAAATGGCCAAGTTGAAATCGATGCTGTATTTGTTGCTAAACGGGACGGTAAAGAGCATTTATTTGTAATTGAGGCAAAGCATGGCGATAAGTTTGACTCTTTAGCCAAACACAAATTGCTTTACCCTAGTTTAAGCCTATTACAAAAGCTGCCCTCGTCTATGCCAATAGTGCCCGTTTATTTACGGAGCATAAAAACGCCTAACGGTATCGACTTCTACATTGCTGAGTGCCCTTGCATTGTAAATCAACAAGATGAGTTATATAGTTTGGATACATTAAGCCCCTGTAAATTGCAGGCACTACATTTAGCAAATTATTAGACTATGAACGCAGAGCAATTTAAGCAGCTTGTAAAAAAAGTAAAAATAGCCAAAAAGCTACCTGATGCCATTTATTTTCACAAAGATGCATTTGCTGATGCACCTGCCGATTTAGTTAAATTTATTAAAGTTGTTGCGCAAGCTCTAAAGGTTGATGAATCCGATTACGATCTTATAAAGCTATTTAAAAGTGACTTTAGACTTTCACTGTTAAGCTACCCAACCTTTTATGAAGATTCATACCCTGCGCTTAAGCAAAGCGTAACTGTAGATCTAGCAAAACTGTCGCACAAAATAACTAAATACGATAACAGCGAAAACCCACCTATTTTGCATCGAAAAGAAACCATGGTTTTGCCTACTAATAAACACTATCAATTATTTTGTGATTTAACTGCTGAAGGCGAGCAAGCGGGCCTATACGAAAACACGCGTATGATCGGCTTTAGAGGCTCGTGGGAACGTTTAATTACAAAAAAAGGATACGAGCTAGTTGATGGTCGTTTATTCCGAAGCTCCGCAGTACAAACCCCTGATGACGATAAAACCATAGACAGGCATTTAACTGCAATTGTTCGCCATGAGCTTTCTGCCCCTTTAAAAACACTAGCTAAAAATGGCTTTTTAAATGGTGACTATTCAATTTTTGATTACGGTTGTGGCCGAGGTGATGATTTACGGGAGCTCGAAGCGCACGGAATAGATGCCCTAGGCTGGGATCTAAACTATCGTCCTGATGCGGACAAAGTTATTTCTGACATTGTAAATATTGGATTTGTAATAAATGTAATAGAAGACCGTGATGAGCGGATAGAAGCGCTACTAGGTGCGTGGGAACTTTCGCAAAAGTTATTAGTTGTATCAGCAATGCTTGGTAACGAATCACTTGTGAATCAGTTTCAGCCTTATAAAGACGGTGTGATTACAAGCCGGAATACTTTCCAAAAATACTATACGCAAGCAGAGCTAAAAGCATTCATAGAAATGAGCGTTGACGAAAACGCGATTGCTGTTGCCCCTGGTATTTACTACATATTTAAAAACAAAAAACTAGAACAGCACTTTTTACAAAACCGCCATAAACGTACTTATAAATGGCAACACCTAACAGCACCAGTACCCGTAAATGAAGAACAAGCACGAATTTTATTTACCCAGCACCAGCAACTTTTTGAATCGTTTTGGCTCACATGCTTAACCCTTGGCCGCTGCCCTGCTAACAACGAGTTTGCACAAAGTGACAAAATAAAAGAAGTGATAGGCTCTAATAAAAAAGCACTGCAACTCGTTTTAAAGTGGTTTGAAGAAGACGAGCTAAAAACAGCAGAAGCCATGCGTAAAGAAGATTTACTCCTTTACTTTGCACTTGCCATGTTTGAAAAGCGTAAAGCCTACACTCAACAACCAGAAGACTTAAAGCGTGATATAAAAGCATTCTTCGATACTTACAAAATTGCACAAAACCAAGCCACTGAACTGCTCTTTCAAATAGCAGACAGCGCTCTGATTGAATCATTGTGCCTAGAAGCCGAAAAACTATTACCGGCAGGTAAAGTCGATTTTGAAAACGGCCAGCCTCATGCGCTAACGCTACACAAAGACTTTATTACCTTATTACCACTCGTACTGCGTGTATATATTGGCGCAGCCCTACAAATGTATGGCGAGCTTGATGATATTCAGCTTATAAAAATTCATATACATTCGGGTAAGGTGACACTGCTCGGTTATGAAGGGTTTTATGACTCCCCCCTACCGCAGCTAAAAGAGCGAGTTAAAATCAAAATGGCAGATCAAGATGTAGATTTTTTTGATTACATAATTGAAGAAAAGCGGCCGCTCCTCCTCAATAAAATTGATTATATTGATGACACATTCGAGGACTATAAAAAACAGAGGACATTCAATAATAAATTATCTAAAATAAAAATTGATCATCACAATATAACATTCCCTCAACTTAATTTGTTATTTGATGGTAAATTTGTAATTAAAGGCTACAAATTCATAGCCCAAAATTTAAATAATGCTTAATCTTCAACATCCCACTTTGATTCAATATAAGATTCTAGCTTACTCTGAATACTCTGTTTGTTACTTAACGTAATACTAACAGATGTTAAAACACTTTCTAACTTATCTAAAGCGTCTACAGCCCACTTGTTTGTAACCTTTATATCTGGAGCCGTGTTGTCATTATTGATATTCCAAGCCTTTATTTTTTTATCAATGGTATTTTTACAAAAAATATAATCAGTATTATAATCTTGAACTTCAGATCCGCTAAACGAAAAATCCCAATCAATTGATTTTTCTTCAATAAATCTGAGGTAGACTGCTCTCATCAAAGGCCATAATTTGGGTGATAACTCAGGAACAACTATTGATTTATAATCGACAAGAATAGTTACCCATTTATCAACATCATATTTATTTATTGTTAAAACAAAGTTATTAATAAACTCATCCGACCACCCATCCGACTGCTCACACTTCAGTAAAGCCATAAAAAAACCAGTGAACCCTGCTTGACTTACAAAAGAATTTATTGCTTGGCTGTAGCGATCATCACCGCCACTTCTTTTATCTATGAATCGCTTGTTAATTTTATCTACTGTAGATTTATAGGTTCCTATTTTCCCGCCATTATTTTCAGGAATAATAAAAGCGTTATAAAGCCCTTCCCCACCTTTAAAAACTTTATTCCAAGTACCAAATTCAGAGCCGTCTGCATCATGGTCCATATGTTTCTGTAATTCAGTACAAGCAGTGAAGTGAGGTTTTAAAAAATTAAACTCATTTAAAGTTTTGATTAACTTTTCTGCTATTTCTTTTTGAAATATATCTGTGACTTTATCTAACGCACTAGAGTCTCCTGATTTTAAAGCTTTAGCCAATTTATCAGTGAATTTTCCAGAGGATAAATCTTTAATTCTTGAAATTTCACTTCCAAACTGGCGGTAAACATCACTATTTATCTTATAGTTCAAGGCTAAGTATCGGCTATTCGATTGTAAGAAATAACTAAGCATATAGTGAATAGTTTTAGGTGAAAATAGAGACATTTTTGGGTAATCAGCTGGGAAGTTTTCTCCTTCACAATCAAAGCCTGCATGCATTAAAGAAACAGAAGTCGTTGAATAACTATTTTGTGCTAAAACAGAGTAAAAGCTAGTAGTTGCTATAGATGCTAATTCACGGTCATTTAACAGAATATTTCTATTCTCACTTACCTTTGTAGCTGTTGTGTTTACATCAACAAATAACTTTCTAGATATTAACTCAGGAGTAATACTAGTATCGTCACCATCAAACCACACAACTGTTACAGGTAATTCAGCATCAAAATCATCAGGCTGTGGTTTATTACAATTTTGATAAAAAGCGCTATAGATCGTGGAGTCATCCGTTGCATCATTGAAAGAACCAGCTAAATATCTAAATGCATTCGCTCTATGCTGCCCATCAAGAACAATGATACTTGTTTTTCTAACATCAATTGTAAGAACGCCCAGTGATGTTAATGTATCTTCAATCTTGAAATTTTTAGTCCCCCAGAAACTATCGTAATCAGTCGATTCTTGATCATCGGAAACTGACCCCTTAGGATAATCAATCTCGCTATCAGATTCTAAGTATTTGGAAGGAATTAAAGCGACTAAGATCGCAGGAAAAAAACCTACAGAAGAATTATGACCTTGTAGGTACGGAATTAAATCATTCGCGACACGAGCGTCACTCAAATCTCTTTGGAGTAGTGCCCGAAGATCTTTTATATCTTTACTTTCAACTCGTTCTCTCATCGGTTTCAATTCATCAAGAAGTAAATGTGAATCACCTGATCTTTGAACTTTATTCGTAGAAGCAACAGTTTGAAAATACTTAACTTTAATCGGTGATTCTGAAAAGGTTTTTAAAACCGTAAATTCACCTGTTGTACCATATAGTTCAAGAGCTTTTTTCTTAATGGCTTTTCCTGGTAACTGATTCATTTTATCTTCTTCCAAAAATAGGGTTAAATATTGAGTTAGAGAAATATTCGATTTTTTCAAGTTCTTTTTTGATTGTTATTTTATCACTTGTATTTAATTTAGACGAGCAACCATACCTGTTATATTCAATAACTCTTACGTACAAACAATCTTTTGCGGATACACTTGCCTGATTGAAAAGACTATTGAGCCTAGCCGCAAAGAATTTAGATTCATCATCACTATCATTTTTAACCCCCTCATTATCATCTAGTCCATCAGATGTTTTTTCAGTATTTTCTAGCTGTTTAACATGTGTCGAAAGACGTGTTTTCAAATTGATACTGATACCAATATATAAGGGAATAGGTATCGAAATAAACAGATGTCTTAGAAGTTGTTCATCCTTTATATCTTGAATGTTTTTTGCTTCTTTCTTTAAGGATCCACTATACTCTAAACGCATATTTCCTGTTACTTTAGCGTGAAGCGCCGAGTGAGCTAGTAACGACTCCATCAAAGGGATTATTTCATCCTCTCTATTGGGTTTGGGCCTAATATACCAAGAATATATTCCTGGATATTCATTCACATTAGATAGAATTTGATCAAATGGAATAATTCTTATTTTATATTTTTCACCGCGTGATAGGTCAACATTATAACTATACAATTCGCTCATTTTTGTCCTAAATTAATTATTGATGAAGCATTGTCTAGGTTATATATTGTCATTTTTTGATTCCTAATTCATGGTTCGCTATAGATATTATTTCATCTATTAACCTTAAAACCTGGCTTCTTCTTCCAGGCATATAAACTTCTATCTCATCACTGGCATAGAGCTTGAGGTAAGAATATAAGTTTGCCTGAAGATCTTTTATTTCTTGCCGATAAGGTGCTGGATCATCAGTTAAAGCATCATGCAGTAACCTTGACACTTGCCCAAAACCTAAGTCGCGATCTGAATGGTTTTCAGTAATTTGTTTTTTAAGAAAGAGGTATGCTTTTGTTTGCTTAAACAACGTTGACGCAAATGCAAAATCACCTTTAGCATTTTCAATTTGAGCAAAGGGTAATGAAGAGTTGAGCTGGTATTCATTCAAAGTAACGCCTGGTTTACCTAGCGGGAAATCTGATACAAACAGCTCTGAGGTTTGTGGCAGTATCTCTTCAGGCCATACAGCTGGTAACTCCGTTTCATCCGCTGCATCAAATTGTTCTAAAAAAATCTGCATTTTATCAAGCATATTTAGGGTTAAATCAGTTGCAGATTCAACAATTTTACTAATGAATGCTTTGGATTGTTCGCAGGCATTTACTCTGCTACATGATTCTAGGTTACCATTATTAACTAAGGCTAGCCCTTTGCCCGTTAAATTAGCGCTACCATTAAAAATAGTGTCGTGATCTATTTGATAGATTTTTGCATGCAAATTTACGAGTGCTTTGACTTGATAGCCATTGTTAATGCAATCACGAAGTGCATTTAAGTCACTTGCGCCATTTGCAAAATCTACTGGCGTAAAACGCCCTATCAATTGCACTTTAGGCTTGTTGTTAGAAATTAATTGACCCAACCAGCGTGTCGCTGGTTGGGTTATAAAAGCAGATATGATAGTTAACTCATTACAACTAGGAAGTATTGATTCTAGCTGTGATGTGAGCTCAGTATTTGAGATTAGGCTCGACATTAAAAGTCATCCAACTCGTCATCTTCAGGGCCTTGAAGAAACTCACTAATCACTATCCCCCATTCTCTACGAATAGTATTTAAATAAGCCAACTTGCGTTCATCAGTAGTTTCATTCATCACACGAGCAAAACCAGCGATTGTGGTTTGCATAATCTCAAGTTCATCACTATCAAGCTTACTAACTAGCTTTTGATAAAAAACGTGGTTGGTATTAAATAATACAAGTGTTAAGCCTTTACTTCTTGATACATCAAAGAAGGCTTCAGAATCTCGTGCTACGTCTTCAATTAAAAAACGGTTCCCCGTAAGGATGAGTCTCTCAGCTTTCTCTTCAGCTTCTTCATCACTCATTCCACCGGCTTTTTTTAGATGGTCGACAACATCTTCTTTTTTTAACGCTTTAGTAGGTTCATCGCTTGTTTTATGGCCATGGGATTCACGATGCGCGGAACCTTGCGTTGCTTTAGATGCTGCACCTTCTGAAACAGTTTTGGGTTCATCGGTACCTTTTATCGCCTTACCTGCAATATTTATTTCTTTCAGTTTCCGTTCAAGATCTTTTACCTGCATAGCTATAACATCTGTAACTTTAAAAACTTCAAGCAAGGGGTCTGCATTATTAAATAGGTCTCTTTTAAACTCAGCTTCAGTATCAAACCCAGCCTGTTCAGAAATATTTCCCATATTATAAGGGATTAATTTTACAGCATCTTGTTTGTTATTTGTTACACCAAAAACGGCGTCTAAAGTAGGAGGAAAAGAAACTTCGATAGCACAAAAGCGACCTTTATAATTTCTCAAATCACTTGGTATAAATGAATCTCTTAAAACTAATTCCCTATTAGCACGAACAATTGAGACTCCTATATTTTTTGCACAGTGCTTACCCCAAACGGTTGCGCCTAAACTTTTAGATGTTGATTTTAAGATTTTATTTGCAATGTTAGACTTAACAATAGAGGTAGTTATTGTGACATCATCTCTTTTAGGTACGCTATCTTCATCAATATACTCAACTGAAATGACTTCTTTATCTACTTCTTCAAAAAAGGCCTCATTTTTATAGCTACCAGGCAACTCAGGCAGCGAGGTATTCTTGAGCAAGTACATAGGATCATTAGCTTTAAAAGTCTCTTTATCGTAAACATCAAGCCTGTCATCTGCTGATTTACGATAAGTAATGCTTTCTATTTTTATATTGTCGTCACTAATAAAGTTACGGTACATTCTGCCAACTAAATGCTCACAGTGGCGATAAATCGATTTGCCGGTTTTCCAGCTTAAGCGATCAAGCTTAGACCAAATAATTAATGTGCCAGATTCTGGCTTTTTAGTAAAAAATGCTTTTTCGTACTTAGCTGGCATTGCTTTTGCTGTAGGCATTGGGACTTCTTCAAGCGCACCACTTTTCATTTCATCAACATCTAAGTAAGTATGATGAGGCTCCCCACCTGCTTGCCAGCTCCATACATCAACACGTTTACATTGAGAGATAGAAGAGTTTGGTAACCCCATACCAAATTTCCCCATACCGCCAGTATCTTTTCGGTGCGTACCGCCACCAAATTGCATAGCCACCCGAAGAGTGTCGATATCCATACCCACACCATTATCCCAAAGGGAGATTTCAGATACGGTATAATTTTTACGGGCTTTTAGTTGTTCTTCTATAAAACCAACCTCTACACGAGTTGCGGTTGCTTGTAAACTATTATCAATTAACTCGGCCAGCGCGTATGCGGTATTGTTATAACCATTATCTCTTAGAGACTCAATTACCGTTTCCGCACTTAAAAATCTGTTGCTCATTATTTATTTTCCTTCTCTGCCCACATATCATTCCAATAACCAAATGCAAGACTAATACTTTGAAACTCAGGTATGTTATCCATAACTGTATAAATATTGCACTCTTTGTTACCGCCACTTTTATAACCTCGCATAGCACGACCTGCCATTTGCAAATACTGCACTAATGAGTTCATTGGTTTAGCTATTACGGTAACGTTAGTTTTAGGTGCATCAAACCCTGCTGTTAATACATTAAAATTAACCAGAACTTGTAAGCTACCATTTTTATATTGCGCTATTTTTGCTCTGCGACTTTCAGAAGTGTCGTTTTTACTATCAATAGAAGCTGCTTTAATACCTTGATATGCAAGTGCTGTTGCTAAGTTTATTCCGTGTTCGACTGTACAAGCGAAAACAATGATTTGTGACCCAAGTTTACATTCATCGATGATAGTGTTGAGGATCTGTCGATTACGCTCAATGTTATTTGCTAAAGTTGTCATTGTTTCAACACCGCCAGCATCTCTTAATTCGTATGCAGCAATGCCGGAGTGATCGTAATTTAATGATTTAAAATTGGCTTTAGCCAAGTAACCCTTCTCAACCAAGTAATCTATCGGAGATAGGTAGCCTGAAATTTGCATAGATACTTTATTATTGTAAAAAAAGTTAGCTAATCGAGCATCTTCTTCAGATAAACCATCTTCAGAATAGCTTCTCCCTGGAGTGGCAGTTAAACCAATTAAATCAGCGTGAAATGCTTTGTCATCAATAAAGTCTTGAACAACTTCTTGAAACTTAGGAGCTACAGCCTTGTGGGCTTCATCAAAAATTACTAATGTTACTTTTTCAGCCAACTTGCTATATAAAAGTTGTAATTGTCTAGAATCACTTTTTCGTAGACTTAAAAACTTGTGTAAACCACCCACAACAAACCCAGAATCAATACCACTTAAACTTTCTGTGGAGCTTGAATAAAAGCCATAAAGAGAAGTAGACCTGTTACCTAAAGATTGCCAAGCTTTCGCAAACTCAGTATATGCTTGAGAACAAAGTTCCTCTCGGTCTGCAAGCCAAAGTACCAAGTTATTTTCAGACTGCCTTAAATGTTCGGCAGCTATATTCATTGCCGTGCGTGTTTTACCAGCCCCTGTTGGCAAGTGAATTAAGACACGTTTTTTTTCTTGGTTAAGCTGAGAAAAGACCTGTTTACTAATGTTTTGCTGATAAGGATAAAGCCCATAATTTGGCTCAATACACATTATGCTTTCTAAGCCATTATCTTGCTCTAATTGACTTTCATACAATGCAGAAAGATCTAGTAAATCAGCAAATTTATCAGGGTTATCATCAGCCCAACTTATTATCGCATCATAGTATTTTGGGGTAACATTTTTTGCTTCAAGTCCAAAGCTTGGAAACAGCTCAGCTAACTGCTCTGCAGATAAACGATCAATGAGTTTATTGCGCAATTGCGAATCAAAAATAAAGTCGACCTGTTTAACACTCGCGACTATAGCGGCCAGCTTGTTTTTATTATAGGAGCTACTTTCAGATATCTGATTATCTTTTGCATCAAGTTGAAGTGCGAAATTTATTGAGTTTTTGGGGAGAAAGCTTAGCAATTCATCTTCAGAGAAGTTTGATAAAATTTTTGCCAGCATATTTATTTAATCCTTTAATATAAATCAATATGATAGCTTCCATTCACTTAGAGCCTATAGGTACAAAGTCAGGCTAAATCACTTGATTATTTATCTTTATATTCAAAACTTTACAATAAAGACCTTACATCTACAAGGGTGTTGAGATAAATTTAATTAAACTGTATAAAGGTACAGTTTTTTTACTGATTAATTACCTAGAAGTCTTCCTCTTAATCTTAATTCACGTTAATATCGCCGCTTGGACAATTTCTCCAGAGGCACTCAAAAAGCTATGAAAGCTAAGTTTACAGGTCACGATACTTTCCCTCTGCGCTATGGATGGCTATTCAAAGCGGTTAATCATTTGAATTCAAATGGTAATTTCTCAAGTTCCGACGAAGAAAGTATTCGTCATTCTATTGTTGAGCTTGGCGTTGGTAAAAATATGGTTAAAGCGATTCAGTATTGGGCTGAGTCAAGCGGCATTATCGCAAGCGACAGAATAAATAATAAAACTCTTCATAATGTTACTGAGAATAAAGGGCAGTATTTGTTTGGTAATAACGGTAAGGACCCTTACCTAGAGTTACCGGGCTCAATTTGGTTATTGCACTTTTGGTTAAACTTTAATGATGAACACTTAACCGCCTATCGCTATTTTTTTAATTACTCTAATGTTCAGCATTTTGAAAAATCAAAACTGATCGATGATTGCTATGAAGATGCAAAGCGCCTAGTTAAAAGCGAAGTTGGTAACGTTACGACGATAAAAAAAGACATGGATTGTTTTTTAAATATGTATAGTAAAAAAGTTAAAACAACAACGAAAAAAGTGGATGAAGACCATTTCACCTCCCCGCTTGCTGAACTTAATTTAGTACAGGATAACGGTCGCTCTTTTTATGTTAGCAACTTGACTGAAAGACCTGAGTTACCTATTGAGGTATTCGTTTATGCTCTACTTGAGTTTTTTAGTGTAGAAACAGCTGAATCAAAAGTGAGTACTATTGATTTTGATTCATTACTTACTAAACCGTGTTCGCCCGGGCGAATATTTAGGTTATCAGAGTCTGGTTTAGGGCAAAAGCTCGATGAGGCTCAAGAATTCACAAACAAAAGTATTTCATGGGTAGATTCTCTAGGGCTAAGACAAGTTAATATATCTGACTCAGAAAAAAACAATACTATCAATTACTTAAATGACTATTACGGCAAACACAATGTCTGAATCTCTTATTGCAATTAACCAACGATATAAAAGCTCCACTCGCATTGATGTTGATAGTGCTAATTTAAAACCTTTTATAGACGACTTTATTGTACATGGCACAGCAATAAATGTACTCGATACTGTTAGCCGTGAGTTCGAGGGAAGTACTCAAAGAGCGTATACAATCACGGGCCCTTATGGCTCAGGTAAATCGACTGTTGCTCTGTTTTTATCGTGCTTATTGTCAACTGACTCTGAACAACGAAATTACGCACTAAGCAAGTTAAATAGCTCTCAAAAAGTAATAACTGAGTTTGATGATAGGTTTAAAATTACAAATGGTTGGAAGACCGTTAAGCATGTCTGTGGCCTTGAGGCACCTGCAAATAGTATTCTAATTAGCTTATTGAAAGCGTTTAACGTTAAATTCAATGCGGAAGATGTACTCGCTCTTGATGATGATAAATGTTTAGCAAAGATAAAATCGCTTCTACAAAAACAAAATGAAAACGAAGACGGTGTTTTAATTTTACTCGATGAAATGGGTAAAGCTTTAGATTATCAATCACGTGCAAATAAAGATTTACATTTATTTCAGTCTCTCGCTGATATTGTTCAACAAGCTAAACGCCCTGTGTTGCTGGTTGGCTTTTTGCACCAAGCATTCTCTGATTACGCTAAAAATAAAGATGTAAAAACGCAACAAGAGTGGAGCAAGGTTCAAGGCCGGTACAGAGATTTAAGTTTTAATCCTTCTATTGATGAATCTTTAGTGCTGGTTGGTGATTCAATTTTTAGAGCCCCTAAAGTCGTAAAAGCTATTGAATCAAAATATGAGAAGTTAGTTGATGTTGTAAGTTCAGCATTTGCGAACCAAAACAAAAATGTTGATGCATTAAGCAATACACTTCCTTTAGACCCTATTATTAGCTTATTACTTGGCCCTGTTTCTCGTCGTCGCTTTTCTCAGAACGAACGAAGTCTGTTTGGCTTTTTAGCGTCACATGAAAAATATGGATTCCGAGAGTTTTTAGAGGCAGAATATAATGAACTTAATGAAGAATTAAGTTTATATCGTCCTGAAATGTATTGGGACTATTTGCATCATAACTTGCATCATTTAATTGTTACTTCTCAAGATAGTAAAGCATGGTTAGAAGGTTGTGATGCCATTTATAGAGCAGAACAAAAAGGCGGTGAACTACATACTGCTATTACTAAACTAATCGCTCTACTCACTATTTTTGGTTTCCATCATCAATTACATGCTAAACGCGAATTTATAAAAAAATATTTTGTTAGCCGTGGTTATCAAGCTGCGGAAATAATGCAGTGTTTGACCGACCTTGAGACTTGGACGGTTATAATTTACCGACAAAAACACGATGCTTTGTTTGTGTTTCAAGGTAGTGATATCGATATTAACAGCTTAATTAATGAACGTATTGAAGCAATAAGCTATGGTGTTGATTGGACAGAAATATGTGATATACCGCAAAATATCTTAGCAACTGCGCATTACCATAAAACAGGCACTATGCGTTGGGCAACTACAAAGCTGATAAACAAATATGATGTTGCTCTTATTAAACCATTTATTACTCCTCCTAAAACGGGTGATGCTTTCGCTACATTTATTCTATGTGTGAATGAGGATATTGCTAAAGCACTGAAACCTCATGAAGAATCAATGCCCTTTAGTATTGTTGGTAAATTTGAAGATTTTTCAAATCTTAAAAATGCTGCAATTGAGTTAATCGCTTTAAAGCAGATACTTAAAGACGAGAAGAAAATAGCTCATGACCTCATTGCTAAAAACGAACTTGAGAACCGAATTAAATTTGCACAAACAAATGTAGATCATGAGCTGCAGTATGTTTATAAACATGCTGACTGGTTTCATTGTGGTAAAAAGTTACAAGCAGCGCCTTTAACATCTATCGCCTCAAAAATTGCAAATGAGCTATTTAGTAAATCTCCGGTAGTCATAAATGAGCTAGTGAATCGTTCAAAACCTTCTGGTAGTGCGAATAGTGCTATCCGTAAGTTAATGAATGCCATGTTTGAACAAGGTGATGAAAAAGATCTCGGTTTTGATGAAAAAGCTTTTCCGCCTGAAAAAGGCCTTTACCTTTCTTGCTTAAAAAGCAAAGGGTGGCACTGTGAAACTTCTGAGGGATTTTTGTTCCCAAGCGAGTGGAGTAAAGATTCACAAGAAGCTAACCCTGAAATGTATGAACTATTTAAGAGTGGCTTTAATTTTATAAAAGAGAACTCAAAGAACAAGCAGGTTACATTAGCTGAGCTCTATGAATTTTGGATGCTACCACCGTTTGGCTTAACTGCCGGTTTGTGCCGTATTTATGGCCTAGCTTTACTTAAGTCTCTTGAAGGGCAAGTTGCTTTTTACGACTGGGATTCAACAAATCAGTTCATTTTTATTCCTGAACTTGATGAAGAGCTAGTAAATAAAATTTATAAACATCCAAATGAAGCTGGTGTTCGATATTTTGAAATATCTGAAATACAAAGCCATTTACTAGAAAACTTAGCACAGGCGACACTAGGTGAAGCAAAGAATGACGCTGCTATTTTAAACATCGCTAAGCATATTGTAGGAATTATTCACAAGCTACCTATATGGGTCAAAAAAACTAGTGGCGAAAGTTTTACTGGTGATAAACGTAATGGTTTAACAAAACAAGCTCGTGACTTTAGAAATAAAGTTATAGCGGCAAATGACCCATATAAACTAATTTTAGATGATCTTCCTGCTGTATTTGGGTTTAAGAAAGATGATCCTGCACTTGAAGATAAGCTTGGCAATTATTTAAAAACAGCTATTGAAGATTTAAGTGCTCAGCACGATATTTTACTAAGTGGTTTTAAGCAAATTATAATTCAAATGTTAGGTGAAGACTTTAATCAAGCTTTAAAAGAGCGCTGTGATTTTGTTGAGAAAATTGCTAAGCGACCTAATGTAAAAGAGCTTGCAAAACGGATTTCACAACACATTGATGGTAAAACAAAATTTGAATTTATTATTAATTTAGCCGCAGGTACACCTGAGCGTAATTGGACCGATAAACACCTTCGTAACGGTTTAGATGAACTACAAAACTTATGTGTACAGTTTAGACGCATTGAGTCCTTCGGTAATATTCAAACTCAAGGTAATTCCAAGCCATTGGCATTTATCACCACGGACAATGATGGTAACCACCAAGAGTTTGGTGGGTTCATTAGACATGATCTTAACAATGATAAAGAAGTAAAAAATGCAGTTAATAGCATCCAGACTTCTATTGCCGCAATGCCTAAAGAAAAGCAACTTGCTGCACTCACAAACCTATTAACTAATTTGATGGATCAAACAGAAGCTGAGGTACCAGATGACGGAAAAAGTTAAACATGTGTTAGGCCTCTCAGGTGGTAAAGATAGTAGTGCTTTAGCACTATTTGTTAAAGAAACTTATCCAGAGTTGGATGTTGAGTACTTTTTTACTGATACAGGCTATGAGCTTCCAGAAACTAATGAATTTATTGACCAACTTGAAGAAAAGTTAGGATATATTCATCGTTTAAATGCCCGCTCTTTAAATAATATAGAGGGGCGTGGCGAGAAAGATTTTGCCCATTTATTAAAAGAGCATGGTAATTACTTACCTTCTCAAAGAGATCGGTGGTGTACTGTTCAGATGAAGTTAAAACCATTTGAACAGTGGTTAGATAGCTTTATTAAAGATGGTTACAAAATAAAGAACTATGTTGGCATAAGAGCAGATGAACCTGAACGTGTTGGCTACATGACAATTGAAAAACCAATCGAATCAGTTTTTCCATTTAGGGAGCATGGCATAGTAAGAAGTGATATAGAGAATATATTACAGCGAAACGGTTTAGAATTACCGGAATATTACAAGTGGCGCTCTCGCTCTGGATGTACATTTTGTTTTTATCAGAGAAAGATTGAATGGGTTAAGCTTATGGAAAAGCACCCTGACTTGTTTGAAGAAGCAAAAGCTTTTGAAAAAGGCGATGACAATAATACGACCGTTGGTGAACGTTTTTACTGGATGGGCCAAGGTCAGCCATTAGAAACATTAGAAGACCCTGCAGTACAAAAACGTATTATTGAAAATCACGAGAAAAAAGTTGCTCGCTTTAACAAGAAAAAACGCCGTAATGCGCTATTAGGTGACTTTGAAGGTTATTGTGAGTTTAACGAGCTAGATGATATTTATGACGAAGCAGAAGGCGGTGGAGCCTGTGTGACATGTTATAAATAATACGAAGCGGCTAAATAGCCGCTTTTTTTATAGCTTGAACTAAAAAATCAATGTCTTTACAAGTAATTTCATGAGTAAAGCTAATTCTAAACGTATGCTCTGCCTGTTCTCTAGATAAGCCTAAAGCAGTTAAAACATGTGAAGCTTCTATTTCTTTCGAGGAACAAGCTGAACCTTGAGCAAGGCACAGAGAATTTTCATTATCACGTACTAGTAAGCTTACATTAGCTTTCTGTAAGGACAGGGAAAGGATATGGGGTAGCGTGCTACCGTTACCATTTACAGTATGTTCAATTTTATTTTCATTTAACTTTTTCAAAAAATAAGATTTTGGATCTTCATTTTTAAAATAACTATACGCCTCTTGAAACACTTCAATAGCTTTACCAAAACCAATAATTAATGGTGTTGCGACTGTTCCACCTCGCAAACCCTCCTCTTGTCCTGCTCCATGTATAACAGGTAATAAGTTTCGTTTTCTAAGGTCGCGAATGTAAACAGCACCAATTCCTTTAGGTCCACCAACTTTGTGCGCAGAGAATGACATTACATCAACATTCATATCATCAACGTCAATTTCTGTTTTACAAAAACTTTGAGCTGCATCTGAGTGAAATAAAATACCTTTTGAAAAGCAAAATTCCCCAATTTCGCTGATCGGGTTAATTGTCCCTAGCTCATTATTAACATGCATTATAGATACGAGAGCCGTATCCTCTCTTACAGCAGCTTTAACATTCTTAGCTTTAATAACGCCGTTCTCATCAGGGTCAACAAGCGTAATCTCATACCCTAAATTTTGAAAGTAGTCGCATATAGCAAAAATGCATTTGTGTTCAATTGAAGAGATCACTATGTGTTTTTTGTTCCTGAGGGTTTCATCACCTAATAACATACTTTTAAAAGCTACATTATTAGATTCAGTGGCACCGCTAGTGAATACAACCTCGCTAGGAAAGGCTCCTATTTCATCTGCTAAGAGTTCTCTTACTTCATTGACCTTAGCTAATGCAGATTCGCCTAAGAAGTGGCTAGAAGCAGAGTTGGCATAGCAGCTCTCAAATGCATTCATCAGTGATTTTTTGACTTCAGGTAAAATTGGATATGAGGCAGCTGTATCGAGGTATATCATTAAATTAATCCTTCATTTGAGGGTTTAAGAATAACACAAAGAGATAAGGCCTTAACCCCTTTAACAGTATACTTTTAAAATAATGCGAAGACCCGCTACAACTCCCCGTGATCACACCCGAAAACTATAAATTGATGAGTAATCACTTGCATGGATGCAAGTTAAGCCGTGACTTCGCCAGGGATGGCGAATACACGGCGATTACGTTCACATAAATTTATAGCTTGAGGATACAGTGTGATCCTCGGGTGCGCCGAGAGAGTCCAGAGAGAGGTCGGCGGCAGCCTCTCTCTGGTTGCCATCGCCAACGCGATAATCAAACTCTTACCTTAATCAACACTAAAAACATGGCTGTTATTTACCCTGCAGTGTAACGGCTTGAATAAACGCTTATTCAAGCCGTTATAAGCTTACCAAGCGTTTTAAAGGTTACATTACATGCAATCGCTTTAGCTGCTGGCCTTTTAATAACAACCACCTAATCCTGTTTATATTTACAACTTGGTTTATACTAAAGTGTTGTAATTTTTTAGAGTAATAAAATGCTAAGAATCGCTTTTGTTGTATTACTAATCTGTAGCTGTAGCGTATTTGCCTGTAACAAAACACTTAAGGTGGGTACTAATGAACGCAACTGGCCGCCTTATGTGGTGGCAGTTAATAACAATTTAACCGGCGTTGAGATTGATGTGGTAAATACGATTTTTAACAGCTCACCTTTTTGTTTAAAGTTTATGTTGCTGCCTACTTCTGCTCGTGCTTTTGAAGAGTTAAAAGAAGGCCGTATTGATATTGTTTTTGCAGCCAGCATAACCCCTGATAGACAAAGTTATGCCTATTTTAGCGATACTTATCGCGATGAAATAATGCGCCTTTATAAATATAGCGACTCTCCTGATATAAATAACCTAAGCGATATTTTTTATAGAGATTTAACGCTCGCTATTGGTCGCGGTAGTTATTATGGCGCTGCATTTGCGCAGTTTAAACAAAATCATCCTGCTCACGTTATTATGATGCCCACAGCCGACAAACGCTTTGCTATGCTTAGTAAAAACAGGGTTGATTATGCAATAGAAGACGAAGTAGCTGCACAATATTTTATAAACCAACATCCAAGCGTTAAGCCTGTTCCTAATATGGCGGCCATTAATAAGAGTTCGATTCATTTAATGTTGAGTAAAAAAACCATTAACCAAGTCGAGTTACAAACTATAAATGAGTTAATTAAGCAAAATAAAAGCAACATACACGCTATTTATCAGCGGTTATAGCTTTTAAGCTATATTCTTTTACCTTTCATCTTTGGGCGTGGATCTGTATAATTCGCGGCCTATTATTTACTCTATCGCTTGTTTATTTATGCGGCACCTTGCTGCAGCTTAACCCTGCCATTAATTTTCTAGGATTACTTTTTTTGATCTCCACCGCAAATATTACGATGCAGTTTGGCGCAGAGCCGTTGTTTGAAAACATTTCAGCTAAATTTGGTAACGGTAACCGTTACGGTTTAATTGGCGCTAACGGCTGCGGCAAGTCGACATTTATGAAAATTTTAAGCGGTGCGCTTACGCCTAGTGCAGGTAATGTGTCTATTACGCCGGGGCTAAAATTAGGTAACCTAAGCCAAGATCAGTTTGCGTTTGAACAATACAGCGTAGTTGATGCGGTAATTATGGGCGACGTTGAGCTTTGGAAAGTAAAACAAGAGCGCGACCGTATTTATTCGTTGCCTGAAATGAGCGAAGAAGACGGCATGAAAGTGGCCGAGCTTGAAAGCGTTTTTGCTGAAATGGACGGTTACACCGCAGAAAGCCGCGCAGAAGAAATACTACTTGATGCGGGTATCGATAAAGAATTTCATTATGGTTTAATGGCAAACGTAGCCCCTGGTTGGAAATTGCGTGTGCTTTTAGCACAGGCGCTATTTGCTAATCCTGATATTTTGCTTCTTGATGAGCCAACCAATAACTTGGATATTCATACTATTACGTGGCTTGCGAATGAGCTTAACCAACGTAAATGTACCATGATTATTATTTCCCATGACCGTCACTTTTTAAACTCGGTATGTACGCACATGGCCGATATTGATTACGGCGAGCTGCGTATTTACCCAGGTAACTACGAAAAGTACCTTGAAGCCTCAGGCTTACAACGCGAACAGTTATTAGCTGAAAACGCGAAAAAAAGCGCTGAAATAGACGAGCTGCAAGACTTTGTTAACCGTTTTGGTGCTAATGCCTCTAAAGCAAAACAAGCCAGCTCGCGTGCTAAAAAAATGGATAAAATTAAGCTTGATGAAGTTAAAGCATCAAGCCGTATGAGCCCGTCACTGAGCTTTGACGAAGGCAAAAAAATGTATCGCCAAGCGCTTGAGCTAACCAAGCTTGGCCATGGGTTTGACGGTGAAACATTATTTACCGGCGGCGACTTATTGCTTGAAGCGGGTGCAAAGCTTGCGGTAATTGGCGAAAACGGTGTTGGTAAAACCACCTTTTTACGTTGTTTAGTTAACGAGCTTGAAAGTTTACACGGTGAAGTTAAATGGTCAGAAAACGCGACCTTTGGTTACTGCCCACAAGACAGCAGCAAAGACTTTGATAACGACTTAACTTTATTTGATTGGATGTCGCAGTGGCGCACTGCTAAACACAACGATTTAATGGTTCGTGGCATGTTAGGGCGTTTATTATTTACCGCAGACGATTCAAATAAAAAAGCCCGTAACTGTTCAGGTGGTGAGAAAAACCGTTTGTTATTCGGTAAGTTAATGATGCAAGACGTTAACGTACTAATAATGGATGAACCAACAAACCACATGGATATGGAAGCCATTGAAGCGCTTAACAATGCGCTAAAAGACTTTAAAGGCACACTTATTTTTGTAAGCCATGACCGTGAGTTTGTATCGTCACTAGCAACGCGTATTGTTGATATTAAAGACAAGCAAGTGATTGACTTTCAAGGTACGTTTGACGAATACCTAGCAAGCTGCGAAGAAAATAAAGTAGCTTAAGAGCTAGGTTAAAGGTTAAAGGTTAAAGAAATAGCCTAAACCATTTTAAAAGCGGTGCCTGTTTAAGCGCCGTTTTTTTGTGTCTGTATTTCGGGGTTCGGGGTTCGGGGTTCGGGGTTCGGGGTTCGGGGTTCGGGGTTCGGGGTTCGGGGTTCGGGGTTCGGGGTTCGGGGTTCGGGGTTCGGGGTTCGGGGTTCGGGGTTCGGGGTTCGGGGTTCGGGGTTCGGGGTTCGGGGTTCGGGGTTCGGGGTTCGGGGTTCGGGGTTCGGGGTTCGGGGTTCGGGGTTCGGGGTTCGGGGTTCGGGGTTCGCCAAAATTATGCTTAGTATTAATTAAAACGCAATTAGTAATTTATTTATAAAAAAGCAAAGAAAGGCTGTGTTTTTTTGCTCATTTGCACTCATTCTTTGCTCTTTGTGCAAATAACTTTTAAGTGATTTATTTACCACTGAAGATTATGAGGCGCTGCATTTTACCCGCGACTCGCAGCTCGAAGTCCGTTGTCTTCTCATTTACTCTCATTCGCTTCTCTGTGTTCAAATAGCTTTTAGTGAATTATGCACAAAGAGGGCTATGAGGCGCTGCGCTGAAAGAGTAGGTTAAAGGATAAAGGTTTCAGGTTTTAGCACTAGCTCGCGCCTCGCAGCCCGTTGCCCGTTGCCCGCAGCTCCTAACTTTCAAATAATAAAAAAAGGAGCATTACTGCTCCTTTTTAAATATTACTCAGGTTTATTTAATATCAAACCTATCGGCGTTCATTACTTTTACCCATGCATTTATAAAGTCGTGTACAAAACGGGTTTTGTTATCGTCTTGAGCATAAAACTCCGCCAATGCACGTAAAATTGAGTTTGAACCAAACACTAAATCAACCCGCGTAGCCGTGTATTTAGTTTTACCGCTTGCACGGTCAATTATGTTGTACTCGCCTTTGCTTGCAGGTTCCCAGCGGTTGTTCATGTCAGTTAAATTAACAAAGAAGTCGTTACTCAGTACGCCTACGTTGTCGGTAAATACGCCATGCTCACTATTGCCATAGTTAGTGCCCAGTACGCGCATACCAGCTAGTAACACGCTCATTTCTGGTGCGGTTAAGCCCATTAATTGGCTGCGCTCCAGTAATAGCTCCTCGGCGGATACAGCGTAGTCTTTTTTCAACCAGTTTCTAAAACCATCATGAATTGGCTCTAATGGCTCGAATGACTCTGCGTCGGTCATATCATCAGTTGAATCGCCACGCCCTGGGGCAAATGGTACGGTTACATCAACCCCGGCCTTTTTAGCGGCTTGCTCTACTGCAGCGGTGCCGCCAAGTACAATTAAATCAGCCATACTAACAGGCTTAGTTAAACTCGCTTGCAGTGTTTCAAGTGCGCTAAGTACCTTGGCTAAGCGCGCAGGCTCGTTACCTTGCCAGTTATTTTGCGGAGCAAGGCGAATACGGGCGCCATTAGCTCCACCACGGTGATCGGAGCCTCTGTAAGTACGTGCACTGTCCCATGCGGTATTAATTAAGTCGGTTTCACTTAATCCACAATTAAGTAGCTTCGCTTTTAAGTCGGTTATTTCAGCGTCGCTTAGGGTGTAATCAACCGTTGGAATTGGATCTTGCCAAATTAAATCTTCGCTTGGTACATCGGCACCTAAATAGCGCGATTTTGGCCCTAAATCACGGTGGGTTAACTTAAACCATGCGCGAGCAAATACGTCAGTAAAGTACTCAAAATCGTCATTAAAACGCTCAATAATTTTACGATATGCGGGGTCGAGCTTCATTGCCATGTCGGCATCGGTCATTATTGGGTTTAAACGAATTGATGAGTCTTCCACATCAACGGGTTTATCTTCTTCTTTAATATTAACCGGCTCCCACTGATGAGCACCGGCAGGGCTTTTTGTTAGCTCCCATTCGTAATTGAGTAACAATTTACAATAGCCGTTATCCCATTTAGTTGGGTAGGTTGTCCATGCGCCCTCAATACCTGAGGTCATGGTATCGCGGCCAATGCCACGGGTTTTATGGTTATTCCAACCAAGGCCTTGCTCGTGTACGTCGGCAGCTTCTGGCTCTGGGCCTAAGTTTTCTTCTTTACCATTACCGTGAGTTTTACCTACAGTGTGGCCACCAACGGTAAGTGCTGCGGTTTCTTCGTCGTTCATGGCCATGCGGGCAAAGGTTTCGCGGACTTGATCTGCAGTTTTAAGCGGATCGGGCTTGCCATTAACCCCTTCTGGGTTTACATAAATTAAGCCCATTTGAACTGCTGCTAATGGGTTTTCCATGGTATCGGGTTTATCAACCTGGCTATATCGCTCATCACTTGGGGCCAACCATTCTTTTTCTGCGCCCCAGTAAACGTCTTTTTCTGGATGCCAAATATCTTCTCGTCCGCCAGCAAAGCCAAAGGTTTTAAGTCCCATTGATTCATACGCCATATTACCGGCTAAAATCATCAGGTCAGCCCATGAAAGCTTATTGCCGTATTTCTTTTTAATTGGCCACAGCAAACGGCGAGCTTTGTCGAGGTTAGCATTATCAGGCCATGAGTTAAGTGGAGCAAAACGTTGATTACCCGTACCGCCACCGCCTCGGCCATCCGCTAAACGGTATGAGCCCGCAGCATGCCATGCCATACGGATCATCAGGCCACCATAGTGCCCCCAATCAGCTGGCCACCACGGTTGGCTTTGGGTCATTAAGTTTTTTAGGTCGGTTTTAAGCGCCTCTAAATCCAATGAGTTAAAAGCGTCGGCATAATTAAAGTCGTTATCGTAAGGGCTGGTTTTACTATCGTGCTGATGAAGAATGTCTAAATTCAGTGAGTTTGGCCACCAATCTGTATTGGTGTTTTCAGTTGTGGTATTACTGCCATGCATAACTGGGCATTTACCCGCTTTATGATTATCCATATTGAGCTCCTTTTTAAGTATAAATAAAAACGCCCATGCTTACCGCTTTTGGTATTCACCAGTTGGGAGCGCTGTTATTTTATTGCCATTAAATGAATGACGTGTATGGTCTCTACTTATTCAATATACGTGTAGCTGCTTTGATACGCTAGAGCAAGGCGATGCTTTAAAACGATTACAATCATTTATAAATATGATGATGCTGCCAGCAAATGAATATTGAAACTTTTTATAAATTAGATGATCGTTATTAAAAATAGCCACGTAATGTATGCTGAAGGGTTTGAAAGTGACTTAGGTTATCTTAAGTGCACAGTGGAATACCCCCCTTCGCCATGAAATTATAGTTATAAAAGGTGTATAAATTATTTATGCACCTTTATTTCTTCCCTATTTTTAACTATTTGAATTTAGTTAAGTAAAAATTCAGATAGTGACACATACACTAGGCCTTATCTCCTATTGTTCCCTGAGATGTTGATGTAGTTTTTTCCAGCCCACCTTGGGCTGGTTTTTTTTGCCTATAATTACTGCCACCCAAGTTAATACCAGCTTCCCTATACTCGCCCTAGTACCAATGATGTGCGCATGTTAAAGTTAGCGAAGCGATTAATTAATTTTTTAACTAGGCATATCAATGCGTTTTTATTTTTTACTATTTATTGTTTTTATAGGTGCTTCATCTGCAGTGCAAGCTGCTGATAAAAACACTACAACCTTGGATGAGCAACAGCAACGTGAATTAGCACAGCTAAAAGAACCGATGTATAAGCCATTACTTGAGCGTTATATTCTCGACGAATTGAAGTCGGTACGCCAAGATCAACAAAAACTGCGTGAAGACTTAACCAAACAGGTCACTCATGCTCAGTTAGATACCGCTGATAGGGCGCTAACTTACACAACCGACACGATTAACAATGTATTTTTTATTATCACCGCCACCGCTTCTATTTTAGTATTGGTGGGCTGGAATTCATTACGTGATGTAAAAAATAAAGTAGAAGATATAGTAAACACCCGTGTTAGTGTGATTACTGACGAGTACGAAGACCGCTTGAAAATTTTAGAAGAAAAACTACGAGTTCGCTCTGAAGAAATACTCAGTAACCAAGAACGTATATCGATCACCAACGAAGTTCATTCGTTATGGATGCGAGCCAACCTAGAAAGTGATATTGCTAATAAAATTGAAATATTCGATGAAATTTTAAAACGTAAACCAGAAGATGTAGAAGCCATAGCCTATAAAGCGGATGCGTTATTAGAGCTAAATGAGACTGAGCAAGCTATTGAGCTTTGTAATCAAGCTATTGATATAGACAGTGATTATGGTTATGCCTACTGGCAAAGAGCCTGTGCATATGCTTTAACCCATGAACATGCAGATGCCTTAGCTGATATAAAAATGTCGCTTGAGTACTCGCCTAATTTGCGAAACGAGCTACTTCACGAAAGTGCTTTTGCCAGCCTACATGATAACGAAAGCTTTAATGCTATTGTTTCAAATGAAGCCTAGCGTTTAAAGTATAAATCTATTGATTTAGAGAGCAGCTCGTCGAGCTGCTCTTCAAAGTCTTCTATGTCAATTTCAAAATGATTTAAGTACGCTTTAGCCTGCACCTGAGATAAATTGCGGTTTTTAACGCTATATTGACGCTCATCTTTTTGCTTGTCGTATCGGGGTAAAAATAATAACTGCGCATAATAAGGCGATTTAATGTGCTTGTTCGCAAAGCGACAAAAGTCTTCAATGTGGTCTACGCCATCAGGGCCTAAGCAGCCTGGTTCTACTCGATACATTACACGAATTTTTTTCTCGTCACTTAGCTGCATAATTAATAATTACCTAAAAAATAAAACCCTAACCACTTTACCATCTTTGATCTGATAACTTGAAATAAGCTCTGAACGTTTATCTATAACGTTCGCATCCGCTGAGCAGGTTTCTGATAGCTCATGGTCTATTACAATGTCACCATGCACAATACGCTTAATTGGTGATGAGCGCAGACACTTAAGTTTTTTAAACATAATGCCATAACGTGCTATTAGTTTTTCTTTGCCTTTAAATAATAGCTCATTCGGGAAAATATAAAACTCAACATCTTCATCATACATGCGAATAAATTCTTCAATGTTACGCGCGTTGTAAGCGTTTACTAATTGCTCAACAACAGCAAGTGACTCACGCGACTGTTTTGCTTTGGCTTGTTGCCTTGCTGTGAGTGCTTCTTTCGCTTGTGTGACTGCTTGCTCAGCTTGCGCAACAGCCTGTGCTTTATCAGCTTTACTATTAGGCTGCTGTGCGGGCTTTGTTGATTCACTGCCCAGTACTTGAGAGTCATCTGCTTTTACTTTCTCAACAACCGGCTTTTTTGGTGTATTAGCCTCTTGGCTTAATGTATCAAGCGCGTCTTGTTGCTGCGGTGCGTTTTTTTGCTGTGTTTGTTTAGTCTCGTTCAGCTGTGTTGATTGCTCTATAGCATGACTGTTTAACGTGAAAGCGGCCAATAAACAGGCACAAATAATAAATAAAGATTTCATGGATTTCCTAAGTACAAAGACTAAATGCAATTAAAGCGCAACATAGCAAATTTTAGGCCTCTGAGATAGTTATTATAACGTTATAACTCACTACCAATACTGCTCAACCGTGATATGCCCCGGCTCTTTTCGACGATTACGCTTATAATTTTGAGCCAATAATAATTCTGTGGTGTCTTTAACCATTTGCGGATTACCACACAACATAAATTGCGCGTTATTTGGTGTGGCGCATAATCCAACGTGCTCATATAAAGCGTTGTTTTCAATCACTGTGGTAATTCTACCAGCTAAACCCTTTAAAGGCGCCTCACGGCTAACAACCGGAATATAGTTGAGTTGACTAGGGTATAATCTTTTTAGTTTGCCAATAAGCTCCTGATAGCTTAAATCGCTATTTTTCCGTACCCCATGCACTAAATTTATGTGTTGATATTTTTGCCATACTTCGCTCTGCTGTAGCATTGATAAAAATGGCCCAATTGCTGTGCCTGTACTCAGCATCCACAATTGCTCACTTGCTGGCACTTCATCTAGAGTAAAAAAACCAGTTGCTCGGCGCTCTATTAATACGGTGTCACCCGGTTTGAGAGTGGCTAAATGAGAGGATAGTAAACCATCAACCACGTTAATGAGGTAAAACTCTAAATCAGGACTTTGAGGGGCGTTAACATAAGAGTAGGCGCGAGCTATACGTTTATCACCGTCCATAATAGAAAGCTTTGTAAATTGCCCTGCTTTAAACGGCTCTACATCAGCGTGAACGGTTATGCTAAATAACGATTCATTCCACCATTTGACTGACTTTACTGTCGCATCAATCCAATTAGACATAGTTACTCCAGAGTTTAAGACGTGTTTTAGCTATCAGCTAAAACTTTAAAATTGTTCATTTTAAAGGCAAGCTTTATAACTTAAACATTAGCATTAAGTTATAAATACTGACAGGGAAATAAATGGGAACACAACGGGCTACGGGCTACGGGCTACGGGTTTCGAGTATCGAGCAACGAGCTAGTGCTAAAACCTGAGATCTTTAATCTACTCTTTCAGCGCAGCGTCTCTTTGCCCTCTTTGTGAATAATGACCTTGCGCGGCATAAAGCTCCGCCTACAGTAAATTTAGAAGTTAACCATATCAGTAGGCGGGAGTTTACCTCGCGCATTTGTGTTTAATATCCTAGACCTGACGCGATATAAAATCGCTGCTACGAAAGGCACTTACTGCTAAAAACAATTTTTCACCACAGAGGGTTCCGAGGCGCTTTGCGCTACACAGAGGTGGATTGGTATTTTTTAAGCATTTCTCTGTAAACTCAGTGTTCTCGGTGGTAAATATTTTTTAATTAATGACCTTGCACGGCATAAAGCCCCGCCTAAAGTAAATTTAGAAGGTAACCATATCAGTAGGCGGAAGTTTACCTCGCGCATTTTAATCTGACATCTAAAGTCTAATTTCTTGTTTAAACACAGAGAAGTGAATGAGAGTAAATGAGAAAACAACGGGCTTCGAGTGACGAGCTGCGAGCTAGTGCTAAAACCTAGGAACATAAAGCTCGTAGCCCTTAGCCCGGTGCTCGCACCTAAATTTCAGGCATAAAAAAAGCCGCATAAAATGCGGCTTTGGGGGTTTAGTCTCACTTCACTTTGGGCGTGTCTCCAAAACTTAGTGAATACGTTACCAAGGAACTGTTTAAGATTAAATTGACTCTAATGCAATTTTTACCATTTCGTTGAACGTGGTTTGACGCTCATCGGCAGGTGTTGCTTCGCCGGTGATCACGTGATCGCTTACGGTAAATAATGCCATTGCTTTTGCGCCGTACTCTGCTGCTACGCCGTATAGGCCAGCTGTTTCCATATCAACCGCAAGTACACCTAGTTTGTCTAGGTCTTTGTAGAAAGTGTCATCAGCTTGATAGAAAGTATCGGTAGTAAATACATTACCTACTTTTGCATCAATGCCTAAATCTTTAGCCGCATTAACGCCGTTTAAAAGTAAATCAAAGTTAGCAATCGCTGCAAAGTCAGTACCACGAACACGGGCACGGTTCACGTTAGAATCAGTGCTTGCACCTTGTGCAAAGATTACGTCGCGAATTTTAATATCGCTGCCAATACCACCACAGGTACCAATACGGATAATATTTTTAACGCCAAAACTAACAATAAGCTCACGAGCATAAATTGACATTGAAGGAATGCCCATGCCAGAACCCATAATGCTCACTGGCTTACCTTTGTAAGTTCCAGTAAAGCCGTACATGTTACGTACGCCGGTTACTTGCACTGCATCATCTAAAAAGTTTTCAGCAATATATTGTGCGCGTAGCGGATCGCCTGGCATTAATACTGTTTCGGCAAAATCACCTACGTTTGCACTGATATGCGGAGTACTCATTGATTGTTTTCCTTTTGTTTGGCTAAAAGCCCTATTACTTTAAAAATATAGTAGCGTATTTTTAAATTACTTAACTGTATTTAGCTTATCGACGAAGCCATCACCATACTCTAACGCTTTTAGGTTAAACCATTGCGCAAGTGTTTGACCGATATCAGCAAAGCTATTGCGCTCACCCAGTGGCGTGTTGTTCATTCCTGGCTGATAAGCAATAACTGGCACATACTCACGAGTGTGCTCTGACCCTGGAAAGGTAGGGTCACAGCCATGATCGGCGGTGATCATTAATAAATCATCTGGCTTTAGCTGATCTAAAATAGTTGGTAAGTAATCATCAAACTCTTTTAGCGCTTTAGCATAGCCAACAGGATTTCTGCGATGGCCAAACTTTTCATCAAAATCAACTAAATTGGTAAAAATCAAACTGTGATCCTGCGCAGTTGCCATCACTTCACTGGTTTTTTCTAGCAAGTTCATTAACCCTGGTGCTTTATGCTTTTGGGTAATGCCTTGGTGCGCATAAATATCTGAAATTTTACCAATACTAATTACTTCGCCACCGTCTTTTGCAAGTACATCAAGCAATGTTGGCGAAGGTGGTAATACTGAATAATCACGACGATTACCGGTTCTGGCAAAGTCTTGACTATTTGAACCCAAAAATGGCCGCGCAATCACTCGTCCTATATTCATTTCATCAAGCAGCGCCCGTGCGATTTCGCATACTTGATAAAGCTTCTCTAGGCCGAATGATTCTTCATGCGCGGCTATTTGAAACACACTGTCAGCTGAGGTGTAACAGATTGGTTTACCTGTTTTTACGTGCTCTTCACCTAGCTGCTCTAAAATGGTGGTTCCCGATGCATGGCAATTGCCTAAAATGCCCGGAATACCTGTACGAGCAATAAACTCGTCTACAAATTCTTGTGGGAAACTCGGTTGTGTTTTTGGGAAATATCCCCAATCAAATAACACCGGCACGCCAGCCATTTCCCAATGTCCCGATGGCGTGTCTTTTCCGCTTGAAAGCTCTTTTGCATAACCCCACGCGCCTTGTGGCTCATTGCGATCAGCAATTAAACAGGGTTCTTTACCAGCGGCTTCACATGCATCTACTAACCCTAATTTTGAAAGGTTAGGAAGCGAAAGCTTGCTGCCAGTTTCGTCATAATATGCCTTGAGTAAATGTGCGAATGTATTAGCACCTACATCACCGAATTTATCTGCATCGGGTGCTGCGCCAATTCCTAAACTATCCGCCATTAAGATAATTGCTCTTGCCATTGTGACCTCACATCTGTTCTAGGTGGTTACTTTATCCGCTCTTCGATTTTTCCGTACAGGACATAAGTCCTGTTTCATAAAACCTAAACATTATAAATTTGCACTCTTAAGCGAAGCAAAAGAGATTAATCGTGTCTTTTTTGCTATTGTGATCTACCAACAATATATCCTTCTGTGTGGGTGAGAACTTTAGTGACACGAACTATTATAGCTATTGCAGGCGCATCGGCGTCCGGCAAATCTCTATTTAGCCAAACAATATACAATGAATTGGTGAATGAGCTTGAACCAGGCGCTATCGCCATTATTGAAGAAGATGCTTATTACAAGGATCAATCGCATTTGCCGATGGCACATCGTACGCAAACGAATTACGACCATCCTGATGCATTTGAACACGAATTAATGCTTGAGCATTTAACACAACTTCGTAATGGCCACTCAGTTGAAGTACCAACTTATGATTATGCCCAACATACACGCAGCGATAAAACACGCCGTGTGGCTTCGGCTAAAATACTCATTGTAGAAGGTATTTTATTACTGAGCGATAAAGCACTTAATAAAGAATTTGATATTAAGGTGTTTATAGATACACCGCTAGATATTTGTTTAATGCGCCGAATGCAGCGCGACATGGAACAAAGAGGCAGAACATTACAATCTGTTGTTGAGCAATATCAAGCAACTGTTAGACCGATGTTTTATCAATTTATTGAGCCTTCAAAGCATAACGCTGATTTAGTTGTGACTCGAGGCGGTATGAATCGCGTTGCGATTGATATTATAAAAAGTAAAATAAAATACATTTTACAAGAATAACAACGGGAAACGTTTGTATGACAACATTTATGAGCTTAGTAGGCATGATGGTGCTACTAGGCATTGCCTTTGCGGCTTCAACTAACCGCAAAGCAATTAGTTTAAGAACCGTTGGTATAGCGTTTGCTATGCAAGTCGTTATTGGCGGTTTTGTTCTGTTTTTTGAAGCAGGCAAAAATGTATTAACAAGCATGTCAGCAGCTGTTTCATCGGTTATTGGTTATGCAAATGACGGTATTGGGTTTTTATTTGGTCCGCTAGCGTCGCAAGATACGCTTGGTTTTATATTCGCAATTCAAGTATTGCCGGTTATTGTGTTTTTCTCAGCGCTTGTAGCTGTTTTATATCACCTTGGCATTATGGATTGGATAATTAGAATTTTAGGCGGTGGTTTACAAAAGCTTTTGAAAACCTCGCGTACAGAATCGCTTTCAGCAACGGCCAATATTTTTGTGGGCCAAACTGAAGCACCGCTAATAGTTAAGCCATTTATAGCAACAATGACTAAGTCTGAATTGTTTGCAGTAATGGTAGGTGGTTTAGCCACTGTAGCAGGCTCTGTAATGGCCGGCTACGTAATTATTGGCGTAGACCTTAAGTATCTTATTGCGGCAAGCTTTATGGCGGCGCCAGGTGGTTTTTTAATGGCAAAAATGATTGTGCCAGAAACAGAAACTCCTAAAGATAACTTAGCAGATTTAGATTTAAGTGATGATGATAAACCAGTTAATGTAATTGATGCAGCAGCATCAGGCGCAGCTAACGGCATGCATCTAGCACTTAACGTAGGTGCAATGCTACTTGCCTTCGTGGCGTTAATTGCTCTGCTAAACGGTTTATTAGGTGGCGTTGGCGGGTGGTTCGATTACCCAACATTGACGCTTCAAGAAATATTAGGCTATTTATTTGCTCCTGTTGCATGGTTACTCGGTGTACCGTGGGATGAAGCAATTATAGCCGGCAGCTTTATTGGTCAAAAGATAGTAGTAAACGAGTTTGTTGCTTACTTAGACTTTATAAATTATCGCGATACGTTAAGTGCTCACACGCAAGCAATTGTTACTTTTGCATTGTGTGGATTTGCTAACTTATCATCGATAGCCATTTTACTAGGTGGATTAGGCGGTATGGCGCCTAGTCGGCGAAAGGATATCGCACGCTTAGGGCTCAGAGCAGTGTTAGCAGGATCTATGGCTAACCTTATGAGCGCAGCAATTGCTGGGTTTTTCCTCTCGCTAGCTTAGAAACTTAAAGAGATGATCCATCTGTTGCAAAACAATAGGATAGCGCTTTAAGGGGTTAAAGCACTATCTGACTTGAACGATACTTCACCAAGGGCCGCAAGGCCCTTTTATCGTTTTAGCACCTCTACTTTCTAAATCCTCAACAACTCGCCCCCCAAAATTATGCTTTGCTTAACCTTCATCCACGCACTCCTTAGCCATCATTGCACTTATACCAATCCGCAATAATACTTAATCATTTTGCGGGGCTAAACGTGTCGCTACCTGTGTTAAAAAATTCTCATTTAGAACAACTAAATAGCGAATTTTTTGCCTAGCTATCAACTCGTTTTTCCAGCCTCAAAATAGACCACTTAATTAAGCGAATTGGTATTACTAAAAAATATGAACAACTGTGTAACTGCAGAAGCATTTAATTGTCAGCCCTTTACAAAAGGCGCTTGAGAGTGCGAAGTTAACAAGGATGAATGGCTGTGAAGAGGTAATATAGGCATTATTAAGCGGGAGCTTTTTGAGCTTTTCCGCGCTTGGCCGACCTAAGCTTTAATTTTTTACATAACGGTTAATGTAAGGTTCATAGCCAGACTCTGCTTTAAGTTGCTTTAGAGCTTGATTAAAACGTTCTACGATCACAGGTGAAGCAGCTGTATTAAAACCAATATAGTTGCCTTTAAGTTCATCTACATGAATTTGTTCGAGCTTCACTAAATCATCTCTAGAGTAGCCAAACGGCTCAGTTTGATGGTCAATGGTAAAGTCAGATCCAATAATTAAATCGATGCGGTTTTTAAAAAACAGTCGCATAAACGAGTCAGTGTCGCTAAATAGCAATAAGTTTTTATCAGCTACAAACCCAAGTCGGCGCACCAGCATTTCATAAATATCGCCACGCACTATACCTAACGAATAGTTTTTAGCTTGGGTGATATCGTCCATCACAATATGTTCGCTGGTTTTTAATTTATAAAAATAGGTTTGATTTGACACCAAGGGTCCAACCCATTGAAAAAGAGGTTCTCGCTCTTGCGTTTTTGCCAAAGAAATAATGGCTGACTGTGGGTTATTTTGCACTAAGTGGTAAGCGCGCTTCCAGGGTAGCATAATAAACTCGCACTTTAGTGCGGCACGGACACAGGCATCTTTTACTATGTCATGATTAATACCCGCCAATTGGCCTGCACTACTTTGAAAGTTATACGGAGGAAAACTTTCGGTATAAATAACCAGCTTAGGCTCAGCAGCCTGAATTTTTTGGCTAAATAACAGCACAAAAGCTAATAATATAAATTTATAGATACACACCCCCTGTGGTTTAAGTAATAACTTTAACCTAGAAAACTCGTAGAGACTATTAATTTATAACGTTGTTTGTAATGTTAAAATAGCAGATGACGTAAATAGCAATAAAATGACGGGAATGTTAAAGCGGTGGTGGGATGTTCTTAAATTTTGGGCACAAAAAAAGCGCCTTAAGCGCTTTTTTTCATTTTACTCAAAAAGTAAAATTATAGAGCTGTGATGTTATCAGCTTGAGGACCTTTTTGACCTTGTGAAAGAGTGAACTCTACACGTTGGCCTTCAGCTAAAGTTTTGAAACCTTCGCTTTTGATTGCTGAGAAATGTGCGAAAACGTCTGGACCGTTTTCTTGCTCGATGAAACCAAAACCTTTAGACTCGTTGAACCACTTAACTGTACCTGATACGATGTTAGACATAGTATTATTCCTGATATAAAAAATTAAATTGTGCCCTAATGGGCGGTGTAGCAAAAAATGAGATGGTACTTAAAAACTTCAGGACGGTACTACAAGTATTACTTATACAACAACGAAATGGAGATTTATAAATTATCATGCTTTCTTTCTAGCTGCGGCCTACTATATAGAGTTACAGGGGTAAGTCAACCCTTTATGTTATTTAATTAATAAAATAACCTTCGTAACTCACTTTAAATGTTAAGCACTTGTTTAAGCAGCTTAAAATTCAATTTCTAACGCCATTCTAAAGCTATGATTCTTCTCTGACTGGCTGATTTCAGTAATAAAACCGGCTTCCCACTTTAGTTGTTTTTGTCCATCAAAGCGATGCAAGCCTATAAAACCAGGGCCAATACCCACAAAGTCTTCACCAAGATAAACCTCAACCGCGGGCTGAAAAGCAGACAAGTATCGGTAGCGATATTGCGCTCTAAACTCGCTTTCCCATTCGTTTTCTATATCTTGCCCCCATTCGTATACTAAAAAAGCATTCATGGTGAGGCTTGCACGACCAAACTCTTTTTCAATTACAAAACCAGAGGTTGCTTCGTATGCGTCGGCGTCATGCTGTTTTTCAAATTCAAATAACGCGCCCCAATCAGCCCATAGCCTGCCCTGCTCTATTAACTGCCAACGAAGCTCTAACTCATACGCTTGCAAGCCAAAGTCACCGTTATCATCGCGCTCACCCACGATGTAGCCTTCCAATGCCATGGTGTCGTTTATTGCGCCGCCTAAGCCAACGCGCTGCGCTAAAATATTACCACTATCAGTTTGATGCGACACAAGCCGCCATTCTAGCTCGCGCTCAAACGGCAACACATACGGATGATAAACTTTATCTACTACTATGCCATCAGCATAAGCCAGCTTAGGTATTAATAAACAAAAACCAATTAATACAGTGGCTGCAAATAGGTTTATTGCTTTCATGATTTTTCCTTAGTGATTAATTTAGGAATAAAATAACAAACAGATAAAAATAACACGCTGCTCAACGCATAGCTTAAAACACTGGTTAAATTAGGCGTAGCCTCATAACCAATCAGAGCGCGCAATACTCGTCCAAACTCTGAGTTTTCGGTTAAAATGGCACGTAAATCCCATACAGTTACCGTTGTTGCTATCAAATCAATTTGGCTCGCCAAATCAAGCGCCACAACTAGTTTTGCCGCACTATTTAATGCTAACAATACCAATAAAGGGGTAAGTCCAAAGCGCTGTTTGATTGCACTCAATAAAAAATACAACAACACGCTAAAGCTGCTGCATATTCCCAAACCTAAAAAAGTGCCAATAAATAAACTTTGTGCCGCTTCGTTGTTTTGCCAAAAGCCAATCAGGTAAATAATGTAGTGACTTAAATAAAGTGTCATTACGCTGATAATCGCAATCATAAAAGCAGCTGTTGCCTGTTTAATGGCGTAGTACAGTGCACTAATAAAAATTAAAATACACAAACCAATTTGGGCATATTCTAAACCCTGATAGTCAAACAAGGGGCTAATTAACGGCGCACTTTTTACAAACAAAAATGAAAGCCCGATCCCTAAAATAAGCCCTCCCAGCAATTTCATTAAACTTTGCTTGGCTACAACTTGGAGTAAAATAAGTAAAATGGCCACCGGCAGTAACTGGTTTAGACTCATCACTAGGCTAGTTATTAGCATTAGAACGCTCCTTTTCAGTCACTATGACAGCACCACGCGCCGTATTGGGCGAGAACTCGCCAAAAAATTCATAACGCCCAGGGATTAACGGCCCGATATAAATAACGCTTTTGCGCTTAGGGTAAAGTACTTTCTCTCGATTGAGATCGAAACTGTCGAACTCTTCAGGCGTACTATCTTGATTTTCGATTAACAAGCGTACCTTTTTATTGGCCGGTACGACGATTTCTGCGGGGTAAAACAAATGATCTTTAAGTACAATAAGGTAGTCTTTACTGGCGGCGTTAAATGATAAAAATACACAACAATATAAGTAAGGCCTAATAAGTCGTTTAATCACATTTAGCTCCTGCAAAAACTACCTGTACTTTTAAGCCACCCAAATCACTATCCGTTAAGTGAATTTCAGCGCGATAAATAGCAATAATATGCTGCACTATTGCCATGCCCAAACCCGCACCTTGTTCACCCGAAGGGTGTTGGTCACCGCCAACACGATAAAAACGGTTAAATATCCGTTGTTTTTGATCGTCCGTCATACCTGGGCCACTGTCTTCTATTTGCCAAATACGCTGCTTGTGCATCTGCTTTAGCGTTATTTTTATTTGTCCATTGGCTGGTGCGTACTTTATGGCATTACTAAGTAGGTTTGAAATCAACGTCACTAAGGTAAATTCATCACCGTTAATGATAAAGTCATCTCCCTCAAGACTAATAGTGTGGTTTTTAGCCTCTATTTTTTCATACAACTGGCTAACACCTTCTTGCGTGATCGCTAATAATGACAGCTCTTTAAACTGTTTTTGCCACTGCTCTGGCTGAGTACGCCCTAGTATTAGCATTTGCTCTACTATATTGGATAGTCGGTTAATACCTTGAGTCATGGCTTGTAATTCTTGGTTATCGCCTTGTTGAGCAGCCAAATTATGCACATTAATTTTTAAACTACTCAGGGGAGTACGTAATTCATGTGCCGCATCAGAGGCAAAAAAACGCTCTCGTAAATAGGCGGTTTCTACGCGTTTAAATAAATCGTTTAAGCGGCTGATCACCGGTTTTATCTCTTCATCAGTCACCTGCCAATTGATCGCAGTGAAATCATTTGCTTGGCGCAGAGCTAACTGTTTTGATAAACGGGTTAATGGTGCCAGGGCATATTTAACAAAAAAGCTAATAAATAGCGCAAGCAAAGGAACCGCCCAAAGCATAGGCAACATGGCCGATAAAATCACTGCCTCGGCAAGTTCAAACCGCTTAGCAATCGGCTCGGCAACAATCACGGTGCGTAAAGAAGTGACAAAAACGAATACCCGCATTCGCTGCCCTGCAATATTAAGCGTTTGAAAACCCGCTTGATACTGGCTCAAATCAAGATTTAATTCGTCAGAGCCACTAAGGAGCTCACCAGCTTGCCAAATTTGATACAGTAACTGGGCGCTTTCTTGCATTTTTGGCGCCATGGCGTTTATAGATAAAGGCTGTTGCATCAACACTCCAGCGACTACTTTTAGCTCACTATCAAGTAGTTGCTCACCATGGCTCATACTTTTTTGGTAGCCTTTGACTAAAGCTAAAAAGCACGTTAACACCATCATTGATAGTAAAATAAGAGTTAAACGCTTACGAATTGACATAGAGTATGGTTACCTTTGTAAATTCAAGTTTGTGCAATCTAGGGGTGTTTTAATCACGTGAACTATCTCTTCCCCACGACATAACCAATACCACGGAGAGTTTTAATAAAATCGCTGGGGAATTTTTTTCGTAGGTGATGAATATGCACTTCAATGGTGTTAGAGCCAACCTCTTCACCCCACTGGTACAGCTTGTTCTCTAACTGCTGTTTAGATTGCACGCGACCTTGGTTTTCCAATAGTGCCTTTAGCAGCATGTATTCTTTTCGTGGCAGAGAAAGCAGCTCATTGCTGAGTGTGACACTATGCGCTGACGTGTCCATAGTCACTTCACCACACTGTAATAAACTCGACTGAGCTTGATTTACTCGTCGGCTCGCTACGCGCAAACGAGCAAATAATTCGGCTGGTTCAAATGGCTTAGCTAAATAATCATCAGCGCCCATATCAAGCCCTTGCACCTTGTCATCTATGCTACTTCGTGCAGTTAGTATCACCACCGGAATCACTTTTTTTTGCGCTTTTATGTGCTTTAGAATTTGTGAACCATCACCATCGGGTAAACCTAGGTCAAGTATAACCAACTCTATTTCACCACTGCCTAAGCATTGCAATGCATGCTTAACCGTTGCGCTATGCTCTACACTGTAGCCTTCTTGGCGCAATGAGCGGCAAAGCCCTTGCGCCACAAGATGATCATCTTCAACTAATAATAAATGCATTGTTTATTTTGTTATCTCTTTAGTTTTTTATCTACTTTAGCTAATAAAGAGCTAATTGCTTGTTGACGATATTTATCAGCTTTAGCACGAGTATCACGAATACCTGCTGCTTGCGCAACTAACAAATGGGCTTTAGCTTGCTCATATTCACGTTCGTCATATAAAAACTCACCATACAAGTAGTTAGTATCAATGCCTTTTTTGTTAAAAGCGAGCGCTTGCTTAAAAAATTTGTCGGCGGTGTCATCATCACCAAAACCAATAGGCCACCCCGGTACTTTACTGTATAAGGTTGCTAGGCTGGCATACGCTGAGCCACCTAAAGCACTGTCGTCTATTTTAAGGGCTTGCTCTAATGACGCTTTTGCATCTTTAGCATAGCCCAGCGCCCCTAACCCGCCCTTTGCGCCAGCAAAACTGGCCAGTACAATGCCGTTCCACGTATAGCTATTTGCTGAATCAGGGTAGCTTTCAATAAATTGAGCACTTTGCTCACTTAGTTGAGTAAAGGCTTTGATTTGTGCATCATCTTTAAGCTCATAATTAGCGACCGCCCACTGCTGTTGAATAGCGAGTAAATCGCTTTGTTCGTCTGCAAATACCGGCGATGAAAACACACTAACAATGCTTAAATAAGCTACTAAAGTAAATTTTTTCATAATAAATCCTCTATTAACCTAAAAACTGTTTTATTTTAGGGAGCTGTTTAGCAATTGCGTTATCCACAATACGTGGAAAAACGCCATTGATACGTGCAAAAAGTTTCTCAGGAAAACCAATAAATCGTCTGGTTTTATTTGAGTTTAATAACGCAACTAACTCATCAGCTACCAACTGCGGGGAGTCCATTTGATTACCAAGCGCCTTATTCATTGCTCGTATTTGTGCATCATTAATATCTGTATCGGTTGCTCTTGGTGCTAAATAACTAACTTTAACGGGTGTGTCTGAAAGCTCTCGTGATAGCGCTTCGCTAAAACCACGTAAACCGAACTTACTAGCACAGTAAAGTGTTTGATACGGGTAACCTATGCTGCCAAATGACGACCCAACATTAACTATGGAGCCTTTATTCGCATGCAATTGCGCTAAAAACAGCTGACATAATTTCATAGGGACGGCTAAGTTAGTGCTCAGTAGATTATCAATTTGCTCACTACTCGATGCACTTAAGCTTTGCATTACATTAATGCCTGCATTGTTTATGAGTAACTTAGCGCCCCCTAATTTTTTGGCTTTAATGGCGAGTGCCAACATGTTTTCGGCAATCGTTAAGTCCCCCACAAAAACTATACTACCGGGACATTGACTACTTAGCGTATTGAGGGCATCACTATTTCGCCCCACCAAGAGTAGTTGCCAACCTTGGCCGTGTAGTGTTTTGGCAATGGCTTGACCAATTCCACCTGTCGCACCAGTTAATACACATAAGCCGGTATTCATGCGTGTTGCTCTTGTGCTGATGCTTTAAAAAACGGCTCGTCGTCTAAAGCGCGAAAGATATCGCCGTACAAACGGTAAAAACATTTTGCGCCATGTAAGATAGCCTGCTGATCCGCCTCGTCTGTAATTTGATTCATTAAGTTTTCAAAAAACTTAACATGCTCTATATCAAGCGCGCCGTGAGAGGTTAAATAGCTAAACGCTTTTTTAGGAAGTCCTACTGCATTTGCTATGTTTGATGCGGCTCCATCAGCAAGCGCAATTGAGGTCCCCTCTAATACGTGCACCATGCCAAAAAAGCTAAGCGGATTTTTACGTGCAATACTATCGTAGGCATACGACACCATCATTTCAGTGGCGAATTGTGGCTGACTATGACGCACACTTTCTTTATCAAACCCACAGGCTGCAATGTCGTTTAGCACCCACTCTTGATGACCAATTTCTTCTTCAATATATTCAGCTACCGCTTCACGTAACCATTCTTGCTCATCAGTTAAACGTGCGCCAAGTGACATCATTAAAGGAACAGTGTGTTTTACATGATGATAAGCCTGCGCTAAAAACGAGGCATACTCTTCAAGCGTGGCTTGTCCGTTAAATACACGCTGTATAATTGGCGCAGCTAATAAGTACTCACGCTCGTTTTGAGTTTGTGCTTTTAATGTATTAAAAAAATCACTCATGGATCACTTCTCCAAGTCGGTAAAACTGTTCAAAAATAGGGCTGTAGTGCTGGCTAATTGCCGCTCGTTTAGGGCGATTATTAGCGGTTAATAATCCTTGCTGCTCGTTTAAAGGTTGGGCCAAACGATGCCACTTTTTAATCTGTGCGTAGTCAGGAAGTTGCTGGTTTACTGTTTTTAAATGTGCTTTTAATTGCTCATCACTAAACTTGGGAGCCGCATAAATAAGCGCGCTTAAAAATGGCTGGCTTTCACCAAACACCACCGCTTGCTGTATCGCACTTTGGCTTAAAATTAATGATTCAGGCCATTCGGCGCTAACATTACGCCCCATACTGGTGATGATCAGATTTTTTACTCGCCCTTTTATGTACAGCTTATTATTACGCTTAGATACTAAGTCGCCAGTGGCGTACCAGGTATTTGGGTTATGCGGCGCTTGATTTAAATACCCTAAAAATAACGCTCCTTTAATAAATAACTCACCATTTTCAACTTTCGTTTCAACGTGCCCTAGCACTTCACCAGCACTATTTATATCGTCATAGTTGGGGGTGTTTAAACTCACTACTGAAGCAGCCTCAGACAAACCATAACCTTGATAAACCGGTAGGTTATATTCTCGTGCAGTTAAAATTAAAGATTCACTAACCCGTGCTCCGCCAACAGCAATAAACTTAAGTGACTTTGGTGGCTGCCAGCCTTGTTTTGCAAAGGCAACTAAACACGTTAATAACTCAGGCACTAAAATAAGGGTGTTAGGTTTTACACTATCGATTGCGCTAATGAGTTTGTTAGGGTTTTTTAACCCTGAGCCAACAAAACCTAATTCGTTTAATGGCATTAAATGTACACAACCGCCACTTAACAAAGGCGCATAAATACCTGCAATATTTTCAAGCAATACAGGTAGTGGCAGTAAACATAAGTGAGTTGGTTTACTTATATTTATTTGCTCACATAATGACTGAGCCACCTGCATCTGGCTTTGTGTTGATAAGCACACCCCTTTTGGCTCGCCAGTAGAACCGGAAGTAAATGTGATTTTTTGAGTGCCCTCAAAGTAATTAATCGGTTCATTAAGCTTGAGCTGATAAATATACAAGGTGTAATGTTCAAACAAAGTAATAGACAATGTATGGGCCCCCAAAGAAAGCCTTGGCATATCACTTATAAACAGCTGTGCGCCACACTGTGCCAGTACATATTGCGTTTGTTGTTGACTAAAAAAATGGGCAATTGGTATTGCTACTTTATTAGCAACATTTGTCGCAGCATCGAGCACCAACCAAGCGGGAGTATTATCAAGTTGAAATGCAATTGCGTTAGCATCTGAGTTTGCAAAAATTTCCGCTACTTTATTAATTTCTTGAAGCACTTCAGTACCTGTTAACTGCTGTGTTTGATTCGCAAAATGCGCGACAACCATTGACTGAGTAGCTAAGTCATTCAAGCTATTTAACATGCTCATATAGTCTCCAGCGCATTAATTAATGTGGTAATTGCATTTGCATTTTGTTGTTTAATGTCACGTAGCATAGGCGTATTAAGTACTTGCTGATGTGCCTGTGCTAAATTAACAATGCACACCGTAGGCTGATTCTCATAATAGCTACCCCAGCTCTTTGGCTGATCTACTACAGTGCTATTAGCCAGTGCAATTTCGTTGCAGGTAACACCTAGTAGGCGCAGTAAGGCGCGTACTTTTTTGGTAGCGCAAAACACTAAGTAGCTCGCGCCAAAGCCGCGCAAAGCTTCATTTACAATAATAAAATGAGATAGCGTGGCTTTACGATGTGTTGAGCAAAGGTTACCTAGCTCAAACACCTTATTTCGCGGTGTGCATAGTGGTAAAAATTGTTCAATGGCCGCAGCTAAATATTGTTCAATGAATAAAGGGGAAGTAGCGTTTCTGAGCCCTAATGTGCAATGCCCTTGCACAGTTTTATACTGACAGAGTAATGGCATAAATGAGGTTAGGCTTGCATTATACGCAGTGAAAAAGCCTTGTTTTACTGTATCTTCAAGGCGCTGACGGTGTTCATCACATTCTCTTGCGCTCACAAACTGTGTGAACGGCTGAAAAAGTGCTAATGATGGCTGTTGTTGAGCTAGTTGCATAAAAGCATCGCCTGTATTAAATCTATAGGTAGAATTTAATAGGCGAAACTTAAATAAAACTTAAGGTAAGTTAATTTTTTTAAAAATTGGCTATCACGGTTTTATTACGGCCCGTTTCCTTCGCGTGATAGAGCGCTTTGTCAGCGCATTTATATACTTGATCGATATCATCGCTATGCTGTGGCCAAGTAGCGATACCAATAGATACATTTATATAGCCTACTTTTGCCATTGATGTGGTGGCTACTTGGTTACGTAAACGCTCAGCGATAACAAACGCACTATCATTATTTTCGTTAGGTAATACCAGTAAAAACTCTTCTCCACCAGTGCGTGACACAATATCATGCTTGCGCGATAACGATTGTATAATACGAGTAAGGGTTTTTAGTACTTCATCACCCGTATCATGGCCAAATGTATCATTAACCTGTTTAAAGAAGTCGATATCAATTTCAAGCACTGCAAACGGGATCTGCTTATCCATTAGGTTTTCAAGCAATATGTTTAAGCCCCGCCTATTATGCGCGCCAGTTAGCGGATCGGTAAGTGCATCTTGACGTAATTGTCCCATTTGCGATTGCAAAACATGAATCCCTTCTAACATCGCGTGTTTAAGCTGGTTACTTTCGAAGTACCAAGACTTAATACTTTTAAGATGATCTACGTTTTTCTTATCGGTCGATAAATTAGCGCTATCGGCTAACAGTCTTAATGGCTTAGCAATATAGTGAGCTAGCATAGCAATTAATAAAAAAGTAATGATTACTATGGGCAACATTCGCTTAAGCACCTGCCCTTGAAAAGTATCAAGCGTAGCAAGGGTTGCCGCTTCACTTCGCTGGGCAACAATCCCCCAATTAGCAAGTCCTACGTGGGAAAACCCGGCCAGCATAGCCACTCCTTGGCTATTTATAACTCGAGTGAATCCATCTTCACCTTGCAAAACTCGCTCTATAACTGGGTTATTAAATACTTGCTTGCCAATGCGCTTAGAATCAGGGTGATAAAGTAAGGTTTTATTATCAGCGACCACATAAAAGTACGCCCCGCCATCGTAACTATGTTGTTTTAACAAAGCATTTAAAATACTCTGCTGCTCTAAATAGAAGCTACCGCCAATATAACCATAATAATTCCCTGCCAGATCAAACAGAGGATAGGAGACAACAATAATTAAATTATTAGCCAGCGAAATATAAGGCAGACTAACCTGCGGCTGCTGCGATTTAAGAGCCTGCTTAGAATGGACTGAATTAACCGTTTTATTAATAATATTTAAAGACACAGGTGAGGCTGCTTTAACAACACCTTGCATGTTAATTGCCACCGAATTAAAGCTATGCGTCTGATTTAAAAGCCGGTCGGTTTCAGCTTGGAGTAACTCAGTGTTGGTAATATCTTCAGCAATAATACTGGCTGAAAACTCAAGTTGCTGCATTGCTGCTGTTAAAAAGTGCTCAGTTGCTGAGGCTAACTTACTGGCAAATACATGATTACTTTGCAGGGTATCTTCTATTACCCGTTCTTTTTGGACTTGATAACTAATATATAAACCACTAAACAAAATAGCAGCTGCAGCGGGCATAGCTAACAAAAGAATTAATTGCCTAAGTTTAAAAGTAAATGGTAATCGAAAACGCAACTTAATATCATCCTAAGCAAATAAAAACGACTGCTATGCACTGCATACATCATTAATATAATACATAAATAGAACTAAGTGACCTAATTTTTGTGATTTTAAGGATGATTAAATCATACGATTTATATTTGCTGGGTTTTGCAGTTAAGCTCAATAATAGTTAAGCTGCATGCACTTTATTTTTATTTAGCCTTGAGGTGTGTGTTGCTAAATAAGTACTTGTTATCGTCTTCTCTTTTTTTAATCGGATGTTTCATGCCAATAAAATCTTCTTTTGCCGATTCTGCGCTGTCACTTAAGCAGCAACTAGGGCAAAAGCTTATGCTCGATTTACGCTATTTTTGTCAGCAAGGCAGTAGCCAACGCTGCAGAACGCCATTAACTGAATTGCCCGATGAATTAGCAAAAGCAATTAGTCGTTATGATATTGGCGGGGTGATTTTATTTTCTGAAAACACCCAAAACATAGAACAAATTATTAACCTTAATCAGCAGCTACAACAAGCTGCATCTAAATCTAAGTCAGGCCTACCACTGTTTATTTCTATTGACCAAGAAGGCGGACGCGTAGCTCGTTTACCTCGCGATGTGGCCACCTCATTTACCGGTAATATGTCAATTGGCGCAACTTACCCTGAGCACGGTACGTATTTCGCAACCCAAACGGCAAATATACTGGCCACTGAACTCTCAGTGCTTGGCATTAATGTAAATTATGCGCCAACGGTTGATGTAAATATGAACCCTGACAATCCAGTTATTAATGTACGCTCTTTTAGTGAAAGCCCTGATGAAGTTGCGGCAATGGGTGCAGCACAAGTTATTGAGTTTGAAAAAAACGGTATAATTAGCGCTATAAAACACTTTCCAGGACATGGCGATACCAATGTAGATAGCCATACAGGCTTACCTAAAGTGATGCATTCAAAAGAAGTCATTTACGCTCAAGATTTAGCGCCGTTTAAACAGATTATTGAGCAGCATAGTCCTGGGATGATAATGACCGCGCATATTCAATACCCTGAGCTTGATAGCAGTACATTAACCAATGTAGACGGTAAGCAAATGATTAAACCCGCGACCATGTCGCGTAAAATCATGACCGATATCCTTCGCGATGAACTGAACTATCAAGGCGTAGTGGTAACCGATGCACTGGATATGGCTGGTATTAGCCATTTTTTCAGCCCTACACAAGCAGTTGTAAACACTTTTGCAGCTGGAGTTGATATTGCGCTAATGCCAATAGAAATTAGAACGCCTGAGGATATAAATAAACTCGATGCGCTCATTGACTCTTTAGTCAGTGCTGTTAAAACAGAGCAACTAGACGCAGACGAAATTGCCCATTCGACGCAGCGAATTACCTCACTTAAACATCAATTTAAATTAAACGCTTTACCTAACCCCATTAATGCATTGGCAAATGCCAAACACATTATTGGTAATAAAGCACATCGTGAATTAGAAGCATCTCTGGCATTAGCGGCAATTACCCAAATAAGAAATAACAATAATACTTTGCCGCTTAAACTTGGCGCTGATAAGCATATTCATATTATTATGCCTGACACCCGCAAGTGCATGGCAATGCAACAAGCAATTAGTGCGTTAAGTTCACAACCACTCAGTTTTAGTTGCAGCAGCTTACAGGGCTTTGATCCAGGTGAAGCGCAGCGCAACATAAACCAAGCAAGTATTGTTATTGCTGGCAATGCAACGCCGAACCAAAGTGCAGTGGAAATTGGCGGTATGGATGACTTAGCCGATAACCCAAACTTTGCCTTAAATAACGCAGAGCAACCTAAAGCGCTTGAGTCATTACTAAAAATGGCTAAACAACACACTCCCACGGTATTTATTAGTTTACGTGCACCGTATGACATTGCGCAATTTGGTCACTATGCTGATGCAGTGCTTGCTTCCTATGCTTATAATATTGATGTGGATAAAAACGAGCTGGTGTCTGGGCCTGCCTTTACTGCACTGGCGAAAGTATTATTAGGCCAAGCTCCAGTCAAAGGCCAATTACCGGTAACAATTAAACAATCTAAGAGCCATTAATATGAAACTTAATTGTGATTTAGGCGAGAGCTTTGGCGCATGGCAAATGGGCCTTGATAACGATGTTATGCCCCATATTGATATGGCAAATATTGCTTGTGGCTTTCATGCAGGTGATTCGAGTGTAATCGCGCATACCCTAAAGCTGGCTAAACAACATAATGTTATGATTGGCGCTCACCCAAGCTACCCCGATAAACAAGGATTTGGTAGGCGTTCAATGAGCATGAGCGTGGCTGAGCTCACTCAATGTTTGCACTATCAAATAGCCGCCCTTGATGGCATGGCAAAAGTACAAGGGCTAACCCTTAGCTATGTAAAACCCCATGGTGCGTTATATAACGACATGATGACAAACCAGCAACTACTCACCACTGTTATGGGTGCAGTTGCCAGTTACCCTGCAAACTTAAAGTTAATGATACTCGCCACAGCCGATGCCAAGCTACATCAAACAATGGCTCGCCACCTTGGGCTCACACTGATATTAGAAGCGTTCGCAGACAGGCAGTACACTGACCAAGGGCACTTAGTATCACGAAATATAGCCGGCAGTGTGCATAACAAAGACGCATTATTAGCTCAGGTTAAGCAGCTTTTAGCCAGTAACAGTGTGACTACTCAATCTGGAAAATCGTTGAAACTGGTTGCTGACAGCATTTGTGTGCATGGCGATAATCCCCAAGGCATTGCAATTATTGAAGAGATAAAAGCGCTTTGTTCAACCAATAACTAAAGCCGTACACAGATTAAGCTGTAAACCCCCTTTACAGCCTTTGTAACCTCATTGAATTAATGCTCATAGAGTTAATTATGGGCTTCATCGCATTGTGCTGTTAATTTAATAATCCCTCACTTATAACTGTACATAAGTTAACAACAGGGATTAATGATGAAACAGTTTTTAGCACTTAGTTTTATATTTAGCGCAAGCCATTTTGCCAGCGCAAACGACAATACACACACATTGCAACTTCAAGATATATTCAACTTAGAATATGCCAACCAAATAGATATTACTGACGACGGTAAAACAGTGTATTTTGTCCGCAACCGCATGGATATTAAAACCGATCGCAAAGTCGGTAATATTTGGTCTGTTGATTACAACACTGAACAACTACAGCCCTTAACATCAGGTGTATTTATGGACTACTCGCCTGTGTTGTCACCCGATGGACAGCGCCTTGCATTTATCTCTAACAGAGATGGCAGTAATCAAATATACATGAAGTGGCTAAAAACGGGTGCTGTGGCAAAAATTAGTAATCTTACTAATGCACCTCGCTCAATCACCTGGTCACCTAATTCTAAACAACTGGTGTTTAGTATGTTTGTTCCTGAAATAAGCTCACCACCTGTCAGTTTACCAGGTAAACCTAAAGGCGCTAGCTGGGCAGACCCTGCTAAATTTATTGACGATGTTTACTACCGTGCAGATGGCAGAGGCTATAGTCAAAAAGGATTTAATCAGCTATTTACTCTTAATGCGAATGGCGGCAATGCACAACAACTCACTAACGATAACTTTGATTATAATGGCGGTGTAAGCTTTAGTAAAAACGGCGAATTACTTTATTTCTCAGCCAATAGACACGCTGAAAATGCACTCAAGCCAACCAATAGTGAAGTGTACCAGCTTAATTTAAACACGTTAGAGATCATCGCACTGACCGACCGTAATGGACCAGATCAACAACCTCAGGTCTCACCTAACGGTCAGTACCTTGCTTATACTGGCTACGATGACAAGCGCACTAACTATGAAAATACTCAGCTTTATATTCGTGATTTAAAAACCGGTGATACCCAAAGTCTGACTAGCGATTTCGATCGCAGCGTTGGCCAAATACAATGGAGCGCAAATTCAAAAGGCCTCTATTTTAGCTATGCCGATGAAGGCCAAACCGCACTCGCTTATCAACCGCGAAGTGGTAAACGTAAGGTGATTACCGAACAAATAGGTAGCGTGGCGTTTGGCCGCCCTTATTCTGGTGGTGATTTTGATATTAGTGAAAATGGTGACATTGCGTTTACACTGGCTGATACCCAGCGCCCTGCTGATGTAGCTACAATAAAAAGAGGTACAGTAAAGCGTTTAACCGATTTAAACTCAGATGCACTACAAACTAAACAGCTCGCCAAGGTTGAAGAGTTATGGTTAAAATCAAGCCATGATGAGTTGCCAATACAAGCCTGGGTTGCTTACCCGCCGGGTTTTGATAAATCAAAAAAATACCCACTGGTGCTTGAAATTCACGGTGGCCCTGTTGCTAACTATGGCCCTCACTTTAGTGCCGAAGTACAACTATTTGCCGCTAAAGGAAATGTCGTTTTATACATGAATCCTCGAGGCAGTGACTCGTACGGTAAAGAGTTTGCACAAACCATTCACCATAATTATCCAAGCAATGATTACGATGATTTAATGACAGGTGTTGACGCGCTAATTGATAAAGGTTTTATTGATGAGTCTAAGCTGTTCGTTACCGGTGGCTCTGGCGGTGGTGTATTAACCGCATGGATTGTAGGCCATACAGATCGCTTTGCTGCAGCTGTTGTTGCTAAGCCTGTGATTAATTGGATCAGCTTTGTACTAACTGCCGACTTCTATCCATTTTTTGCCGATTATTGGTTTCCGGGCAAACCTTGGGACCATATTGAGCATTACATGAAGCGCTCACCAATCAGTTATGTTGGCAATGTTAAAACCCCAACCATGTTACTGACTGGTGAAGCAGACTACCGTACGCCAATTTCAGAAACAGAGCAGTTTTATCAAGCCTTAAAATTACAAGGGGTTGATACCGCGATGGTCCGCATTCCAAACGCTTCACATGGTATAACTGCCCGTCCATCAAATTTAATGACCAAAGTGGCTTACATTCAATGGTGGTTTGATAAGCATTCGAAGTAAAACGTAGAGTTATGAGTGACGAGCTATATAAGCTCGTTGCTCGAAGCTCACAAATGTAAACCCCCTTTACAGCAATAATGTGAGTAATCCCTTACATACTTAAGCTAAATATCGGACTTAGCTTCAAATTGAGTTGGTAAAAATTCGGTTTATACTAACTCAGCTCCTCTGAGTTAGTAAAAATTCGGTTTGAGTCACTGTTTATAAGCCCTCAGTTAGTAAAAAAATGTTTTATAAGCAGCAACAGTTAGTAAAAAATCGGTTTATTACCTTCCAAACCCCGGTTAAAAATCTTTAAATTAAGCGTTTAAGTGACCAAATTAAGGATTAGAAAGGCAAATCGACCCTTTATAATGAAGATAATGGCTGTTTTTAACCTGGTTAGTTAAAACCTGATCTGCTTTTTAAGTAGCTAGTTAAATCGTGATCTGTATACGGCAAAAAACGGTTAATTTATTGTGCTTACACGTGTCAAAGCGTAATCAACATAAAGCCCTCCCAGCCGAGCATAAACATCCTTTAAAATTATTTATACTTTTAAGCTGCACTGCAGTGAAAACTCTCACTAGCCAAATAGCTAGTAAAATACTGATCTATTAAATTTTGCTTTTATGCAGGCATAAAAAAAGGGCCTTGCGGCCCTTAAGTAACACTATCTAGTAGAATTAGAATTGGTTCATGGTGTTAGCTTCACCACCGGCTTTAAGTGCATTCTCTCCAGAGAAGTACTCTTTGTGCGTATCGCCAATGTTAGAGCCTGCAAGGTCTTGATGCTTAACTGACGCTTGCTCACGACGGATTTCTTGACGTTGTACGTCACGTACATAAGCCAGCATACCTAAGTCACCGAAGTAACCTTCTGATAGAATATCTGTGCTTAGTGCCGCTGTATGGTACGTTGGCAATGTGATTAGATGATGGAAAATACCTGCTTCACGTGCGCCATCGCGTTGGAAGTTTTGTACTAATAAGTCAGCGGCTGCTGCAAGCTCTGTTGCATCCATTTCTGGAGCCATAAGCGCTTTGTTGTCATCAATACTTGGGTAAGCGCTAAGGTCACGACCTGCTTCTTGCCACTCTTGGTATACTTGCTCACGGAACTTAAGCGTCCAGTTGAACGACGGTGAGTTGTTGTATACTAATTTAGCATCTGGAACTTGTTCTTTAACGCGATTTACCAGCTCTGCAATTTGTTTTACGTGTGGTTTTTCTGTTTCAATCCACAGTAAATCAGCGCCTGACTGTAAGCTAGTTACACAATCTAGTACTACGCGGTCTTTCTCAGTGCCTTCGCGGAACTGGTATAAACCGTTATCTAGGCGTGTAGGCTTACAAAGTTGGCCATTAAGCTTCATTGCCGTTTCGCCTTCATTTAAATCATCAACACTGTTTACCGGTGTTGTTTCTAAAAATGCATTGTATTGGCTTGCTAAGTCACCTGGTTTTTGTGAAACCGGTACTTTTTGCGTTAGGCTTGCACCTAGAGAATCGGTACGCGCAACGATAATACCGTTATCAATACCTAGCTCTAGAAACGCGTAACGTACTGCATTAATTTTAGCTAAAAAATCTTCATGAGGAACGGTAACTTTACCTGCTTGGTGACCACATTGCTTGGCGTCTGATACTTGGTTTTCGATTTGGATAGCACAAGCACCGGCTTCAATCATCTTTTTAGCAAGTAGATAAGTCGCTTCTTCGTTACCAAAACCTGCATCAATATCAGCAATGATTGGTACAACGTGCGTTTCAAAGTTATCAATTTTATTAAGCACGGCTTGAACGTCGCCGCCGTTTGCTTTTGCATCGTCTAGCTCGTTAAATAAATGGTCAAGTTCACGTGCATCAGCTTGCTTTAAGAAGGTGTAGATTTCTTCGATAAGTGCTGGTACTGATGTTTTTTCGTGCATGCTTTGATCTGGAAGTGGGCCAAACTCAGAGCGAAGCGCTGCAACCATCCAACCGCTTAGATATACGTAACTGCGTTTAGTTGTTTTTTGGTGACGTTTGATTGCCATCATCATTTGTTGCGCAGTAAAACCATGCCAACAACCTAAAGACTGTGTGTACTGGCTTGTGTCTTTGTCGTATGCAGCCATGTCTTCACGCATAATGTCAGCAGTAAATTGTGCAATATCAACACCAGAGCGAAAACGATTTTGTAAACGCATGCGAGTTGCGTATTCAGGATTAATAGTTTTCCATGCACTGCCTTGTGATTGGCATAGTGTTGCTAGTGTATCTGTTTCGCCTTGATATGTTGTCATAATAAAGTCCTTCGAACGGGTATTAATATTTATTGTTGAGAGAGTGACTACATTGCGTTAGCTCTGTAGCGCTTAATTAAACATTAGGCTTATTTTTTAGATTTAGTAAATTTATAGTTGTTATTACGGCTATACATATAGTGAATGGCCAAAAAGCACTCAAAGCGACTTTTTTGCGATATGGTAAGTGTACGCACATAAAAAGTGCACTCTGTCGGACCGTTTAAGGATTTTAATTATGAGCCACACTCTCACCCACTCTGGACTCAGCGTTGATAAGCAACTAGCTGAATTTGTTAAAAAACAACTATTACCAGGTACTCATCTAGACGAACACCAGTTTTGGAAAAGCTTTGCCCACATAGTGCAAACACTTACTCCGCTGAACAAGTCACTACTCGCTAAACGAGAACAATTACAAAAGCAGATTGATGACTACCATGTTGCTAATAAAAACGTTGATCAAGCCCAGTACCAAGCCTTTTTAAAAGACATTGGTTATTTAGTTGATGAACCTGAAAACTTTAATATTGAAACCCAAAATGTAGAACCAGAAATAGCGTTGACTGCAGGGCCACAGTTAGTAGTTCCAGTTAGTAATGCCCGCTTTGCTTTAAATGCTGCCAATGCACGCTGGGGTTCACTATACGATGCACTATACGGTACAGACGTACTCAGTGAGGAAGATGGTGCAGAGAAAGGGACTCAATACAACCCAGTGCGCGGCTTTAAAGTAATGGCCTACGCCAGACAATTTTTAGATAAGGCGCTACCCCTTGAAAATGGCTCGCACATCGAAAGTACTAATTATTCAATCGTGGATGGCGCACTTGCAATTACATTACGCGACAGCTCGCACACTACACTTAAAAACCCTGAACAACTCGTTGGCTATCAAGGTGAGGCACAAAACCCAAGTGTTATTTTACTTAAAAACAATGGATTACATGTTGAGCTGCAAATAGACCACCATCACCCTATTGGCCAAGCAGATAAAGCTGGGCTAAAAGATGTGGTACTTGAAGCAGCGCTGACCACCATTATGGACTGTGAAGACTCAGTTGCCGCAGTTGATGCCGAAGATAAAGTGCAAGTTTACAAAAACTGGTTGGGCCTAATGCAGGGCAACTTGGTTGAAACGTTTAGAAAAGGCGACAAAATGGTCGACCGTACGTTACAAGCCGATCGCCAATATACAGGCCTTGATGGCCAAAAACTGACCCTAAAAGGGCGCAGTATGATGTTTGTGCGTAACGTTGGGCATTTAATGACAAACCCTGCTATTACCGATGTAAGTGGTAATGATGTGTTTGAAGGAATTATGGATGCCATGTTCACCGCAACAGCCGCACTGCACGATTTAAACACTAAAAATGCCATTCAAAACTCAACCGCGCAAAGTATTAATATTGTAAAGCCAAAAATGCATGGCCCTGATGAAGTAGCATTTGCTAACACTTTATTTGGCATGGTTGAAGAGGCGCTGAGCTTGCCTAAAAACACCCTAAAAATGGGTATTATGGACGAAGAGCGTCGTACATCTGCTAACTTAAAAGCCTGTATTCATGCTGCTAAAGAGCGTGTTGTATTTATTAACACCGGCTTTTTAGACCGCACCGGTGATGAAATTCATACCTCTATGCAAGCGGGTGTGGTACTGCCTAAAGCCGCTATTAAAGCACAGCCTTGGATCAGCGCTTATGAAGATCGTAACGTTGATATTGGCCTAGCCTGTGGCTTAAGCCACAAAGCGCAAATTGGTAAAGGTATGTGGGCAATGCCCGATAAAATGGCGATGATGATGGAGCAAAAAATAGCGCACCCTCAATCAGGCGCAAATACCGCTTGGGTGCCCTCTCCTACTGCCGCTACATTACACGCAATGCATTATCATGATGTGGATGTATTTAGCCTGCAGCAAAGCATTGCTACACGTCAAAAAGCAAGCCTAGAAAGCTTATTAACACCCCCGCTAATGGCAAACCCAGAAACGCTGTCAAAAGAAGATATTCAAAGTGAGCTTGAAAATAACGCGCAAGGTATTTTAGGTTACGTTGTACGTTGGATTGATCAAGGAATAGGCTGTTCTAAAGTGCCTGACATTAACCATATTGGCTTAATGGAAGATAGAGCCACTCTACGTATCTCAAGCCAGCATATCGCCAACTGGCTGCATCATGGCGTGTGCAGTAAAGAGCTAGTACAAAAAGTGATGGCAAAAATGGCTAAGGTTGTTGATGGCCAAAATGAACATGACAGCCTTTACATTCCCATTGCAACTAATGAGCAAACACTGGCTAAAAGTGTTGCCTACCAAGCGGCTTTGGCACTAGTATTTGAAGGCGTTAGCCAACCTAGCGGTTATACTGAGCCGCTACTGCATAGCTACCGCTTAAAATATAAAGCACAGCACTAACTTAAAACTTAACCTAAAAACAAAAAAATCAGCTTTAATAGGGTCTGTTGACCTTTCAAGGTTAAATTTGCAGCAGTCTGTTTGGTATTTAGGCAAGGCAGAGCCTATGTGGTGTGGTTATTCCCCATAAATAGGTGATAACGCAGCATCAATGCCAAACAGGCGCTGCCCTTCGGGTTCTGCCTAGGGGCGATTTACTCTTTGTTGCTCGGTTTTGACTTAGCCCACTAGGTTACAAACCTCGCGCCGCGATTAAACCGCCCCTAGTTTGAGCAAATTTTAATCCGCAAAGGTCAACAGACCCTAAGCTGATTTTTTATAACGGGTGTGAATAATCACTATTCACTAGTTTTTAAATCATTACGAATTAATTCTTAATAGTCGCGTTGTGATAAACATTTTGTACGTCATCGCAATCTTCAAGCATATTGATAAATTTATCAAAGTTGGCAATCGTTTCTTCATCAGTAATTTCAACATGTACTTGCGGTACAAAGGTAATTTCATCAACTTCAAAGTTAATGCCTTCAAATGCTTCTTCTAATGCCGTTTTAGCTTTAAAGTACTCAGTATGCGGTGCAAACACCGACACCTTGCCATCTTCGGCTTCTACATCAGTCACATCAACGTCAGCCATCATCAGCGCTTCTAACACGACTTCATCGTCGTCGCCTGCAAACCCTAAAACAGCTAGGTGATCAAACATATGAGCAACACAACCAGGTGTGCCTATTTTCGAATCTGTTTTAGTAAACGGTAAGCGCACATCTTTAATTGTACGATTAGGGTTGTCAGTTAAACAATCAACAATCACCATACAATTACCTGGGCCGTAGCCTTCGTACCGTGCAGTTGAGTAATCTTCCCCTGCCCCACCGGCTGCTTTTTCTATTGCTTTTTCGATTACGTGCGCGGGAACTTGGTCTTTTTTGGCTTTTTCAATTAAGCGGCGCAATGTTTGATTTACATCGGGGTCGGGTTCACCACTTTTGGCTGCAACGTAAATTTCTTTACCGTACTTCGAATTTACTTTAGTTTTCGCGTTGGCTGTTTTAGCCATCGAACTTTTGCGGACTTCAAATGCTCTGCCCATCTTGTGCCTCTATTGAATACGTTCTGTTTTTGATATTTTACCAATTCAAAGCGTATTGGGCTAGTGGTTCAACATGCTATGCTGTGCAAAAGCAGTTGAGTATTAATTTAAATAATACCCGTTATGCTATTAGCGAAATCAAATAAAGCGCAATTTAACATAATTAGGGGCTGTTAACCTTTGCGGATTGCTATTTGTTCAAACTAGGGGCTATTTAATAGCGGCGCAAGGTTTGTAACCTAGTGGACTAAGTCAAAACCGAGCAAAGCTTCCGCGTCCTGCTCACGCCCCTTACCTACATCCATGTAGGCAACAAAGAGTAAATCGCCCCTAGGCAGCGCCTGTTTGGCATTGCTGCTGCGTTATCGCCTATTTATGGGGAGTAACCACACCACATAGGCTCTGCCTTGCCTAAATACCAAACAGACTGCTGCAAATTCAACCTTAAAAGGTCAACAGACCCCAATCTTTTCAGCGTAACTTTCAACTAACGACACTAATTCATCAAACCCATGAATAACAAAGTCGGCTTGCTCAGCATACGCGGGGGTTAAATCGGGGGCATATAAACAGGCTCGCATTTTTGCATTATGGGCCGCTTGTATGTCATATAAATAATCACCAACGTAAATAACATTATCAACTGGCATTGCCCATTGGCTTGCAATCGTTAGTAAGGCACTTGGATCGGGTTTAGCAGGAGCGTCGGTTCGGGTGAGTACCGTTTCGATTGGCAACGGATTATGCTGAAGTTTCAATGAAGCCGCTTTATCAAAATTACGCGTTACAATAGCCATGGGGATATTCTTTGCTTGCAGAGCATTGACAGCTTCAACAACACCAGGTAAAAAACTCGCGTTTTGTGCGTCAAGTAGCTCATGCTGATGCACTATATTCATTGCTTCTTCACGCATGTAGGGCGAGGGTAATTGTTCTATATACTCGAGTAGGTCTTGATCTGCTGGGCAACCTACTTGTGCCTTAATTAATGAAAAGTTTAATTCTGATGATACTAAGGTTCCGTCTAAATCAAAAATAACACCTTTGATTGCCTCAATTTGCGTTTTCATTTCATTCCTTGTGCTAACTAGTTTGCGGATTTGCTTTACATTAAAAATGTATATCAATTGACAATTACAAAAAACTTAATCCATTACGCTCTCAGTATAGCTCATTTGATACACATTAGTTCGGTTTGTATGATTCTGTTATGTTGGTTTTACGATGAAGTAAGTTAACGCGATCAGCTAACCTAACAGTATAAAAATGCGCACCTAAGAAAAGATGCGCAGTGGGTTAGTTAGTTTCAAATCGTGCTTCAAGCCATGTATCGTCTTGACTAAAGTTTAATGTTTTTACTTTTCCTCGCCCCTCAACATTTACCATATTGACTTGCGCAGGCCATAAATCGCGCAGTGCGCCATTACTCATTCTAATGCCTTCAATCTCATCGGGGATCGTGGCTTCTTGGTATACCCAAAAGAACTTACCATCCACTTGTGCACCTACATAATTAAGCGTAAGTGGTTCACCCTCTAAGGTTTGCAAAGCAACATGAGACTCAACATATTTAGCAAAGCGTTTTTGGTCACGCTTGTTATCAATAATATCCACCTTGCCTTTAAATAAACTGCCAACAGCATGCTCTGTGTCATGTAAGTAGAAACGATGCATCAATTCAATATTGTGCGTGCGCTGATTAAATAACATCGTTGTAACAGATGATTTTAATTGATGCGCCATACTCGGCGCAGCAATTAAAAAGCAAACAATAATAAGCAAAAATCGCATTATTATTGATCCTCGTCGTTATTTTTTTCGTCTTTTGGCTCGTCTTTTTTCAGCTCAGTTTTAATATCTTGCATGATATCGCGGCTTACTTTTGCCTTACTCTTTTCACGTTTGTACACTTCAATACGTGAAGGAATAATACGACGAGGGTAGTGATTATTTTCTACATTCACATCTGCCGTTTCCCAGCCTGGATCGACCGTTACTGATGTCAGCGGTTTGTTTTTGTCGGTAATAATCAGCTTTTGTACATTTTTGTGGTTACGACGCCAAATTTCTGCGGGAATGTAACGCTCTTCTTTAGTGCCATCTTCATAAGTTAGCTCTAAAAGAATCGGCATCACTAGGCCGCCTAAATTTGAAAACTCCATAACATAGTAGTTTTTGTCTTCTTCTAGTGCGCGATCGAGTGTTTTTCGCTCCCACGGTTTTAAACCTTTTAAAAATTTGTTGTACGAATTACGTTCTTTATTGGTAACCGTAAAGCGATCGTTTTCGTCATAAAAATCGGTTACATCTGGATTTTTCTCAACCCAGGTTTTTTTACCTTCAGCGCGATTACGCTCAACAAATAATGAACTTGGCTTATTCGCTTCAATATCACGTAAACGCTTAAAGTCGATATCAGGGTTTTTGGTGTCTAACCGTAATTGATATACTTTATCAAGCGAGATATCAACATGGTCTGTGGTGTAAAACCAACCACGCCAGAACCAATCTAAATCAACGCCTGACGCTTCTTCCATAGTACGGAAAAAATCAGCTGGAGTAGGGCGCTTATATTTCCAGCGCTGTGCATACTCTTTAAACGCAAAATCAAATAATTCACGACCTAAAATAACTTCACGTAAAATATTTAATGCTGCAGCTGGTTTAGTGTAGGCATTAGGCCCTAAACGAAGCACACTGTCTGATTGCGTCATAATAGGCACTTGAGTTTCAGACTTCATGTACGCCACAATATCACGTGGCTCAACACCCCAAGGAATGGTTGGATCCCATTCACGCCCAGCAACACCATCTAAAAAGCTATTTAAACCTTCATCCATCCAGGTCCACTGACGCTCATCTGAGTTTACAATCATAGGGAAATATATATGCCCCACTTCGTGGATAACAACCCCGATTAAAAAGCGCTTTTCTGCTTGAGAATAAGTACGCGTGCCATCGTCTTGTAAATCTGTACGTGGACCATTAAAAGTGATCATTGGGTATTCCATACCCCCTACAGGACCATTGACTGACTGTGCAGTTGGGTACGGGTAATCAAATGAGTATTTTGAATATACTTCCATGGTATGTACCACAGATTCAGTTGAATATTTCTTCCATAAATCGCCACCTTCTTTAGGGAAAAACGACATAGCCATAACCAGTGGTTGCTCATTCCCCCCTTGTTGGTAACCTTTAGCATCCCACATAAATTTACGTGACGACGCCCATGCAAAATCACGAACATTTTCAGCTTTAAAATGCCACGTTTTTGTTTTGTCTGTACCGGCTTTTTCGTTTTCGAGCGCTTCTTCTTCAGTAACTACAAATACAGGACGTTTTGCTGTTTCAGCTTTTTTTAAACGCTTGCGCTGAGTACTGGTTAAAACTGAGCTAGGGTTATCAAGCTTACCGGTTGCCGATACAATATGATCTGCAGGAACCGTAATTTCAACGTCGTAGTCGCCAAATTCCAAGGTGAATTCACCGCTACCTAGAAATGGTTTGTTGGTCCATGCTTCGTAATCAGTATACGCAGCTAAACGAGGGAACCACTGTGCCACTAGGAAAATATCGTTACCGTCTTCTTCAAAGTGTTCATAACCTGCACGTGCACCTACCGCATCTTCTTCAACCAAGTTAAACGCGAAGTCCATACTAAACTCAACATATTTACCCGGTTTAAGTGGCGTGTTTAAGTCTATACGCATTAAAGTATCAACAACCGTTACGCGAAGCGCTTTACCATCTTCATCTTTAACATTGCTAATGGTGTAACCCAGCTCATTGTCGTTCATAAACTGCTGACGACGTAAATCACCTAAGCTTAGTTTAGCAGGCTTGGCATCCGGTTCGTTCTGCAGGGTACTTTTAAAAGTTTGCGTGGTTTCTGCAATCGAGTCATTTTTAAAAATGTTTTGATCAAGCTGTAGCCATAAATATTTAAGCGTATGGGGTGAGTTATTTTTATATTCAATTGTTTGACTCCCCGTTAAACGACGCTTTTGCTCATCAAGCTTTACATCAATATCGTAATCAACCCGTTGTTGCCAGTAATTTTCTGCCGGTGCACCTGCGGCACTTCGGTAAACATTAGGGGTAGGCAAAGCTTCATCTAGTTGACGAAACTTATCAACATAGCTGCCTTTAGTCTGTTCAACAGATGAGGCCATCACAGAGCTCGCCATTGCCAAAGGCAATACAAACGCACTCAATGTAAATAAATTTTTCTTCATTGTTAATCCTGATCGATTTTAGTGACGCTACTGTGACAAATTTACAGCTAAGCTTCAATAAAATAGCGATAAAACCCTACTTTTATAGGGTGATATTCCACACCTTTATGTAAATATAAAAAACACTGTTTTACACAACAACATTTAACTAAATTGTTTAGCAATTTACATAAAAAACTAAGCTGTAAAGGGGGTTTACAAAATAGGCTGAGTATCACTAAAAGTAGAGATAAAATGAAAAAACACAGCTATTTTCATTAAAAATACTAAAAAACGCAGTTTTAGGTTGATCTTTACTATGGTTTGTAATTAGAATCGCCCACTTTTTTAATTTGAGGGTACTTTTTTAGTGTTTCTCTCAAATATTTTTTGTTCTAACTAGTCGTATTAAGTGTGGTGAGTTTATGGATTTTTATGTCCTAAAAAAGCAGCAAAAACTAATTGCAATACCTGCAGACGTGCAAAATTGTAAGCAGTATATTAACTCAGGCTACCTGTATATTGATAAAGTGGCTGCTTGTAATGAAACAAACGCACTAGCAGTATTACAGGCCAAAAAAGCGAAGGCATTAAAGTGGCCTTTAACAATTGCGCTCGCAGCTTTGCCAGTTATTTTTATTGCTTGGTATACTTTAACCTAAAGCGATACTTGCATCTTTAATTGCCTTGGGTATATTGGCGCTCTTATGGTTTTTTAAGAGCGCAAAATGAAAGTTCTTCACACTTCAGACTGGCACTTAGGTCAGCAATTTTATGAACATGATCGCCGTCATGAACATCATGCTTTTTTCTCTTGGTTATTAACCACTCTCGTTAGCCAACAAATCGATTTATTGCTTGTTGCGGGCGATATTTATCATACTGCCACCCCCAGTGCTAGCGCCGAAAACCAACTCTATCAATTTATAAAAAATGCCAAAGCACAGTGCCCACAATTACACGTGGTCATAATTGCCGGCAATCATGACTCTGCTAATCGTATTTTGGCTGCTCAGCCCTTATTAGCCCAGTTTGATACCCATGTTGTAGGCCGGTTTGATCCCGCCAATCCAAATGACGTGGTAATAACAATTAATAATAACTACAAACACGCTGTAGTAATCGCTATGCCGTTTTTACGAACCAGCGATATAAGTACGTTTAGCCAGAGCGAGGATGGCCCTAGTTACGCACAAGGCGTTGCTAAAGCTTACCAACTAGCATTTGAACATGCATTAACGCTTACCGATGAAAGTACGCCTTTAATTGTTATGGGTCACTTGCATGCCAAAGGTGGAAATATTTCTGGTGATTCTGAGCGTAACTTAGTCATTGGCGGTGAAGAAGCCATTTCGGCGTCGGTATTTGGTTCAAAAGCCAATTACGTAGCGCTAGGGCATTTACACAAAGCGCAGTTAGTGGCTAAAAATGAGCATATTCGCTACAGCGGTACGCCTATTCCAATGTCGTTTTCAGAAAGGAAATACACCCATCAAGTCAATGTGGTTAAGTTTAACGGACAAAAAGACCAACCGCTAAGCACCACTGTAAACCCCCTTTACATTCCTCGACTCGCTGAAGTGATTGTACTTCCCGAGGGGGAGTGCGTCCCTTTAGCCAAGCTATGCGAGCAAATAAAAGCACTCGATACACAACAGTATGAAATAGCGCCGTACTTACGAGTAAAGCTAAAATCCAGTGATATTGACACCACTTTTCGTGAGCAAATTGAGCAAGCACTAAAAGGCAAACAGGTTAACTTTTGCGGTATAGAACGGATACGCGATCAGCAAGTGAATAATTCTTCAGAAACGGTATTTGAGGATTTAAGCTTTGTGGAAATGCTCAACCCAATTAATTTGCTCGAACAAGCCTTTAATAACGACAAAGATATGGCTGGCGAAACTGTTCCCAATGAATTAAAAGCACTATTAACCAACGTTATTGATGAACTTGAACAGGAGCAGCTACTATGAAAATAACCGCCGTGCGTATTCATAACTTAGCCTCCATTGCTGATGCCGAAATCGACTTTTTAGCATCCCCACTCAAAGACGCAGGTTTATTTGCCATTACAGGTGACACCGGCGCGGGAAAAAGTACCGTACTTGATGCCATTTGTTTAGCGCTTTATACGAAAACTGCTCGTTTGAAAGGCGACAAAGGTAACCTAATTGATTTTAACGGCGACAACATAAAGCTTAACGATGCCCGCAATTTATTGCGCCGTGGGAAATGGGAAGGCTATGCGGAAGTGGACTTTAGCGGGCAAGATCAGCAACTTTATAGAGCACGCTACAGTATTCAACGCACGCATAAAAAAGTAACCGGCAAACTAAAAGTAGCCGAGCATACTTTGCATAGCTTACCTGATGAAACCTTAATTGCCGACAAAAGCAACACCATCAAAGCCATTGAAAATAAAATAGGCCTCACTTTTGAGCAATTCTCCCGTGCAGTGCTACTAGCACAACATGAGTTTGCCGCCTTTTTAAAAGCCACCGGCGATGAGCGCGCACAACTTTTAGAGTGCCTTACTGGCACCGATAAATTTAGTCGAATTGGCCAACGTATATTTGAGCGTAATAAAGCAGTTAAAGATAAATTTGAATTACTAACAGCCAGCTTAGCCAGTTATGCGTTATTGTCTGATGAAGAGCTAAGTGAGAAAAAACAAACTCTTGATGAACTTAAAAAACAAACTGAACACATAAAAACAACGTTGGCCAGCACAGAGCAGGGTGTTAATTGGTATAAACAAGCACACAGTTTAGAGCAAGCATTAATAGCGGCTCAACAAAACGAGCAACAAGCAAGTGATGCACTAAATGCGGTTAAAGCACAAAGTGAGCAAGCAAAACAAGCACAAAGTGCGCTTGAAATTAAAGACAATCGCCAGCGCTTTAAAAGCTTAACGGTGCAAAACAGCCAGTTAAATTCGCAAATAAAGGAATTAAACGCGCTGGATCATGCCGCGCTTATTAATGAACAAGCAAGTAAGGTTAAAAAACAACAAAGCGACTTAGCAACAGCAAAACAACAAAAACAAACGGCTGAGCCACTGATTACAAAGGCACGTGAGCTCGACAGTCAATTAGCTATTTTTACGCAAAGTATAACAAGCCTGACACAACAAAAAGCCAAAGAGCAGCAGCAATTAAGCGAATTACAACAGCAGTTACAACAAAATAAACTCAGCGTAGAACAGGCAACAACACAAAGTGCTCAGCATCAGCAATGGTTACAGGAAAACAATCAACTAAAGCCATTGGCCACTGATTGGAACTATTTTAATCACAGCTTTAAGCAGTTTTTTAATACTACAACGCAATTAAAAATACTCGAGCAACAAAAGCAAGCAACTACTTTGCAGCTAAGCACACTCGCTACCAACCTTAATGAGCAAAATAAACAGCTTGAACATGCAGAGCAAGTGCTAAGCACTGAAAAACAAAACCTAAATAAACTCACCCAACAGCAAGAGCAATTCAATATTGAGCAGTGTGATAATCAGCTTAAAAATATTGATTATTTAAAAGAGCAACGAGCGCGTTATAAGCAATTTAATCAAGAACTAAAGCACACAGTGCAGCAACAAAGTACTACAGCAGAAAAGCTAACTCAGAGTGAACAAACTAACATCACACTGCGTGAGCAATTAAGCAGAAAAGAGCAAGCACTTAAACACACCGAGCAATCGCTTAATCAAGCACGGCTGCGTGCGAGTGAACATGTTGAACATTTACGCGCACAACTACTGCCTAATGAGGCATGTGCGGTTTGTGGAGCCACTGAGCACCCGTTTGCAAACAATCAAAGCCAACCTTTTAATAACTTAATAACCGACTTTGAAAATACTTATACTGGCGCTAAGCAGCAGCACTTAGATGCACAAACCCAGCTACATCAACATCAAACGCAGCATGCTGTTTTAGTCGCAGAGCATAAGCAGCAAAGCCAAGCGATTGCTGATACCCAAGCCAAAATGTTAGACATTAAAAACACCATGCAAGCGGCTAAAACAGATCTTAATGACTTGAGCGTTGAGCAGCTTGATGACACCCATAAACAATTAAGCGAGCAAAAAGCGCAGTACTTTGCAGCACAAAAACAACAAAGCCAGTTGCAAGAAACGGTTAACCAACTGCAAAACACGGTTAAAAAAGAACAGACTGCTCAGCAACAATTAAATACCCAGCATGTTGAACTGAACAATCAGCTCACCATGCTTAATAATAAGCACCAGGAATTGCTCAGCCAAAGCGAAACACTTATAAGTGAGCTGAATTCTCATTTTGAAAACAGTCAATTTTGGCAAACATTACAAACCGGCGCGTTAACGCTAAGCGAATTAGGTGAGCAAGTAGAGCAGTATCAACATCAGCAACTACAACTTGAGCAAACTCAAAAGCAGCTAGACAGCGCCAATTTACAGCTGCAGCAGCTAACCCCGCTTATGACCAAAGCTGAGCAGCAAATTAGCACGCTCAACGACGATTTAACCCAGGCACAGCAACAACACAACAATACCCAGCAACAACGCTTAGCGTTATTCGATAACCAAACGATTAGCGCTGATGACTACCAGGCTCAGCTGAATAGACAAGTAGAGCAGTGCCAGAGTGAATTAAATCAGAGTCAACAGGCACACGATAGCGCCGTAAAACAGCGCGATGAGCACGCTATTACGCTTAAAAACCTTGAGCAGCGCTTCGCCGATAACAGCCAAGAGCTAACCACACTTGAAACACGCTATAGTGCTTGGTTTGAAGAGTTTAGCGCGCTTTATGCTGATATTAGCCATCAGCAAATCGAGATGCTACTGGCTATAAGTAATGACGATATTAAAGAGCAGCTAAAGCATAGCGAGCAGTTATCTCAAGCATTAGTTGATGCTCATGCTGCGCTAAAACAACAGCAAAATGCCAATGAGCAGCATCAGCAAAATAATAAGCCAGCACACAGCGAAGCACAGTTAATTGAGCAACAAACTCAATTAACTGTGCAGCAAACACAATTACACAATAACTTACTTACGATTAATACTGCCATCGAGCAGCACAACCAAAATGCAAAAGCTCTTGAGGGCAAGCAGGCTGAGCTAAGCAAGCTTAAACAACAAGTAGAACAATGGCATTTACTTAATAAAGTGCTCGGTGATGCAACCGGCAAAACAATGCGTAATTTAGCGCAAACACAAACACTAAAAATATTGCTACATTATGCTAATAGCCATTTAAAAACGCTGAATAAGCGTTACGAACTCACAGCAATAGCTGACTCACTTGATATAGCGATTATTGACCGCGATATGGCCGATGAACAGCGTTCGGTTAATACACTCTCTGGAGGAGAGTCGTTTTTAGTATCGTTGGCACTTGCATTAGGGCTGGCCTCTTTATCTTCAAACAAAGTGCAAATTAACTCGTTATTTGTTGACGAAGGCTTTGGTACACTAGATAGTGAAACACTTAGTATTGCAATGGACGCGCTAGATTCACTGCAAGCGCAAGGTAGAAAGGTCGGTGTGATTTCACATGTAAGTGAAATGAGCGAACGCGTTGCAACGCAAATTTATGTCGCTAAAAAACCGGGTGGATACTCCACCATAAACGTAATTTAAGGAAATAGTATGCCCACTTTTACAGGCGAAGAATCACAAGAGTATGATAACCGTATTACCCGTTTAGTCCCAGGTTACGAGCTATTACATCAACTAACCATCGCACAGCTAAGCGCTACGTTAACTGATAACGCCCATATTTTAGTGGTAGGCGCAGGCACAGGTAAAGAAATCGCAGCGCTGGCGAATATTAATTCTACATGGCAGTTTACCGCTCAAGATACCTCGGCCGACATGTTAGCCATTGCTAAGCAACGCTTTATAGAGCAAGGTATTGATGCACGTATCAGCATTGAGTGCCAACCAGTAGATAAATTAAAAGTTAAAGCCGACGCGGTATTATGTTTATTGGTGATGCATTTTGTTGAAGATAACGGCGATAAGAAGCAGTTATTAAAGGGGATTAAAAATAATCTTAAAAAATCTGCACCAGTATTTATTGCTGATTTAATGCGCCCAGAAACCCCGTTTGAACGAGAGGCACAACTTAATGCATGCAAAGAGCTTGGCCTTAGTGAAGCAGGAAAAACGCAAATGGCACATAACTTAGAGCGTGAGTTTTACCCGCTTGATCGGATGCGTTTTAGTGAGTTACTTAATGAATGTGGCTTTGGCATTCCAAAACTGTACTTTAAAGCACTTGGTTTTAGTGGGTACGTGGTATAAATTTTTTTCAAAAAAAAAGCTAATATCGTATTGATATTAGCTTTATCGCTTAACGTTAGTTTAGCGTGGTGAGTGCGCTTTAAAGCCCACTCCCTTTAAATTAGATGCAAACGATGTTTTCAGCTTGCGGGCCTTTTTGACCTTGAGTTACGCTGAACTGTACTTTTTGGCCTTCAGCTAAAGTTTTGAAACCGTCGCCTGAGATTGCGCTGAAATGTGCGAAAACGTCTGGGCCAGACTCTTGCTCAATAAAACCAAAACCTTTAGCTTCGTTGAAAAATTTTACAGTACCAGTAGTTGTATTAGACATAATAATATCCTAAAAAAATAAATAAAAAATTGCCTTAAAATAGGCGTTTAACAGGAAGAAAACAAACATTTAACTTGAGGATATCGCGAAGGATTATTACTAATAACAACGTGGTACTTACAAATAAATTGGGCTTTCTATCAACCCGATGGCAAGCAGAATAACAGCAATACAGTTTATAACAAGCTTTATTTATACTTTATTTTTATATACAACGGTAAAGCCTCTCATAATAGGCTTTACAGCGTCCTCGGCTTAACTTTTTAAACTTCGTGTTAAAACGTAACCTGTTAAAAGTGCAAATTACGCGCTCTTACAATATCTTTCATTACAATGGTTGAGGTTAAACGTTGTACACCTGGTAGGGCTGATAGCTTGTCATCGTAGAGTTGTTGGAACGCGGCTAAATCTTTAGTAACGACATGTAACAGGTAATCAGGTGTACCGAATAGCCGCTGAGCATTGGTGATCTGAGGAATAGCATCCACTGCTTGCTCTAATTTGCTTAACGACACTTTATCGCCCTCTTTAATAGTAATAAATACTAACGCAGAAAAGTTTAAACCCACTTTCTCAGGTGATATTTCGGTACGGTAACCCACAATTGCTTTGCTTTTCTCAAGCTCTTTAACACGGCGGTGACAGGGCGATACGCTTAGCCCAACACGATCAGCCAATTCAGAGAGGGTAAGTCTGCCATCAACTTGTAATTCGGCAAGAATTTTCCTATCCATGGTATCCATAGTTGATTATTTCCTAAAATGAACGCTTATATTAGTAAAATACAGTAACTTTTACTCATCAGAAAGGAATAAAATAGCTACTCACTTATTTTAGGTTATAGCGCTATGGATATTAATATTATTTTTTCTTTTTGGCTGGTATCAATTTTGTTTGTTCTCACCCCTGGTGCAGATTGGGCTTATACAATTAGTGCAGGAATAGCAGGCGATAAAATTGTTCCTGCGGTAGCGGGGTTAATACTTGGGCATTTAATGGCCAGTTTAATAGTAGTGGTAGGGTTAGGTGCGCTATTAGCTTCACATGACATTTTTATAAAGCTGTTAACCTTGTTCGGTGCTTTATACATAATTTGGATTGCTACATCACTGTACCGATTTCCTCCTATGCCTGCTGCCTATAACGATGGCCAACAACACACCTCAGACACCCCTCTAAAGTGGATGAGAAAGGGTTTTATTATTAGTGGTTTAAACCCTAAAGTCATGCTGTTATTTTTAGCCTTGTTACCACAGTTTGTGTTGCCAACTTTATCGTTTTCTATCACTGAACAATTGCTGGTACTGAGTGTAATTCATTTAGTAGGCTGTGCGTTGGTGTATTGGTTAATAGGGATAAGTGCCAGAAAAATCCTTAGTAACAATCCCGCATTGTCCCTTAAGTTTGGGCGTGCATCGGCATGTGTACTGTTTATTTTGGGCTCACTAATGCTAGTTGATAGCGCACAAAAACTAACTCACGTCGTGTAACAGTAGCAAAAAAGAAAGTGGCTTATCTTAACTGAGCCACTAATTCACTCAAACGGGCAATTTTAATATTACTCAGCTGCCTATAATCAAAATAGGGGCACACAATAATATTCTGGCTTTTATCTATAGCAAACTCATCATCAAGCCAATCAAATTGGGCGTTTAATTTACCTTGTTGTATTAAGTTTTTAGCGTGAGTTCGCCCAGCAATAATGTGCAACTGGTTTTTACTCTCAGTAAGCACCGGTGTGCTAAATAGTAATGCCGTCTTGCTATGCTGTTGTAACAACAGCTCATCTCGATATGCTTGCCAGCTTACTGCTTGTTTAGCAAATGAGTAATACTCGCTTGGCAGCGCAAATAACACTTTAGCGTACACATTAAAGACTTTTCGCCAGCCATTGCCACAGTGCTGATTTATACTGTTTATTTGCCCACTAACCACAGGCTCTAGCTGCTCTAGTGTTTCAAAGTAGGGCATAGGGGGCGCTTTTGCGACATACACAGCAACTCTAAATGAGTCATCACCTAACCCTATTAACTGCCTGCTCACCTTAACTACTCTTATTTTGCGCTAAAATACGGTCAAGATTATTAGCAAAGTTTTGTCTGTCACTTTGGCTTAACGGAGGCGGCCCGCCACTCATTTCTACGCCGCTTGAGCGCATAGTATCCATAAAGTCGCGTACATTTAGTAAGGAGCGAATGTTTTCAGTGGTGTAAAGCTCACCGCGCGGATTAAGCGCTTGGCCGCCGTTATCAATCACTTCGCTAGCTAGCGGAATATCTCCAGTGATCACTAAATCACCCTTTTCAACTCGTTTAACTATTTCATCATCAGCCACATCAAAGCCTGATGACACTTGCAGTCGGCTAATAAATTTTGATGGTGGAATGCGCATGGCATGATTTGCAACCAGTATTGTTTCTGTATGCGTACGCTCTGCAGCTCTAAATAAAATTTCTTTTATTACCACCGGACAAGCGTCAGCATCAACCCAAATTTTCATGCTAAGTTCTTTAAATTGCTTTAGTATTAGAGCGATCCTATAGCAATTTCTAAAGAAAAGGAAACAACATGAAACTCGCTTTTAAAACCGTATTATTTATTACTGCTATGTTTTTACTCAGTGCCTGTACCAGCGCACCTGAAGGAATAACCCCTGTTAAAAACTTTGATTTAGAAAAGTACCAAGGCAAGTGGTATGAGATAGCACGATTAGACCACTCTTTTGAACAAGGGATGGAACAAGTAACAGCCACCTACTCAATTAACGATGATGGAACGGTAAAGGTATTAAACAAAGGATTTATTAGCAAAGATCAGCAGTGGGACGAAGCCGAAGGCTTAGCTAAATTTGTAGAAAACACCGATACAGGGCATTTTAAAGTGTCATTTTTTGGGCCGTTTTATGGTGCCTATATTATTTTTGAGCTCGACCAACCTGATTATCAATATGCCTTTATTACCAGTTATAGCAAAGATTACTTATGGTTTTTATCACGCACACCAACAGTAAGCAAAGAGCTTAAGCAGCACTTTTTAAGCCAAGTAAAGGCGCTTGGGTTTGCAACTGACGAAATTATTTGGGTAAATCAAAAACCGCTGTAAAGGGGGTTTACATGAGAGTATGATAAATAACCTTAGCTGTAATAAAACGATCACCTTACTGTAAGGTAAGTTAAATAAAGCAAGGCTATATTAGCCGCATCTGCAAAGAGACAGGCAGGTGAAGACATAATGACAATCCCCCTTTTTTAATTGGCAAGCCTGATGGCTTGCCATTTTTTTCCGCAATTTAGCCTATTTTTTGGGATCAGGTTTTTACTAACTAAAGCCCATTTAAACCAAAAAATAACGTACTCATGGCCAATATTACTAATATGAGTAAGTTAAAAAGTTTAGTTAACCTCACCAAAAAGCTATAAAAAATCATTACAATTAAAGCACTTAACGTCATATAGCCACAAAATTGCAAACCACCATAACCTTGTAATTCGTTAACACATAACAGCAAACTTAGTAAAATACTGATCCAAGCAATACTCAATAAAACCAAACGCTGCTGTTGAGTGGGGCGCTTATTAAAAACATCCTTAAAATGATTAAACTTAGCCAGCGCAAAGCAGTTAAAAGCCAGCAAACATAAACTAAAAGGAAGCAAGGCAATCATACCTTTTGCTCCTGAGTATTTATTGGAGTTGGTTTTTTAGCTTGCAGAGCAGTACGTAATTTTTCGGTTTGTAACAAAAACAGCAAACCAATTGCTAGAAAAAGGCTATCAAACATAAATAATGCCCACTGCTCGTTACGCAAGTAACTGAATATATTACCCTCTGTTGTTATCGCATTAACAAGTGGCACACTAAAGCAAGCAATACTGTTTATGGCAGCCATCACACACCACTGCAACTTGTCACGCTTTACAAAGGCAATGATGAACACACATAGCCAAGTTAAAAAGAAAGCGAGTATTTCTTTATCCGCGCGCTCATCAACCTGTTTGCCAAGTAAACGATTAGCCAAAAAGAAAGCCGATGTAGCCAAGGGTAATCCCATCAATGTTCCTAGATTTAACCCTTCAACGAGCTTTAGCCCCCAAGATGGTTGAGTATTTTTTTTCATTCTTTCGCGTAAGCGCTTAGCCCACATTATGCAGCCTGTCGCTATCATTATGCAGCCGGCAATGCCGCCTAAGAAATATAAAACACGTAATAATGGTTCTGCTAAACGCCCAGTATGCATTGAGTTTAATGATTCATATAGCGCCTTACTGCCAGTGAGTTCATCATCAGTTTGAGCAACAAGTTCACCACTCGCTCCGCTAAAAATTAAACGGGGTGATTGATCCCTTAATGTTTTCCCAGGGCTCACCAAAACCATAATAGTTGCAGCGGCTTTATTCGGGTTATTAATAATTACCCGAGTTATATCAGCCTCTGGCCACTTAGTATAAACCTGATCTAAAACAGTATTGATAGGCACTAAAGGTGCAGTACCTTGCAATGATTCTGTTACAGGACTACTTGGCGAAACATCATTGAAAAAACCACGTATTCCATTTTCATAAACGGTTTGCGCGGGGTAGGGAAATATCATAAATATCAGAGTAATAATGCCGGTATAGGTAATCATTAAATGAAACGGTAAGGCAAATACAGAACTTAAATTATGTACATCTAACCAGCTACGACTGCCTTTATTAGCTCTAAAAACAAACATATCTTTAAAAATTCGTTTATGAATTACTATCCCTGATATCAATGCAATAAGCATAAACAAGCTTGCAAAACACACAATCCAACGCGCTGTTTTTACATCAATATAATGTAAATCAAAATGCAGGCGATAAAAGAAATTTCCCCCTCGGGTATCTACAAAGGGTGCTAAAGGCTGCATGGAATTTGGATCTATACGGGTGTTTTCAAAAGACGCTCTGCGCTGCCCTGGCTCTTTTGGCTTAGCATAACCATACGTTAAATAGGGTACACGTTCTTCTGGGAGTGTTATACGCCAATTAGGCGCATTAGGTGCTTGCGAATTTAAATACTCAACGCCGCTTATTATTTGTTGCTGTTGCGCGCCAATACGGTCTGTCTGCTGCTCAATATTATGAATACTTGGCTGATTCCATAAACTAACTTCATCTCTAAAAAAGCTGATGGTGCCTGCAAAAAATATTAAATACAGTAACCAACACACGAGTAAACCTACCCATGTATGTAACCAGGTCATTGAGCGAAAAAAACTCCCTTTCATAACCATCCCTTCATTAACGACAATATAAAAAATTGCACTGCAACACTTAGTAAAATACTGATCCAAACTGTTTTTAACGACTGAAGATAAAAACTATAAATAAACACCAGTGCATAAATTAAAATACTCGCAGACACACTTAAAAGAACCGCGTCAACTTTAGAGACCGGCACCACAACACTTAACAGCGACACACTGACGGCAGTAAAAAAATACCCGCCCACAATGGCGACAAAAAAACGCGATAAAACCGCTAATTTATAGTTAAAGCGCTGCATAAATTGCCATAACATAGAAAAAGCGGGTTTGGGAAAGTCTAAAAGACGGTTAGAGGCCTGCATATACTGCGAATTCCTTTTAAACATAGCTAAAAAAGATGGCGATATTATAACGCCAACAAACACAAAAGATAGTAATTCTTATTTGTATTTGAATGCAGTGATAAGCATTAAATTGAGTTAGTTAAATGCTGATCTACATTAAGATTAACAACCAGTAATAAAACAACACGTATAAGGAAAGGCCTTCCTAGATGTGTTGTTGTTACCGACGAAATATATATAGGCGCAGTAAACATCCGTCAGTATATGAAATTAAAATTTAGCTAAAAGCACTTTTTTTAATGAGTTTTTACACAGCCCAAACAGAAGTTTTGATACAAGCAGTTAATAATTAAAGACCTTTTAAACATTAAGTATCCTTCAGATAATCTAGGATCAGTATTTTACTAACAAGGTATAAAATATCGCCTATATAAACCGATTTTTTACTAACTGATTAACTGAGAGAGCTAAAAATGAAGCAAAACGCTGAAAAAACGTGCGTAAAAAATTAAGTTTTATACTTTTAAAGCGGTAAGTTAGTAAAAATCTGATCTTAAATATATGAGTTTAAATTGTAATGACTTTAATCATGCATACGACGATGAAATACAATGAGTAATTTATGCTCAATTAATGAGCATTTCACATACTTCTTGCAGCAGATTTTTTACCGTTTAAGCATAGAGCTTAAGGCAAAAAGCGTTAGTACTGCCTTACATAATAGTTCTAGGAAAATAAATAATGATTGATAAACATCATTATAGGCTCAGCATCAGTTGAACCACTCTGGCCAAACCTAAAACTAAGTCCCACAAGCGTTAAAATAAAATTAGTATCTGTGTTATTTTTCTCGTTGCATTTTCCTGATTAAAATTAATGATTTTGTATCATAAACACCCTAAAAACAGCAACAGCGTTAACAAAAAATTCCTTTTTGATAACAACTGTGTTTAAATCCGAAACAATGGATTGAGGTTCTCCTCTAAACTAACTTGCATGGAAGTAAAAAAATAATAATTTTTAAAAATGGAAAAACTATGAATAAAAAAATCTTTGCAGCTTCCGCTTTACTAGCAATCTCATCAACTTCTTTACTTGCATCTAACCAAACATTTCAAGCAAGTGTAAATGGTTGGACTGAGCCTACTTTTGCAGAGGATAGCGCACTTCACTTTGGTAAAATTCGTTTATCTACAAGCTCAACCTGTACGATGGATAATGCAGGCGTTGTATCGGGTGACTGTGATGCGTCAGATGCAAACATTCAATTAGGTGGAATTACTGTATCTGGTTTAGCGCCAAATTCAGCAATGAATATTACTGTATCTGGAAGCACAGGCACTAACTTAACTTTTGCTCCAGTAACAACGGCTACAGATGGCACAACCAGTGTAACAACTGCTGACAATGTTGCGTCTGCTTTCACTACTGATGCAAGTGCAACAGATATTACTGTTAGTGTATATGGTGATATGACGGTTGATTCTACACTGACAGCGGGCGCTGCTTACACTGTAGATTATACTGTAGATGTGTCTTTCCAATAAGACTATGAAAGCTGAGGCTAACTTACTAAGTTAGCCTCAGTTTATTTTTTTTTGCGTAATTGCGCATTAAAAATAAAAATGTGTGGAGCATCGCGCTCCACTTTTTATTATCATGTTGTTGAGTTGTCCCATGATTCTTAAACTTTTTTGTTGGGCTACCCTTTGCCTAACTCTTTTACTACCTGAAATTTGTAATGCCAACCTTGCGTTGTCTGAATACCGTTTATACTTTGATGGGCGTACTAAAAATAATTCACTACTTATCCGCAATACCTCTAATAAAAATCTCGATTTTAAACTTGTTGTTACCCATAAAGATATGACCGAAGAAGGAGCGCTTATAGATGTTACTCCACAACAAGTTGAAGGGCGCTCTGCCAAAAACATGCTACGGTTTTCACCACGTCGCGGCACTATTGCACCCAAAGGGATGCAAGCTATCAGAATGACCGTTCGCAAAAAAGCCGAGCTTGCTGTTGGCGAATACAGAGCGGTGCTTAAAATTATAGCCTCTGAATCACAAAACCCTGACGCTGATGGAATAAGCATTAGGCCTAAGGTTGCTTACAGCGTGCCTGTTATCGTTCGTCATGGCCAATTAGAGGCTGACTCAGAATTAATAAACCCGCAATTAATTACTCAAAATGGGCGCCCGACTCTAACATTTTGGCAAACACTCACAGGGAATCGCTCTGTGTATGGAAACTTTGAATTAGTTGATGAGAATAATGTAATGGTTGGTGAAATAGCCAATGTGGCCGTTTATACCCCTCTATCTCGTCGCAAGGTATACATCACTTTACAAGCTCCTGTGACAGGACCTTTGACACTCAATTACAAAGAAAACGAACTTTATGGCGGTAAAATAGAGTTAGCGATTCCCATTAATATCAAATAAAAATGCTACACATTAATGCCTTATACTACGGTATAACGGCTCGCTTGTTACTTTGTACATTACTGTTAATTGCACCCAAAGCAATCATCGCAAAGCAGTTACCGACTCTTTATCAATGGCCTATTGATGAGGAGTCTTTTGTGATTATAAATGTCAGGGTAAATGGGCGCTCAGTTGTCTCTGATTTAGAAGCTTACTATTCAAAATCAAATAAATTGCTATTGCCCATAAGCGCCCTGAAATCGACTATGGGAATTAGCTTAAATGTGTCACAAAATACACTGGCTGCTAAAGTTGACGCAAGTGAGCTGGTTCTCAATGCTGAGCTTTCCTCAACTTTAGCGCCCTCAGAAAATGTTTCATTGTGGGCTGTCGATGACTACGACCACTATGTTGATTTATCCGTCATAAATACACTTTTAAATACCGACTCGCGCTTTGATTACTCACTGATGCAGGTTTCATTTTCTAGTAACTTGCTTACTTATAATAACAACCAATTAACGAGTGGTATTACAAAACAAATTAAGTCCAAAGCACTGCAATACGACCACTTTATAGACGACCAATACCAAACGCTAACCTATCCAGTGTCTGAATATTCGCTATCAGCAAACTATAAATCGTCCAATAATCGCTATAAGGGGCTACTCAGGCTTAATAGCTACTTTGACTTATTTCATCATCGAGCTGAACTACGATTCAACAAAAACGAAAACACCGCTAATACCTTTTTAAAAATAACTAAAGACTTTAACTTAAGTGAACAAGATCACTCACTGGCACGCATTCACTATCAATTGGGAGATATTCAATCTCAATCAGATCAGCTTATTACTAGCTCAAACCAAGGCCGGGGATTTTATATTTCAAATGCTAACCCGCATTCGGCACAAAACTTTTCAACCATCACCATTGAAGAACCGGCACTACCGGGCTGGCAAGCAGAGCTGCACCGAAATGGCCAGTTTATTGCCACTACTCAAGCTAACGACGAAAATTTGGTTCGATTTACCGATGTTGAAACTTTTTACGGCAACAATATCTTTGAAATTAAACTTTTTGGCTCACAGGGCGAGCAAGTTACACGCACTCAAAAGTATACAATAGGGCAAGACGCACTATCGCCCGGAAAAATAAGCTATCAGGTGGAGTTTTTAGAAACAGATAAAAGCGTTTTTAATCAATCAAGTAACTCCTCAACGGCGATGAGTAATGCCTTTAAAAGTAATCTCTCTTATGGCATTAGTGAGTTTATTACATATGACGCTCAAATTACTTATTTGCAAACCGAACAAAATAACAGCAGCTACCTATCATCTGGGCTAAACACACTTACAGAACACGGCAGTTACCGTTTTTTAGCCACAAAACAACTCGATGCTGGCTATGCTTATTTTGCCGGTTTTAGAGGCCTACTTTCTAATAAACTTTATAACGATATCAATGTTAATGTTGAATACAGTGCCCTTAATAACTTTTCTAGCGCTTTATTTGTAGCACAAGAGAACTCACTCAAAAATAGGCTTTCACTGAGCCTCAATGGCCGCACTGATTTTTTTAACTCCCTTAACTGGAATATGAAGTGGAACAATGAAGTACGTAAAAATACTAACACTAAAAATCGATTCTCATTAGGCATCAATAAAAGTTATGTCGGAGGAACATGGTCAAGCCAACTATTTTATGATGACGATACAAATAACCTAATAAACCGGCTTTATTCTTCAATAGATATTGCCTCTTGGAAATGGACCAACACCTTAGATTGGCAGGCTAATAATGGCGCAGAACTCACTCGTTTGAGAAGTAGTTTGCGCTGGCCACAAACACAAAGCACTTTTAATCAAACCCAGCTGACTTATCAGTCTAACTCTGCGGCAAGTACACTTTTAAATCATCAATATACATACCGCCATGAGATATTTAATATACAAGTATCAGGGCAAGTCGATAATCAAGGTGATTGGCGCTTTTCTTTAGGTTTAAATGGCACATTTAGTTTTGATCATTTAGAAGCAGACTTTAACTTTGACACTCCTCGCTCATTAAATTCCGGGCAAATAGAAGTTAGTTCGTTCATAGACTGGAATGAAAATGAAATCTTTGACCAAGGCGATGAGCCAATTCAAGACGTTAATTTTACTGGCAACTATCTATGGCGAGATAAATACACCAATAATGACGGAAAGGTCTTGCTGCCAAGCAGTTACGGTGGCCAGGTTTTAGATGTTAATTTACGCTCGTTGTCTAATCCTTACTTGCAGCCCTCTTTAGGGAAAATTAAAACATTAGCTCATAGAGGCGGACAAACCAAAGTAAATATTCCTTTAGTGGTCTACAACGAGGTTGAGGGGACTATTTATCTATCGAGCAATGAAAAGAGTAAACCTATCGCAGGACTGACGGTTGTACTTAAAGAAAAGGGCGGCGAAAAACATTATTCAACGGTCACTGAATATGATGGTTATTATTATTTTCCTAATGTTTCTCAAGGAAATTATATTCTCGAAATAGAAAAAAATGAGCAGCTATCAGAAAACATAACCATAAAGAACCTTCCTGAGCGGGTCATCACTGAAAAAAGCGGCGATACCATAATACTGCAAGACATCATTGTATACACAAATAACGCTAATATCTTAAATAAGCAACCAACAACAGCAGCTAAAGCAAACCAAAACACGCCTTATTTTGTGCAATTAGGCGTATTCAAAAAGTTTCAATCGGCACTTATTGTGGCGAATAAAATTGATAAAGCAGCCTATGCTTTGCAGTTATATAAACATGAAAACCGTGATAGCTATTACCTCGTTGCAGGCCCATATAATAATGCAGCTAAAGCACAGCAAACCATTAATGATGTTTATTCAATACCGGCGCTTCATGGCAGCTTTATGGTTGATGTAAGGCGATATGCCTCACCACAGTGGCGAAAAATAGGGGAGTGGGGCGATATGCAAACCCAAAAAACTGAGACTTACTTTTGCCAGTACGTAGCATATACCTCTGAAAAATCAGTTAATAAAAAACTGCTAAGGGAAAATCCATCACTGTTCGTAGCAAAGCAAGCAATAAAAGGTGAAGCCCATTATTTGATGCTGTCAGGGCCGCATAATGCAAAGCAAACAGCGTGTGATAAGCAAGTGGTTAAACAAATAAAAGGGCTCACCACCGCGATAAAGAAACCTTGGCACAGCATTTTTGCTATAAATCAGTAGTAAAGTACTGCACCTGTGTTTTGCCATCACTGTTTAAATGCGACTCACATTTTATTTCACAACGCGCTCCCGCGGATTCGGCAACCCAAATCGATTGCGCGCTCTTTTTAATATAACACGCAGAATACAGAGCATCTTCTTTTTGCGCAGCAACAACAAAACAGCGTTGAAAATTACCCAAAGGTAACACTTTAATTGGATAAACTTGTTCTTGTGCAATTACACCAGCACTAAACGTTTGTGATGATTTAGCATAAACAGCATACGAAATAGCGAGCATACATACCAAAAACATTAAAATAGATATTTGTTTCATATAATTAAAGCGAATTAAAAAACAATATAGTAAGTGTAGAATAAATTCATTTTTATGTGTTTATTTAGCAATTATTAGATTGAAAATAGCAATGGCCGCCTATCTAATTAGTTGAATCACCACAAGTCAATGTACTGATGTTATAATACATTTTTTTGCAAAAAGAGCGGGGCACTATGTTAACTATTTCAAACAGCGTAACCATTGATGAATGGGAAGTAGAGCTAAGCGCTATTCGCTCGCAAGGCGCTGGCGGACAAAATGTTAATAAGGTAGCCAGTGCTATACACTTACGCTTTGATATAAACCGCTCTAAATTGCCCGAGTTTTATAAAGAACGATTACTTGCTTTAAAAGATTCAAGGATCACCAAAGAAGGGGTATTGATAATTAAAGCCCAGAGCCACCGCACTCAAGAGCTCAACAGGGAAGATGCGCTTAAACGACTAAAAGATCTAATTTTAAGCGCCACTAAGGTTAATAAGGCACGTCGTGCTACCAAACCTAGCCGTAACTCACAGCGTAAACGTATGGATAAAAAAACCAAACACGGCCAAACCAAAGCTCTCCGCGGTAATATTAAGCTGTAACTTAAGTAACCTGACTCTGGTTAAGCACATAAAAAAGGCTGCGAATGCAGCCTTTAATTTAATCATAAGTATGATGGCGGGTGACGCTAAATCGGTTTAGGATTCGATGCACTACATATACTGCGCTTAAGCTTACTGTTACTGCAACAGCCACCGAGCTAAATCGATACATGGCGCTGTATATTAAATCTTGCCCAGGGCCTAACGACTGACCAAATAAAATCCCAAAAGTGGTCAATACCCCAAACCCAACCCCCGGTGGACCACCACCTAAAATATGAAAACGACTGAATATAAAAGATAAAATCCATAATATAGCCACCGGAAAAAGCAAAACGTCGGTATGGTTATACAAAAACAACTGCGCAACTAAAGCAGCATTACAGCCTATCAGTGTACCAATAATACGTTGCCAACTTGCGGTGCCCGCAGCCTTAAAACACAACGAAAATAAAATTAAAATAGATGCCGCTTGCGCCGAAATTGAATCTTGCAAATCAAGCACCTGAAAAACCACAAACGACAAAGTCGCAACCGTGGCACATAACAACACCTCATGACGAATACTTTCTTTATCCTTGTGCGGTACAGCGCGCATGGGTCGCGCTGTCACATCAGGAAACAAGCCATGCATTAAGAGCGCAATAATAATAGTAATAAAAATAGCCACACCATTACTTAAAATAAGCGGGTAAATGCTACTAGCTTGATCAACATGGCTGGCAAAATGTAACTGAATCGATAAACTCACCGCACCTAACGCACCAAATAAAAACGCACCACCAGAGCTCATTAAGTAAAATAACACGCAAAAACTAGCAAAAATAATGAGCGTTATTAACACCGGCAAGTGTGAAAATAAGCCCTGTAAAATAAGCACTATAAACGCACTGTAGGCAGCACTGGCAACAAATTGACGTATCACGCCTTTGTTAATGCTTGGCACTAAACCGAGCAATAACATAGGGTAAACTGTAAAAAATATTCCATTTGGCCAATTCATTAACTTGCACAAAGTAAAACCAATAGTGCAGCCGCCAGCAATCCGTAGCGCTTGGCGTAAACCATTTGAATCGAGTTGTGGCGCTTGGCTAACATGTTGTGTCATTACTTGCCCCACTAATAAATGTAATGTAACCAACTAATAAAGCGGATCTGTACTGATCCCAACCATTGACCTACAACCGACTGTGGAAGTAACTGCACAGTGGCACGCGCACCACTGGGCATATTATTTATAAGCTGAGTATTATTTGGCAGTACTAAATGAATACGCTGACGCTGCGCATCCCGAACCCATCGATTGCTGGTTTCGGTGGTGCTAAGCAATCCATTCGCACTAAGTTGTCCGTCACTGACACCCGCTTCAAATATTTCAATTTTTGCGTCGAATACTTCACCAGGTCGGCTATCAAATACCACTTTTGCTAAACTGCCTGGCTGCATGTTTAATAGTGACTTTTCACGAAAATCGGCTACCAAATCTGCTTTTTTTGCTACAACCGCGAGTAATGGCTTACCCGCAACCGCATAGGAGCCCTCAAGTAACTGTAAATTAGCTACAACGCCATCACTTAAAGCCCGCACTTGCGTATAAGATAAATTAAGCTCAGCTTGTGCTAACTGGTTTGCTGCATGGCGCAGTGCTAAGTTATCTTGCCCTGAATCGCCACGCGCTAAAACAGCTTCTGCCAACTGTGCTTCAAAGGCAGCTAAATTAGATTGGCTTGCTGCAAAATTTGCACGAATGCTTTCAAGCTCTTGCTCCGAAATAGAGTTTTGTTTGTAGAGTGTTTCGCCACGCTTTTTTAATAGCTGCTGCTCATGCAATTTAGCGTTAGCTGCACTTATTTGTGCCTCCAGCGCTTTTACGTTGGTATCAAGTCGTTTATTTTGCAGTTTGGCATCATCAAGCGCGAGCTGCGCTTGCTCAAGTGCTAGTTGGTAAGTGTTTTTGTCTATTTCAAATAATACATCACCCGCTTTAACCGTTTGGTTATTACTAACCAATACATCGGTAACACGGCCGTTTATTTGCGGCGATATTTGCACAACCGGATGGTAAACCCGTGCTTGTGGCGTAACCGGTAGCCATACATCGGCAACAATATAATAGAAAAATACAACAATAAAACCAACGAGCGATACTTTAACGTAGCGGGCAAATTTTTGATCGGGTGTCATACTTATTTATCTCCAGATAAGCTTGCAATACAACGCCGCGCGTTTTCTTCCATTTGCACTAAACTGTGCGCCATACCGTCAAGCTGCTCCGTGCTTAAACCGGCATATAAACGCTGTTTAATATCGCTTGTGAGCTCTTTTAAGTGTTCTAATAACTTTATACCCTCATCGGTAAAGTACAATTTTTTACTGCGTTTATCGTGTTCATCAACTTGCCGAATAACTAGATTCTGCAGCTCTAATTGCTTAATGGTGCGCGTTAATGAGGGCATTTCAATACCTAAACTGGTCGCCAACGCTTGCTGTGTTGCCCCTAAAGGTAAATGATGTAAGTGAATCATCGCCGTCCAGCGCGACTGAGTTAAACCTAAGGGTTCAACCGCCAGTGTCACCGCTTCTCGACATAAGCGGTGCACTCGACCCATATTGCCGCATAAAGTTAAATCGAGTGTTTCATGAAAAGGAATAGTGCTACTCATAGGAACTCTTACTTGTGAATATCAGCAAATTTTAGCATTAGTTAGCAGGCTAAGTAAATAATTGGCATTTTAACTTCACGTAAATAAGTATTATTTAGATAAATAGTGTACGGCAAGCTTATCTAAGAAAGTATAAAGCTTATTGTTCATTTCGTTATAGTCGTGACTTAAGAGCTTTTCGGGCTGTTCAACAAAGCGGTAATTATGGGCATTAGTTAAATCATCGTTGGCAATGAGGAGGGTAACCACCTCGGTGGTCAATTCCATGTGGCATTGAAAACCAAATACTAAATCGCTATAAGCGACTATTTGCCTTGGACAACCTTCGCTATAGGCAATAATACTGGCCGTAGCAGTCAGCCCAGGCATATCGTTATGCCAATGCCCCACATTAAGCTCACTGCCAAAATGGCTAAATAACGGATGATTCAAGCCTGCATCGGTGAGGGTAATAGCAAACTTACCAATTTCCTTTTCTGGACTAGGTTGATAAGTCGCGCCTAACGCTTCACCAATTAATTGCGACCCCAAACAAACGCCCAACACCACTTTGTTTGCCGTGATCGCACTGGCAATAAAGGCTTGTTCTTTTTTGCTATCAAAATAAGGGCATTCTGCAAGCGATGTAGCGGGCGATTGTGGCCCACCCATTACGATTAAAAAATCGATATCATCGGTATGCTGAGGTAAGGGTTCAGCTAAATAAATACGGGTATAAGACAACGTATGGCCATTCATTTTAGCCCAAGCTTCATAAGCGCCTGGCGCTTCAAAATGTTCATGAATAATAAAGTGAATGTGCATTGCCGTTTCCTTAAAATATTATCTTTTTAATAATACCCTAGGGTCACCGGATATAAGTGACCATGTGATATCAGCCGCTAAAAGTTAAGTAAATTAGCTGGAGAGTATTGATCAGTCAGCACCTTAGTATCACTTGGCCAGTCCTTTCCATCTTTAGTGAAAAACATACGTTGGCTAATTGCCTCTATATCAACATCATAAGGGGCAAGTAACGGAGCTAGTTGCTTAACCCGCTGTGCTATTTGTTGCTCTGTAGGGGTTTTGTTATAACCGGCTAAAATAATACGGTTACTATTATTATTGGCTGTTACATTAATAAAATCGCCAAATACCGCATGATAAGTTGCCGACTCATGTTCATAAAGTTTACTTGATGAAAACGTGTTAGCAGCAACAATTCCGCCTTCAGCTAATACGCTTTTTATTTCTTCAAAAAACTCTTTTGTGAGTAGGTGCTCAGGAATGTAATCGCCATTAAACGCATCTAAAATAATCCAATCAAATTGCTGGCTTTTAAGCGCCGCACGTTTAATAAAAATACGCCCATCTTGCACTTTAGTAGTTACGTTATCGGTTTCTATAAAGTTAAAATAATCGCGCGCCACTTTAATTACCGAAGGATCTATTTCAACATTTTCAATGTGTGCCTTTGGGTATAGCTCATGAATCATATTAGAAAGCGTACCGCCACCTAAACCAATAATGAGTACATTTTTAGGGTTATCAATCAGTAATAAACTAGAAAAAGCCAGCTTAGTATAATTAAATACCAGTTTTTTAGGGTCGCTAATGTACATGCAACTTTGGCTGCTTTGTCGGGTTTTTTCATCAAACTTTAAACAGCGTAAATCGCCAGTTTCTTCAACGAGTAAATTTCGATATAAAGAGCGCTCTTTATGCACAACATTACTCATACTATGAGCTGAAAATAGCAGCGCCATTATACTAATAAACAATAATTTAAGCTTGTGCATAAACGGCCTCTCGCACCTTAAGTTTATCAAAGCTAATAGCAATTAGCCCAAGCGTGCCTAACACACCAGCAAAACCTAAAATAATGGTGTTAACATCAAACGCCAGTACCATATAAAAAGAGGTAATAATGGTGCCCAACGCACTGCCTAAGGTACTTACAAAATAAAGGCCGCCAGCCACTTGGCCGCTGCGCTCACTATTGGTAACCAGCAAACGTACAGAGTAGGGCGAGATCATGCCTAAAATAATGGTGGGTATAAAAAATAACGCGGTTGAGGCGAGTAACGAGCCGTAGCGGCTGTCTTCAATATGCGAAAAAATAAATGCCATAATTGGCTCAGCAAACAAAGCAATGGGCACCACCATAATACTGGCAACTAAAAAGATTAACCCATATTTGGTCAACGAAGGATGACGAATAGACAGCTTCCCTCCCAGTAAATACCCGAATGATAAGCTAAGCATAAATACCGTAATAATACTGCCCCAGATATGTACGCTACTGCCAAAGTAAGGCGCTAAAATGCGCCCACCTAACAGCTCTATTCCCATAATACTAAAGCCACTGCTAAAGGCTAAAAAGTAAATTAATGCATTTGTTTTTGTTAACATTATATTATTCTTATTGTGTTATTTTCATCCATCTTAACGTGATAGCTGTATAGCCGCTAGTATAAAAACTAGACGCACACATAGAGCGCAAAAAAACATTTTGTTATAAAGTAACACATGCTATAGTTTTGGTTATAATATAACGTTACCAAAAAGCATTTTATGAAGTACTCATTAATTTACTTAGCCTGCTTAAGTGCAAGCGCACAAAGCATTGCCCAAAGCCAACCAATAGAGAAAATTGCGGTTACATATAAACAAGCTTACAGAGGCGATATTCCTCAAAAGCAAATGCCACAATCAATCGAAACCCTCGATAACGCGGTACTTGATCAAAAAGGAATAACTCAATTACAAGATGCGCTGGATTTTTCTGCCAGTATTTCACGTAAAAATAACAGTGGCGCATTATGGGATAGCTTTTCGATTCGTGGATTATCGGGTAACGAAAACATGCCATCGGGTTACTTAATTAATGGTTTTAGCGGTGGACGCGGATTCAGCGGCCCTCGTGATGTATCAAACATTGAGTACATTGAAGTATTAAAAGGTCCAGGTTCTGCACTATACGGGCGCTCAGAACCCGGCGGTACAGTAAATATCGTAACCAAAAAACCTCAATTTGAGCAACAGGGTGAGCTAAAACTTAGCTTAGGTAGTGATAATTTTAATCGCGTTGAAGGTGACTATACAAACGGCATTAACGATAACACAGCATTTAGAATAAATGGCGCATGGCAAGATAGCGACAGCTACCGCGATGAGGTGTACACCCATAAAAAGGTGGTTACGCCATCTATTTATCATCAAATAAACGCTTCAACCAGTATCACTTATGAATTTGAATACGTTGATTTAGCCCAGCTATTTGACCGTGGGGTTGTTGTACTTAATGATAATTTTAATACTGTTCCTAGCTCACGCTATTTAGGCAATCCAAACGATGGTGACACGCAAGTATATTCTCGTGGTCACCAAGTAACTTTAAATCATGATATAAACAATGAATGGTCACTCGTTGTAGGCGCAAACTACCGTAGCTCTAAACTAACTGGGTTTTCGTCTGATGCTGAACTTGCACCCTCGCGCCAATCATTATTCGATGATGGCCGCACACTTACCCGCCAACAGCGCTACCGCGATTATGAAGTTGATGATACCAGCCTTAAATTTGAGCTAAGTGGGCATTTTGATACCGCAGGCATTACCCATCACTTATTAATAGGAGCCGACGCATACAAATACGACTTACGAACTGGACTTTATCGTTATCGCGGCGGTAATGGCACTTACACAGTTGATATTTATCAGCCGAATTATAACGTTGCTCGTCCTGAAGTAGGTTTACTCTACGAAAACAACGAACAACAAGATGCTTATGGTATATACGTTCAAGATCAAATGGATCTGACTGATAAAATTAAGCTATTAGTTGGCCTTAGATTCGATAGCGTAGATCAAGACATTTTAGAAACCAAAAGTGGTGTGCTTTCAAGCAGTTCACAAAGCCAGGTAAGTCCACGAGTAGGCTTAGTATATGAACTAAACAACGCTGTAACCTTATACAGCAGCTACTCAGAAGGCTTTTTACCATTAAGTGGCACAGATGCAAATGGCGACCCATTTGGCTTTGAATACAGTGACTCATTTGAAGTAGGCGCTAAATTTAGCTACCAAGGCATAACGGGAACCCTAGCATTATTTGATGCCACTAAAAGTAATATGTTAGTAGCCGACCCTGTAAACGTAGGTTTTTCAGCGCCTATTGGTAAAGCAAATAGTAAAGGTGTTGAACTTGATTTAAGTACTTATATTACTGATGATACAAAGTTTAATTTATCTTACGCTTATATAGATGCCAGTACGGCAAACGACATAATAAATGCTGATTGGGGCGTGCCAATCAAAAAAGGCAGCCCATTAGTCAATGTGCCTAAAAATAACTTAAATCTAACGCTTAACCATCAAACGGTCGTTCTTGGCAAAGAGCTAGAACTAGGTGCCAGTTATCAGTACACCAGTGAGCGATTAGGCGATGCCGCCGATTTAACATTTAACTTACCGAGCTATCAACTAGTTGGTATTTTTGGGCAGGTAAACTTAACCGAGCGCACCAAGTTAAATATCAGTGTTAACAATATTTTTGATGAAGAATATGCTCAAAGTAGCTACAACGCATTATGGGTTTACCCCGGTGCGCCTACTCAATTTAAGATGTCATTGGCATATCAATTCTAACAATTTCATAGTCCCGATTAGCTATTTCAACCCGACTTTGGTTATTTGGCTTTTCATCCAAAGCGTCTTAATGTAGTGGTTAAGGCGCTTTTTTTATTGTTTTGTATAATGCATAGCAGCTGTTAACCCCCTTTACAGTTATTCTTCAATTGATATGAAGGCAATTAAAAAAGCCGTATAGTTTATATACGGCTTTTGTTTTTAATTAAAACTGATAGCTTATCCGAGCCGAAACATTACGTCCTGGTTGGCTATATTGGCTAAAATCAGTACCTTTGGATTGACCAGCAATAAGTTCAAACGGTACGTACTCTTTATCGAGTAGGTTAAGTAAACCTACATTCATTTGCCATGCTTTCCACTGATAATTTGCATATAAATCAACAACACCATAACCGTTACCTTGTGTTGTTTTATTACCATTAGTATCAAGTACTACATCAGACTGCGCCTTAGCTAAACGCCAAGCAGCGGTCCAATTAACATTGCCAAACTCAGTGCTTACTAATATAGAACCATTTAACGGGCTAATACTAGTAAGTGGCTGATCAGAGTCTTTGTTTTCACCATCTACGTAAGCAACATTGGCTTCTAATAAAATATCGTCGGTGACATACATAGCAATACCAGCTTCTACACCGCTGATCTGGGTTTCGCTAATATTTTGGTATTGGTAAAATGTTTTATTTACATTAGGAATATAAGTTGGCTCAACACCCGCAATGGTTGTTTCGATAAAGTCATCATAGGCAGCATAAAAAGTACTTAGATTTACACTAATATCGCTACTTGCGTATCTTAATCCGATCTCGAATGAGTCACTGCTTTCAGGGTCTAAATCTGCGTTTGGTAATATTTGATAAAATGGCTCAACACCATGGCTTTGATAGGCTTGGTCGTGTGGCGGTATTTTAAAGCCTCGAACATATTGCCCATACCAAGATAAATTATCGTCTACCTGATAAATCACACCCAGCTTTGGTGAAAACGCAGATTCGGTAATATCGTTAAGCTCGGTGTCAGCGTATAACGCATCTTTTTTGGCTTCAAGTGCATAATAATCGTAACGAATACCCGCAACTAACGACCAATCAGTCTCGTTAAATTTAATACTGTCTTGCATATATACACCAACTAAAGAAGTATCGGCGCCAGGAAATGCTTTTTGTTTTTCATTCGTAAAATCAACAGTACCATCATTTAATACACGGGTTTTTAAGCGTGGTCGAGTAGTATCATATAAATCAATATCTACTCCATAGACAAATTCATGCTCGGTATTTTCTCCTTTAACTTCCTTACTAAATACCGCTTTTAAGCCTAAAATATCTTGCTCAAACCCGTAGTCATTATAATCGATGTAATTTCTAGCTGCGCTTATTTGGTCACTTTGTTGCTCGTATCGACTATAAGATAGTTGCCCATACCATTTATCAAATATAGCTGTTGCCATATCTGAATCATAATCGAGTGCAAATGAGATATTTGTATCTTCGTCTTCGGTTTCTTGAATGGATGGAGTGATTACTTGCTCTGTTGTTTGATTAAAGTAATCTAAGGTATATTTAAGGGTCCGCTTTTTATCAAGTTTTTGCTCAACTTTAAGCAGTAAAGCATCAGAGCGGGCATCGTAACCTGGTAAATCTTCAACGTAGTTTTGTACTTCTTCACTATCGCGATGGCTATAAACAGCGCTAATAGCAAAGTCACCTAAATCTTTTGCTGCTGTAATATCAGCAGCAACCTGATTGCTTTGGCCTTGATAACCTAACGCTACTTTTACTAAGCTTTGTTGATCCACTAAATAATCACTCGGGTCTTTAGTTGTTATTACTACAATTCCCCCTAGTGCATCAGAACCGTATAGCGATGATGCCGCCCCTTTTGCAACTTCAACTTGTTTAACACCCGCAACATCAAAGTAGTTTCGACCCACTAAATAACCGCCGCCGCCAGCGTAGCCATCGTTTGTGCGTCTTCCATCTTTAATAAAAACAACTCTGTTGCCACCAACACCCCGTACAGTTAATGTTTGCGCGCCTGCGCCACTGCCAGTACTTGAGATACTTGGATCGTATTTAAACATAGTTTGTAAATCTACAGCGAGCTGACGCTCAATATCTTGTTCGGTAATAACCGTTACTGAGCCAGTCACATCTTCAAGCTTTTGTTCAAAACGAGAGCCACTAACCACAATATGATCGTCAATAACATTTTCGGCCAATGCGCTACCAGAGCTAATTAACAAAGAGGCTAATGCTGTAAATTTAAAAGAAAAGGGATTCATCTCCACTCCAAATGATAATATTTATTATTTACTTTTAAATGGTACAACTAACCCAAAATAAGATCAATTGATTATGATAATCATTTTCATTTAGATTAAAGTGGTTATAATACTAAAAAATAAAATCGGAGTTTGTTATGAAGTACCTAATTTTTTTTCTGGCTTTAGCCACTCAATCAGCACTCGCGAAAGAGCGTGTGATCAGTGCTGGCGGCACATTAACTGAAATAATCTACGCACTAGAAAAACAAAATAGTTTAGTCGCGGTTGACCAATCAAGTATGTATCCGCAACAAGCAACACTGTTGCCACAGGTAGGTTACTATCGAGACCTAGCCGCTGAGGGAGTGCTTTCAATGCGCCCAACTACGTTACTTGCACTTGAAGGTGCGGGAAGGGAGCAGGCGCTCAAGCAAATAGAAGCGACCGGAGTGAAGGTTATTCACTATAAAAAACCGACTTCTGTAAATGAACTACTTGCGCTAATTAAGCACCTTGGTAGTGATTTAGATGCAAACCTAAAAGCTCAAAACCTAATTACTAAAATAAAAAAATCGTTACCTACTAAAGCAAAAACACAGACTCATAACGCTTTGTTTTTACTTTCAGCTAATGAGCGTGGGCTCGTCGCAGCAGGACAAGAAACGGTGCCCAACTTGCTGTTTAATTATGCGGGCATTACCAATATAGCTGCTACGCATACAGGCTTTAAAGCAATTAACAGTGAAGTACTGGCAGTAAGTCAGCCCGATTTTTTAGTGGCGCCAGCGCATGTTGTGCAAAGCCTTGGTGGGAAACAAGCCTTTTGTAAACAGCCTACACTTCGTTTATTAAAAGCAGCGCAAGAGTGTCAGTTACTGGTCATGGACAGCTTACTTTCACTGGGCATGTCGCCGCGTATTGCAACTGCGATTCAAGCATTGCATGAGTATAAAACACGCTTATGAGCACGTTAACTTTGAATCGTTTTAACGCCATAACACTGAGTAATCCGCATAAGTGGATGCTATTAAGTTATGGCTGCATTTTTGCTTTAACATTACTTAGCATAGGCTATGGAGCCGCAGGATGGGATTGGCGTTTAGCTATTGCATGGCTAGCTCCTGAACATTTTAGTCAATTTGATGCGCTACAAATCAATGTGGTTACACAAATACGCCTGCCTCGTTTTGTTCTTGCAGTGATGGTGGGTTTAGTACTTGCGCAAACAGGGGCTGCAACTCAAGCGCTGTGCCGTAACCCGCTTGCCGATCCCTCTATTATTGGTATAAGCGCAGGCGCTGCAATGGTTGCGGTGGCTTTTATTGCGCTTAGTGCACAGTTTAATTTTAACGCTCAACACTACTTACCTTATGCCTCATTTTTGGGCGCATTATCAGTAACGTCGCTGGTATATTTAGTCTCAAAACAACAAAAACAAATTAATATAAATACGCTTATATTAGTCGGTGTCGCTATTAATGCATTGGCATTTGCTGTTATTGGGTTATTAAGTTTTTATGCTGATGACAGCGCACTGCGGTTAATTAACTATTGGACCATGGGCTCATTAGGCGGTGCGAGTTGGGATAATATAAAACAAGCGAGTCCTTTGCTTTTACTGAGCCTTATCGGGCTATGGCGATTAAAAGAGCCAATGAATCTACTTCTTATTGGTGAATCACAAGCTCAATACTTAGGTGTCGATACCAGCAAGCTTAAATTATACGTCATTATATTAGTTGCATTGGGCGTAGGTGCGGTAGTTGCGCTAACAGGTTTAATTGGCTTTGTTGGTTTAGTTGTTCCTCACATCGCACGCCTCATGGTTGGGCCACACTTACGGAATATGCTGCCACTTTGTATGCTTTTAGGTGTGATTGTGTTGCTACTTTCAGATTGGTTGGCACGCTTGGTTGTTATGCCTGCGGAGCTGCCAATTGGCATTATAACGGCGTTACTTGGCGCTCCACTATTTATATATTTGATCATTAAAAATAAGCGAGATTGGTCATGATCACGTTTAACAACCTCAATATAGGCTTTAACACCCATCGTGTTTTAGAGGGTATTAGCGGCAATATCCAAGCAGGACAACTTGTCGCACTGATAGGCGAAAATGGCGCAGGTAAATCGACCTTACTGCATACTTTGGCAGGCATGCATCCCTTTGAGGGAGATATACTATTTAATACCAAACCTTTGCATTCATTTTCTAAAGAGCAATTAGCTAGCAAGCGCGCTGTAATGATGCAAAGTAACCATGTTGGCTTTGATTTTAGTGTATTTGAACTCATTGCTATGGGCCGCTATCCCTATACAGAGTCTCTTAAAACACAAGCCAATAAAGTTCAAAAATATGCCTCACTTATGGATTTAACCCATTACCTAACACGTCGAATGAGTGCGCTTTCGGGCGGCGAACAACAGCGAGTTCATATGGCGCGCACATTAGCCCAGTTAGATGCTTTTACTGCGCAAACGGGGCCTAAATTAATGTTGCTCGATGAGCCAACATCAGCGCTAGATATGCGTCATCAACATACTTTACTTAGCTGTGTTAGAACCTTTGTAGAGCAAGGAAACAGCGCCATTATTGCTATACACGATCTTAATTTAGCAAGCCTTTATGCAACCAACGCTATTTTATTACACAACCAAAAAGTGCTGCAAAGCGGGTCTATAAATACCGTTTTAACAGCACAAAACTTACAACAAATGTACGCCATGAAATTGCACGTTAACCCTCATCCTTATAACGATGCGCCCATGGTTTTTTCTCAACGTCAGGAGTTTTCATGAGAGAGCAAGCATTAAACGACGCACGTACGCTCGTTTTTAAAACCCATGCCGGCGTAATGTCGACCATTTCAAATAATTTACGCGGCTATCCGTTTGGCTCTGTTACACCTTATATGTGTGACGAACAAGGCCGCATCTACTTTTTTATTAGTGACATAGCTCAGCATACCAAAAATTTAAAACAGGACTCACGCATGAGTCTAACTATTTTTGATGCCGCCGATTATGGCGATCAAAACGAACATGGGCGAGTAACACTCGTAGGTGATGGCTCTATTGTGGCAAAAGAGCAAAGCGAAGTGCTACTTGATAAATATATAGCTTTGTACCCTGAGGCTGCAAGCTATCGCAATGCGCATGATTTTCAGCTTTGGCAATTAGATGTAGTACGGGTGCGTTATATTGGCGGTTTTGGAAAAATATTTTGGCTTGAGCAAAACGAGTGGCAAGCTCAGCCTAAAAAGTGGGATGAAAGCCAGCAGCAAAGCATGATCACTCATATGAATGAAGATCATCAAGATGCTATGTCGCTGATATTAATGCAGCACTATAACGTAGCCGATAACACCCCAATAATGAGCGGCCTACTACCCACAGGCTTTTATATACAAAGCCACAAGCGTAATTACTTTATTAATTTTGCGAACGAGTGCGATAGCCCATTAGCCGTGCGAAAAGCACTTGTAGCCTTAACAAATCAAGCTCGAAACAGCTCAAACCAACTAGCGGAGACAGTATGAAAAAATTAATAGCCTCACTCAGCACTACACTGCTACTGAGTGCCAATGCTGCATATGCAGACGAATGCACACTAAATATAGATGCAAACGATATGATGCAGTTTTCAACTAAAACACTAAGCGCCCCTAAAAGCTGTAAGCAAGTGACCGTTAAACTTAGGGCGTGTTGAACTTTGCGGATTGTAATTTGTTCAATCTAGGGGCGATTAAATCGCGGCGCGAGATTTGTAACCTAGTGGGCTAAGTAAAAATCGAGCAACAATGAGTTTATCGCCCCTAGGCAGAACCCGAAGGGCAGCGCATGTTTGGTATTTATGCTGCGTTATCGCCTATTTATGTGGAATAACCACACTTCATAGGCTCTGTCTTGCCTAAAAACCAAACACACTGCTGCAAATTCAACCATCAAAGATCAACACGCCCTTGCCACACCGGTAAATTACCTGCCAATGTAATGGGTCATAACTGGGTGCTATCTACGATTAAAACATGCAAGGTATTATCACAGATGGCAACGCAGCAGGGCTTAGCAACCACTACATAAAGCCTAATGATAGTCGCGTGATTGGTGCTACAGACATTATTGGCGGCGGCAAAACAACCGAAGTTACTTTTAAAACCAGCGGCTTAACCGCCGGAACCGATTACACTTTCTTTTGTTCTTTTCCTGGCCATTACGCCATGATGAAAGGCACATTTACGCTTAAGTAAATATTAAAAAGTGTATTACACAAACACAGTGCCAACCTATTATTGGCACTGTGTTTTCTCCCCTCGCTTGACTAAAGCTTTGAATGCCGCTTGTTGATGTGCTTTTTGCACATAACGAGCAGGCAAAGCGTTAACTTCTAATTGATAACCATTTTGCTCAGGTTGTACTTTTGATACTGGCGAAACCCATACAACATTGAGCTCTGGGGCAATTCGCTTAATTACCCGCGCTATGCCTTCACCATTTCTCACATGAAAGTCACCGGCTAAATGTATAACCTGTGTGCCCTTATTTTCACTAATATGGTTAACGATAGACTCAGCCATGGTTTCATCCCAAGTAACTTGCGCGGCGTAAAGTTTTTCGTTTTTACTCGCCGTTCCATGATGCATGGATTGCATAAAGCGTTCTTTATAAAGGCTTGGAGAAATATCTATCTCTTTTGCAATAAAACTACGCTGTTGTGCGTCAAGCTTATTAATATAATTAATACCTTGGCGACCAATACAGGTAACAATATGTTTAGGCGCATTTGCAGCTATCACATCGCTATTTTGTATCTTCGCCAATTCCACTAACGCACGATAATCGCTCTTATAATTAGGCCAAGCCTTAGTGTTATCAATTAAGTATTGTTCGCCAATTTTACTCTCAAGGTAAAGGTTTAGTGTTTGCTGATCAGCGCGGCTAAATTGCTCAAGCGATAGAGCAATAGGCTTATTTTGCGTGCTTAATTGCTGAAACAGCTCAGCCTGAAATAAGTGCACACCGGGGTGTGTATGCCATTCACCGACTAAAACAATATCGGCATTCAAAAGCGTGGATTCTGACAATATTGAATTAACTCGCTGGCCATTTGCATTATAAAGCCCGTAATTATACAAGGATGAACTTTGAGATACTGATACTGTGTTTATACTGCAGCCTGATAATCCACTGAGTAAAACAAGTGCTAAAAATGGGTTTTTCATATCGGTTTTTATAAAAATAAGAATCAAAACAATGAAGTTAGTATACACAACAAACTGCATTAAACCTACAAATGCAAATAAAAACAATTATCATTTGATGTTTTGGGATTTCTGTTTTACAGTCTTAAAAAATAAACAGATATGGAACGTACCATGGCATTACCTTTTTTATGTGCTCGACACAAACAACATGTTTTATGTCAACCAGAACAAGCAATTATAGATATTCAAAATGCGCAGCTAAGTGGCGAAGCGCTGTTTAAACGATACCAATTTGCACAAGCATTGCCGTATTTGGGGTGTGCACTTGAAAGTGCGTCCTTATTAGCTCAAATGTATAACTGTGCGAATAAACAGCAAATCATACAAATTACCTCACTTACAGAGCGCCTTTATTCCACACTTCACTTTTTAGACGAACAAAGTGCTGCGCACAATGCACTCATACAATCTATTAATCTGCTAAACGAGATATTGTATAGCGATGATGAATATCATGACTTAGCGCTTTCATGCATTACACAGCTAAAAAAATTAGCACTGCAACATCCTCCACACCTTACTAAGCACTAATTTTTATGGCAATAAGCAACGCGCTAAACAAAATTGGGTTAACTTTTTATATTAATAATGGCTAACATATCTTCTTCGTCTTCATCTAGGCCAACTTCTTCAAACCCAAAACTAGAATAAAAATCCTTAGCTACAGGGTTTTGCGGGTTATAACAAATCTCGATTTGTTCAAGCTTAGAAGTCGTTTTAATCTCTGCAATTGCCATTAATAATGCTTGGCGGCCAATACCTTTATTTTGATGATGTTCATCTACCATAAAACGCCAAATAGAAACTTTTGTAAGGGTTTCTTGTACCCACATAAAAAAGCCTACAGGCTCATTATTTTGGTAAATAGCTTTACAGGTATACCCAACATTATAATGAGACTCAACTAACGACCACATATTACACGCTACGTATTCTTGTTGCGCTTTTGTAACGTCTAAATCGCATACCTCTTCGTAATTAGCAGAGGTGACATCTTCCAATGAAATGTTCATTATTGTCCTTAATTTCAAACATGGAGTTATAAGTAGTTTTGTTTTATCACGTTATCAGCACTAACATATCTAGGCAATGTATTCTTTTTAGGCACAAAAAGCCGCAGTAATAAATACTGCGGCCTTTGTTTTTACTAAATACTTTAAGCTATGTGCTTTTAGTATGCGCCTGCGCTGTAAATAAGCTCGTAGCTGTGGCTGTAAATCTCAAGGATGTTACCAAACGGGTCTTCCATGTAGATCATGCGGTACGGCTTTTCGCCAGGGTAATAGTAACGTGGCTCTGGCATACGTTTTTTACCACCTGCAGCAACAATACGATCCGCTAAGCCTTCTACATCTGGGTCTTGTACACAGAAGTGGAAGATACCGGTTTTCCAGTATTCAAAGTTGTCTTTAGGGTTTTCTTGGTCTTTAAATTCAAAAATTTCTACACCAATTCGGTCGCCTGTTGAAAGATGCGCTATTTTGAATTTTTCCCAATTTGGACCAAATACATCGGTACACATTTCGCCAATTGGGCTGTTGTCTTCAGTGATCACGGTAGGCTCCATTATGGTGTACCAGCCCATCACCTTAGTGTAAAACTCTACGGCTTTTTCAACATCGGGAACTGAAATACCAATGTGCGAAAAACTACGTGGATATGTATGACTCATAATAAATACTCCTACTTAACTATGTTTAGTTGATGGAGTGAGTTTACGAACTGACCAACATTAAGTAAAATTATCATTAATCATCATTTTGAGTATATTTTGTAATGATAAACCCGACATGGTTAAACACGTTTTGTACTTTAGTTGAGGTAAATCACTTTACCCAAACCGCCGAGCGCCTTTATATGACCCAGTCAGGCGTAAGCCAACATATAAAAAAGTTAGAGCAGCAAGTAGATTGCGCCTTGCTTGAGCGCCACGGTAAACAATTTACGCTTACCGTACATGGGCAAAACTTGTATCAGCAAGGCAGCTTATTATTAAAAGAATGGCAGTTTTTAGAGCAGCAATTAAAAGATGATTCATCTTACAGCGGTTTAGTAAAAATACAGTCGCCAGGCAGTTGCGGGCTAAAGTTTTACAATCAACTATTAGCACTGCAAGTAGAGCACAAGAAGCTAATTATAGATTACCGCTTTGCTCCAAATACCAATGTTGAACAAGCGGTGGCCAATCATAGTGCCGATATTGGCTTTTTAACTCAAGCGCCTACCCTTAGTGAAGTTACCAGCCACAAAATTGGTAAAGAATCCCTATTATTAGTAACGCCCGCACATATAGAAAACCCAACGTGGGAGGTTTTATGTGAGCTTGGCTTTATTGGCCACCCCGATGCAAAACATCATGCGCAGCTTTTACTTAGCGAAAACTACAGTGAATTTGAACATGTTGATCAAATTAAGCAAACGGGGTTTTCTAACCAAATAAGTTTAATACTGGAGCCGGTAAGTTTAGGGCTGGGTTTTACGGTTTTACCCGCACACGCAGTAAGTGCTTTTAATAAACCTGCGCTTATCAAAACGCATCATTTAACCAAACCAATTAGCGAAAATATTTATGTGTGCCATCACCGAAATAGGCCGTTAGCAAAGCGTATGCATAGCGTTATTGACGCAATAAAAGCAGGCTAGGGCACCCAAATCAGCGCCCGTAAAGCCCCTTTACAGCTTAAGCTGTACGTTTGGTTTTTTGCGTAATGTCTGTGAGGCTCTGTTTGCTTTTAAAATAAACCTTGTGCACAGCAAAAGTAAGCAAAGTCATCAGTACCATCATACAAAGTGTCGGCCAAAGGCTGAGAGTATGATAACCAAGCGCCCCCATAAACCAGCAAATAAGTACCCATTGAATAACATAAAGCGCGGTTACATGTTTACTGGCATATAAAAGAGCACGTGTAATAGGGCCATTATATTTATCAGCAAAAATAAACTGTATAGCCGCTAGTGCACATAAATTTAAGCCAATTAAATAGCTAATACCGCCGCCATTTAAATGGAAAAAGTTGCCAAACTGTCCTTTAAAATCAATGGCTAACCATATGCCGCCAATAACAAGTAAAGCAGCACCGAGTTGTGCACATACTTTATATAAGTAATCGGCATTTTGTCGATTACTAAGGTATAAACGACCAAGTACATACCCCATTAATATCGCACTTATCCAAGGAAATACCGGAAAATACACCTGATAGTTATTAGCAAAAAACAAATCACTAATATAAGGTGAAAGTGTAAATTGTTGCCCCCTTACAAACTGGCTCAAAACTGCAATTGCAATGGCTAAAACCGCAATCCATGTTGTTTTCCAACGGGCAATATTAAGCACACCAAACAGCAATAAGCTAACTCCAGCCAGTTGTAAAATATCGCCTGTTAACACCATAAATTGTAACTGCCCAGCACTGAGCGGACTTTGCCAGCCATAAGCATTTATAAATGCCTCAGGCATGGTATTAAATACTTCAATAGGTAGCCAAAACTTGGCCACATTCATTAAATAGGCAAGCAGTAAAAGCTGTATGCCACGCTTAATTAACAGCAAGGGTGTTTGCCTACGCGAAAGCGCCATAGATAGCCCCATTGCCACCAAAAACGAGGCGGTGCCTTTGCCAAGTATATGCACAACCGTACCAAATGCGCTTTCACTTTGAAGCGTCGTGGAGGCATACATCCATAAGGTATGCACAATAATCATAATAAAAACGCTCGCACCACGCGCAAGATCAATCGTTTTAAGACGTTGGTTCATTGGTTTTAATATCCTTTTTAGGGCAGGTTTGGCATTTGCTATAACCGGCTAAATAATAGCGGCAACAGGTTAAACGCTGGGGTTTTTCAGTAAATGGCGTATCAAGATTAAAGTGTTCACAAATAAGGGTGTGCAGCTGACGATGGCAATTGTTGATATGTAAAGTAGTAGCAAGGTCTAAGCTATGAGCTCGCTCAATGGCGCTACTTAATGAATCGAGTAATAACCGAGCTTGTTCTTTTTTACCAAGTGCATAGTCGGTATTTACCCATTCACCAACTTGGCTTATAAAATGAGTAAACGCTTTGGTTTGCTGAGTTTTACTTACTAACACGTCATTATTCAGGTTAAACCCACGACAATAAGCGCCATTAACCGCTAACGGCATGTTAATGGGATCAGCCGTACTTTGCTTGCAAGCAAACCAATAGCAATAAGCGTAAATAGCTTGCCAGCAAAGCTGTAAATACAAATGCCGACTAATAAACTGCTTAGGCGCAGTAGGGTACTGCGCCTTACAACGAACTGTTAAAGCGCGCACTAATAATAAGCTCGGTTTAAAAGTTCGTTGCACGGGTTGTTGGCAATATAAAAACTGCGCAAGGGTAATCGGTTTAGCCATACAGCTTTGCCGATACGGGGTTGTTTAAGTTACCAGCAAACTGCAAACTACCCGCCGGATCCGTTAAATCAACCATTTGCTCATTATTACCTAACTGTAAGCGGTTTAAACAAGAGTGAGCAAACTCATCACTAAAAAAGTCATACTCTTTAAATCGCTCATTTAAAGCAGGGTTAGCATGTTGATACGCTTTAACACTTTGCGTAACACACTGCCAAAAGTCATGCTCTGTAATACGCTCTTCTCGCACTAAAATTGCTACTAAGTATCTAAAGAAACAGTCAAATACATCGGTAAATATACTTAATAGCTCAAGTTCTTTAGGCATAGAAACATGAATACGTTCAACCCCTGCTGGCAATACTTCAGTGCTATTAAGTAAGGCAACCTCTTCACCTATGTCTTTCATATATGCGCCCACTGGCACCGAATTTTTAAGCTTTAAAATGAGGTTTTCACCGTGGGGCATAAACACTAATTTATGCGCGTAAAAGCAATGTACTAGCGGAATTAAATAGGCATTAAAGTAGGCACGTAACCACTGCTGCGTGCTCAAACCACTTTGCGCTATCCATTCGCCCACTAAACTTTGGCCATTATTATCTAAGTGTAATAACGCTGCCATAGTGGTCAGTTGTTCATCACTATTTAAATTATGGTTTGGGTTTTCTCGCCATAAGCAGGCAAACATTTTACGATAGGGTGTATCTCCCAGCGCGCTTTGCTCAAACGTATGATGGGCATAACCTAAGGTGGCGTATTCTCTAAGCGCTGTAAAATTAGCGCCTGCGAGTTGTTGATCTTGGCTAACCTTTTCAAATACCCAATCGTTAATGGCAGGAGTCACCGCCATGTAAGCACGCGATAGGCCGCGCATAAATCCCATATTTAAAATAGACAACGCCACTTTTAAATACGGTTTATGCGGGTGCGAGCAGTTATATAAGGTCCGAATTGATTGTTGCGCTTGATATAAATCGTCACCTTCACCTAAGTACACTAATCGCTGATTTGCCAACTCATTTGCAAATACCACACTCAATTTGTGTTGGTACTGCCAAGGGTGAGCAGGAATGAGTAAGTAATCATCGGGGTTTAGGTTTTGAGCTTTTAGCGCTTTGTTGAACGTATCTCGGGTGGTTAAATCTAGTTCATCACTTATATGGCTTGGGTAATCGGCAAAGTATTCACTATGGGCAAAGTCGCATACCGTTTTATGCGCTGCTAACCACAGTACTTTAAACGGTTTGCCTACTTCTGGCGCATAACGTAAAAAGTCAGCTTTACTAAAACCAATGCGGCCATTATTAGCAACAAAGGCAGGGTGACCTTCGCTCATTGCGGCTTCTATTTTTTGCAGCCCTAAATTAGCTAACTGCGCCGCTGTTAAAGTGTTATTTTCACGTTTAAAGCACGCACTGGCTAAAGTAGCATTTAGCTCTTCAAGGTAGGTGGCAAGGCGCTTACCCGTTAAATCTAGCGCAGGCCCTTGCATACTAAAAAAGTGCAACACATCTAGCGGCTGCAGCTCTTCGTTAAGGTTGTAAAAGCATAGGCTTGGCTCGTCTATATCTATATGATTCAGTGCCATAGCACGGCCATTAAAAATAAAGTAACCGCCTTCAACGTTTACTTTAAAGCCTTGCTTTGTTGTCTCTGCGGCCAATAAACGCTCGTGCACTAGCTCAGTCAGGGCTTTAGCTTGTAAATGCCGGTTTGCCCATTGCCAATGTGGCTGTATCACGTAATCAGTTTGCAAAGGCGCTAACGAATCAGTAAATAGTTGGCTGTGCCTATCAAAGGCTGCTTTATTACAAAAGCCTAAATAAGCGGCTTTTTCGCCTAGTTGAATTTGCTGGGTGTGCACAAATCCCAAACGCTTATTCAAAGTATGAATTTTACTATTAGCAATGTCGGGCTCAACCACAACACGGGCGGCACTGTTTTGAGCAAAAATACTTTGCAGCACGCACTGCATCATTTCAAAACTAAAATGGCGCTTAGGTGCCGTGTTAGGCGCTAATAAAATATGCATACCCACATCATTAGGTTCAACCTCGTACGCCGCTTTCATTAAGCTTTCGTGCTCTGGGCTATAAAGCTCAACTAAAGCCAATAGGTTATTATTTTGCTCGATCACGTATGCCTGATGATGAGGCGTAACAAAAATATCTTGATACGCTTTAGTTATTTGTTGCTCGGTTTGCTGCTGCATACCCCAAAAGTGCGCATACGGTTGCTTAAGCCAATCGCAAACTGTTGGCATATCTGTTTGTTGTAATAACCGCATCGTCACTTTGCCGGTATGCTGTAGGGTGGTTACAAAAGATGAAAAATACATAAAAACTCCAATAAATCTTAAAAACTAAGACGCTGAACGCGCAGTTCGAGCAACAGCCTTAACCCGCCAAAGCAAAATAAAGGCAAGGCTTGCAAAGCCAATGGCAGCAAAGTAAAACACAACCGTGGTTGAAAGATGCTCTACGCTCATACCCACTAGTAACGACGCTAAAATAACCCCGATGTTTTGAGCAATGTGCACTTTGGCAAAGTCGCTGCCGTAATGTGCAGGCTCACTTTTAGCAAATAGCATTACCTCTAGCAGTACCATCACTTGAAATAGCGCAAAGCCATATAAAACACGTGATAAAATCACTAACCCCACCGACTCCTGCGCTTGTAAATAAAGCCCAAACGCCCCCAAAATAAGTGCACATAACAAAGTGCTCGTGCGGCTTAATGTTGGCAGTGGTAAATGCTGCCTGAAATGGTTAAAAACCAGCATAACAAGCGCAGCAAAAGCAGGAATGGCGTATACAACAGCACTTTGCAAGGTGCTGCTTTGTGCGTTTAATGCTTGCCAATGAGTAGTAAAGAAGGGGCGAATTAAAAACGCGCTAAAATAAACCACCACACTTAAAAAGCAAAATTGCCAAATAAAATAGGGAATGCGCTCTCGCGGTTTTTCAGTCGCTATTGCTTTCTGATAAATACCTGTTTTTAATGAATACATTAAGTAGGCGCATAATAAAACCTGAACTAGGTCACCGGCACTACTGAGTAATAACGCATAGCGTGGCTCTGCTAAACTAAAGAAATAACCACCAATTAAAGCACCACCAATCGCACCAAAATGCATCAATACAGAAAACAAACCAATAATAGATAAATGCTTAGTTTGTTGCTCTAATCGCAGTGCAAATGGGTATATAAGTAGGTAGCTTGCCTTTAGCACCAACATTAGTTGGTAGTAAATCCAAAACTCCCATACATTGGTAGCAAAGTAACAAAGCAGGCCAAAACCAGCGGCCACCACTTGGGTTACTAACCACAAAGCCAACTCATTGTATTTTTTAGCGACCTTAGCCCATAGCGGTAAAGCCAGCATTACAGTAATACAACAGTTAGCCACAAAGAGGCCGATTAGAGTGCCGTTACTAATAGCAAATTCACTAGCAAAAAATTGCGGATAAAACGGTAGCAGCAAGGTATCGCATACCACCGAAATAACCGTCAGCAAAATTAGCGCTAAACGAAGACTCATGCGGCGCTACTCTGCTGTTGTGCTGATAGGGTTACATCACTTAAATCAAAGTTTTGAAAAGCAATTTTTTGCTCAACCTGATAAGGCGAATAACCTAAAATTTCACGTAAAATAATACTATTACGATAGCAAGCCATACCTAAATCTGGAGTTACAAAACCATGAGTATGCTGCTCGGCATTTTGTACAAAAATACGTTTTTGTTCGCTATCTACCGCATATTCACGACTCACTAAATAACGACCTTGCTCATCTTGGGGTAATTGGTGGGCAATATTATTTAAAAAAGCAGGGCGCTGATATTTAAAGCCCGTGGCGCAAATTAAAAAGTCAGTTTCTATTGAAAAGGGCTGCTCAAGCTCCTGATGATAAAACTCAGTCAGTAAACGCTTACCTACTTTTTGAGTGCCTGTTAGCCTGCTGTTAGTTTTAAATGTAGTAGAAATTGGCCCATCAAGGCTTTGCGCGTAGAGGGTGTGGAAAATGTCGTTAATTAAATCGCCGTTAATGCCCTTAAATAGATTTTTTTGGTTTTGATTGAGCCAATCTCGCTGCTCAGTTTTTAAATTATAAAAGTAATCTACATACTCAGGAGAGGTCATTTCAAGGGTGAGCTTAGTATACTCAAGCGGAAAATAGCGCGGTGAACGTGCTATCCAATCTAACTGCAAGCCTTGCGGTACTGCTTGCTGCAATAAAGTGTGGTAAATTTCTGCTGCACTTTGCCCAGCCCCTACCACAGTAACCCGTTTAGCTGCCTTTAATTCATCAAGCCGATGACAAAAATCGCTACTGTGCATTACGTTATTTGAGTTACTTTGCACAGCGCAATCAGGAATATACGGTGCAGGCCCTGTGCCCAAAACAATATGGCGAGTCACATAATGTTGCATACCATTAGGGGTGTTACAGCTAACGGTATAACACTCACTTTGCGGGCAAAATTCAACGTGAGTGACTGTTTGTTCAAAGTTAACATTTGAAAGCTGCGAGCAAACCCATTGGCAATATAAGTTGTATTCACGGCGCAATAAAAAAAAGCTTTCGCGAATATAAAACGGGTATAAGCGATTATTTAATTTGGCATAATTTAAAAAGCTATACTGGCTGGTTGGATCCGCCATGGTTACTAAATCCGACATAAACGGAGTTTGTAATGTAACGCCTTCTAGCATCATTCCAGGGTGCCAATCAAACTCACTGCGCTGCTCCAAAAACAGGCTTTTTACATCTTCGAGCGGTTCACTTAAACACGCTAAAGATAAGTTAAATGGGCCAAGGCCAATAGCTATAAAATCGTAAGGTTGATTATCCATTATGCAATTTCCCTATAAGTTTGCCATGCAATGTGGCTAATTTGCTCAATAACAGCGCGTACATCAGATAATTGGCACTGCGCATTAAGCAATGTAAATTTAAGATAATGACGACCATTTATTTTTGTACGGGCAATCATGGCTTCACCGGTTTTTAAAAACGTTTGTCGTACATGCAGGTTTAAAGAGTCGAGTAAATCAAGGTCATGTTTTAAATCATCAGGGGCAAATCTAAATACCAAGGCACTAAGCTCGGGGTAGTTAACTACTTCAAAGTCGGGGTGGTCGTTAAGTACAATATGAGTTTGGCGCGCAAGACCAATAACTTTATCGAACGCACGGCCAAGCGGTGCTTCTCCAGTGGTGCGCAGTGTTAGCCATAACTTTAAGGCATCAAAACGGCGAGTGGTTTGCAGGCTTTTATCAACCAAATTAGGCGTGCCATTTCCGGCCTCTGCTAATGGGTTTAAATAATCGGCATACAAAGTAATGTGGCTAAAATGACGTTTGTCGCTTAATAAAAAGGCACTACAACTAACCGGTTGCATAAATGATTTGTGATAATCAATCGTTATTGAATCAACCAACTCAATGCCATTAAGCGCATTGCGGTGGTGCTCGCTCACCAACAAACCACCACCATAAGCGCCATCTACGTGGCACCATAGCTGCTCTTCTTTAGCTAGCATGGCAATATTATGGATTGGATCGATAGAGCCAAAATCGGTTGTGCCTGCGGTAATAACCACTGCAATGGGTAAATCACCTTGCGCTTTGCTTGTTGCTATGGCGGTTTTAAGTGCCTCCATATCCATTTGCATTTCGCTGTTTGTAGCCACCGGCACCACGGCGTCGTAACCTAAGCCCAGTAACGCCGCTGCTTTTTGAATACTAAAATGGGCCACCTCAGAGCAATAAATTTTAAAACGCGATGCAACAGCCGGTAAGCCCTGAAGTTTTACCTGATGCTCTGGCGCATATCGGCTTACTGCTACTTCACGAGCAACTAACATTGCCATTAAGTTTGATTGCGTGCCGCCACTAGTAAATACTCCATCGGCAGTGCTTGGCAATGCTGCTTTTTGGCATGTCCAATCAATCAGCTTTTGTTCGATTAACGTCGCGCCTGCACTTTGATCCCATGTATCTACTGAGGTATTAATAGCAGCAATAATATGTTCGGCCACAACAGCAGGGTAGGTTACAGGGCAGTTTAAATGAGCCATATAACGCGGATGATGAAAATACACAGCATGATCTAAATACACGCCTTTTAGCTCTTCAAGCACCGCCGGAAAGTCAGCCAATGGCTGTGATAAATCAACATCGTTTACTACTTTTGCTAACGTATTTACCGACACACCTGAAAATGGCTTTTGGGCTTTAGCCATCGCTTGCTGTACTGCCGACAGCCCTTGCAAAGACGCTATTTGATAATTAATGAACTGCTCTAAATTGAATTGTGGGGGCAGGCCGCTTTGTTCAAATACAGCCTGTTTTTCAATGGTATTAATATTTAACACTTGAGATTGAGACACATCAACATTCCTTGAGTACACTTTTTAGGTGCAAGGATCTTAATGATAATGATTTCCATTTACAATAGTGAAAAAAGATTAGATAGCAACTTTTTTTAAATTAGAGCTAATAAGCTTGTCGTATATTTTTAACTAAAATCGATAAACTTCACTATTAAACGACAAGCATTACATGCAAAAAATAAACTTAAAAAAGAGAAAGTTAAGTAAATTATTTTAGCGGTAGCAAAGCCATGTTTAGCCATTACTACCTATTTAAATGTGAGTAAAAAACACGCAACTGAGCTTGATAATCATTATTTATGAAATATTTAATACAATATTTAAAGTATTGGCGATTTTTCTGTTACGTTGGTGTTTGTATTAACGCTAAAGGACGTCATGATGGAAGTAAAGCAACTAGCAAGTCAGACCTTAATCGGCTTAAAAGTAAGAACCTGCAACGCCAATGAAATGAACGCTGGCACTGCAAACATAGCTGAACTTTGGCAAAAATTTGGTGAAAAGTTTGCCAACAGCCTCACCCAAAACACCAAAGTGTATGGTGTGTATACCAATTACGAAAGCGATCTCACTGGTGATTTTGACGTAATTGCCTGCTGCGATAATTTATCAATTAAACTCCCTGAAGCTAAAAAAGTAACCACCCAAGCGGGGCGTTATTTGGTATTTAAAGGTGAGGGTGAAATGCCCGATGCAGTAATCGATTTATGGGGCGAAATTTGGCAATACTTCAGCTCAGACGATTGCCGCTATGAACGTACTTACACCAGTGATTTTGAGTATTATAAAAACAGTAACGAAATAGAAATTGCCATTGCAATTAAAGACTAAAAAACGGCTAGGTTTGTAAGCGCAAACCTAGCCTTTCATTACTATAGTTTAACCCCTGCCAACTAAATCATTCGTTATTACTTGCCAGCTTGGTTTTTAAATCATGTAAATCGCACGCCGTTATTGTAGGCGTTAGTTCCCAGGGATCAAAAATAGCCTCATTTGAGCGCTGTATCCACGCAGCACGCATACCGTGCGATAACGCCCCAATAACATCAAACGGGTTACTCGATATAAGCCAGGTATTAGCACCGGTTGAATTTGCCTCGCGTAAAAAATGACTATAAACACCGGGGTTGGGTTTAAAGGTTTTAATGTCATCGGCGCTCACTACACCTTCAAAAAGCTCACTTATACCAGCCGTTTCGAGCAAGGTATTTACCGCACTGGCCGCACCATTAGAAAACGCAAACAACCGATAGTTTTGTGCTTTTAAGCTCTCAAGCCCTGCTTTAACGTCATCGAATGCGGGTAGGGTTTTATAACGCGCTAATAACTGTGCTTTTTGCTCATCGCTTAAAGTTACCTTGTGCAGTAAACACGCATAATCAAGTGCCTGCTCAGTACACACCGAAAACGGCACGTAGTTTTGCATTAAGCCACGCCTAAACGAATATTCGAGTTGTTTTTCACGCCAAGTAGTTGAAAATGCGTGCGCGTTGTCGCCAACCATATTTTCAAGTAACGACACCACGCCATGAGTGTTTATAAGCGTACCGTATACATCAAACGCCAGTGTAGTTGCCATTAATGGACTCCTGTTTAAATCGTTACTAAAGCGCAATTTTACTACTCAATATTAATCACATTATCAGTTAATAAAGTACACTAAAAGCACCGGCGTTTTAAGCAGTTACTGTAAACCCCCGTTACGGTTTGGTTAAAAATAGCGCATAGTAAATTGGGTGTCTAAAGTGAATACTTCAACATACTGGGGTTAAATATTAATAATTTACAGTACATGTTTGGGCGTTGCTTTGTTGGCAGTAATGAAAGTCTAAAAAATAAAACGCTTCAGCAGGCTTTATATTATGCTTAATTACGTTATACATTAACTGCGCACTGAGTCGCCCCATTTCATATGGATTTTGACCAACGTTTGATGAAGATAACCCTTTGCTAAGCGCATCTAATTGTATTTTTTCGGTATCTGCTGAAACAATAATAAGTTCTTTTGAATCAAGTTTATGTTTGTAGGGTGTCATCAAGTTTATATACTCGGTATTAAATTGCGCAAAACCGGCAACAGCAACAAATGCAGGAGGCTTGTCCATCTTAGTAAGGCTTTTTACTTGCTCTAACGAGGCGCCCCTTTTTCCTAAACTATAAAGAGGGCAGCGGTTATACTCGCTCCAGCCATTTTCTCCCGATAAGCGCTGACTACTTTGCCCAGAAAGCGCAAACCTAACACCTGCGATTCTTTTATTTAAGTTTGGTGCAGTAGGATGACCAGATTGAATACAAATACGCTTATTTTCTTCACTTACTAAATTCTTTAATTGATTGCCTAACGCAACACCAAAGTCAAAATTATCAGTACCAACGTAAGCGAGCCTGTACTGGTGATCTTTTGCTAATAAGTCTGAGTCAAAAGTAATAACAGGAATGTTTTTTTCAAATAAATCTTTAAGGGCTCTCTCTACCAAATAATCAGAATCTGATATTGAAACTAATAAACCATCAATCCCACTTTTTATCATGTCATTAATAATTAAAGCTTGGGTTCGAATATCTTGATAATCATCAGGCCCATCATATTTACAGGTAACGTCAGGCTGTGATTTTGCAAACTCGGTACACCCTTTGTACGCCTGAATATAAAAGCTATCGTTTTTAGTTTTTCCTACTATGCCAATGACAAATTGACCATTTGCAAAAAATGGCAAACACAGCAGCATAAAAAATAATGAAAACGATATTTTAGGTTTGTAAATAGAACAAGAGCTGTAAATAAACTTAGGTTTAATAAAAAACAACGACCAGTATCCTTAATTAAAACGGCATTAATTACAAATTGATATATCAGAATAGCACTTCAAAACAATATAGCGACCACATTGAATATAAATTAAAAAAACAAAAAATAATCCTTAACCGCAATGCTTTTACACAAAGCAATGGCAATAGTAATCTTTTGCTAACGAACAGCTTGCATTCAGTTGAATACTGTAAACCCCCGTTACGGTTTGGTTAAAAATACCGCATGGTAAGGTGGGGTTTTTTCGTTTCTTTTGAAGGAGAGTTTACAAAATGCTGTGGAAATCAATTCTGCAATTTCACATTAATCTAAGTATTAAAGTTAAGCTTTAAATTAATTGAGAAGTGGAGCAGACCACCATGTAGGCTGAAATATAACGACAGGAGTGAGGGCTAATGCTAAAAGCCAAAATATAGCAGCTTGAGCTCGGCTTTTACTAATACGGTAAGACAGTAGCCATAAAAGGGAACTAACTATCATCACAACAAAATATAATAATACTCCATAAACGCCAATACCTTTACCGGCTAAAATAAACTCACTAAATGTGAGGGTTAAGTAAACTTCCGTCCCCACGGCCAATAAAACAGCAACTAAAAATAAGAAACTTCCCATAAAATGTCTGTTCATTATCGTAACCCTAAATCGTATAATGGCTTGGCTAACTCTTTTTAGTTATGTTGTGATGAGTTGGCTTCTAATTTAACCAGTGGCATTATTAACTGCCATTTTGCTGCGTTATAAACCACCAAAATGATGTTTTGTAAACTGTCACGTGTATAAGGATAGTATGAAGTACCTATTAAATATCTTGGTGTTATTAATCTCATTTCAACTTAATGCTCAAGAGATCAAAGTTAATACCGGAAAGTATTCCGATTATTATCACATGAAATACGAACTTACTTCAGGCAATTATTCTGTAAACTCTGAATATGGATTTTCTAAAGGTGGTCAATTTGAAGTATTTGTTCCTAAGGAACGCTTTCCAATCGCCGCTCCAAGTTGCAAAAAGAATATCATAATTCGTATGCCGCACTCGGGCTCCGAAAAACGTAAACGAGCCCTATACAATGAGCTATTGCTGTCCAAAACTATTACAGTTACATTGGAGCTGAATCCATATGTTAAGGTCTTAAAAAAAGATCCATTACAAGTTGAGTTAAAGTATTGCAATGTATTTTTCAGACAAAAAGCTGGCGACTATTTTGATCAGCTTTAATGCATATAATGAGGGTAAAAACACTAGATTATTGCCCTCGCGTTGCTTATATCAGCCAGCTGCTTTTAGCCCATTATTGGGGCATTATATTTCTCTATGAATTCTAGGTGAAATTTACTTATGAAAGGCAGACTCAATGAGTATAGGGTAAGGATAGCTGATTACCGTATAATTTATGAGATACACGACTCTGAAATGATCATATTAGTGGTAAAAGTTGGTCACAGAAAGGCTATATATAAATAATAGATCTAATTAAGTAATAGCTAGAAGTAGGGGGTTACTGATTTATCTTATTGCTTTAGACTTTATCTAATAGGCAAAATAAGGATAACGGGTCAGTCAATACATTTGATGTCTGAAGTCAAGATTTGACCCTTTCGGTTCACTAAAACGCAATTTTATTGCTTTGTATTAATTACCTTATCAGTTAATAAAGTACACTAAAAGCACCGGCGTTTTAAGCAGTTACTGTAAACCCCCGTTACGGTTTGGGTAAAAATACCGCATGGCGAGGTGGTATTTGCTCAAGTAATTAATCAGCAGCGCCTTTAAATCAGAAACATTCGCGTTGTTTTAGAAAGGGTTGTTGAGTTCATAAGTGATCGTTAGCAATCAAAGTACGTAATAGCCAAAAGTAGGGGGTTACTGATTTATCTTATTCCTTTAGACTTTGTCTAATAGGCAAAATAAAGATAACGGGTCGGTCAATGAATTTGATGTCTGAAGTCAAGATTTGACCCCCTTTGGTTGATGAATTTGATGTCTGAAGTCAAGATTTGACCCCCTTTGGTTTTGCTTTAGACTTTATCTAATAGGCAAAATAAGGATAACGGGTCAGTCAATAAATTTGATGTCTGAAGTCAAGATTTGACCCCTTTGGGGTTTGACCCCTTTGGGGTTCATTTTTAATTATGTATTATCAGTTTATAAGAGAGCAAAACCGACGCTTTGTACAAGAACTGTCACCCCGTTACGGTTTGGTTAAAAATACCGCATGATGTGGTGGCTTTTGATCAAGTAATTAATCAGCAGCGCGAACAAATCAGAAACATTCGCGTTGCTTTAGGAAGGGCTGAAGGGCTGTTGAGTTTTTAAGTGCTAGTTATAAATCAAATTAAGTAATAGCTAAAAGTAGGGGGTTACTAGTTTACATTATAGCCTTAAGCTTTGTCTAATAAGCAAAATAAGGATAATTGGACAGTCAATAAACTTGATGTCTGGAGTCAAGATTTGACCCCTTTGGATTCTTGACCCCTTTGGATTCTTTGGTTTTGCTCAAGAGCCGATTCAATTAACTGCTTGCTGGCTGACCCTTACGTATCTTTGGCGCTGCACTTGTCAACGAAAGTATTTTCAAATTTAATATATGCTTAATTGACAAGCTGTGTCTTGATAAACTGTGCCACACGTATATATCCGATTTTTTTAATCATATTGGAATTGTCTGTTTTAAGTCTTTGACTCCAATAGTATCTGGCTACTATAGGTCCCAATAGGGCTTAAAAAGTTGCCTAGAGGGAAAACTAAACGATTGCTTTGAGTACACTCAAAATAGCCGTTCATTTATCCTATGACAATGAAATGCATTATAATTTTAGAGTAAGCATGGAAGAGAGAATAGTATGCCTCCACTTCTAATAAAAGCTCGAAGAGTTCAAACAAAAGCCTGTTAAGTAAAGGTGGTCAATTCACTCAGTGAACACAAGTTGGTATAAAAAATTGGTAACTCGAGTAGGAAAAAATATGACATGGAACAAAGCACTTCGCGCTATTGCAATAATTTTCTTATTTCTTTTATATGGTTGCGAGTATCAAACGTCCAGTGTCACAGACGCTGCTCCGAAAAACGCGCAACAAGAATTAGAAAAATCAGAAAACCTATCAATGCAACACCAATTAAGAGTTTTAAAACGCTGGGCTGAAGCGGGAGATAGCGAAGCAGTGATACAGCTTGGCTACATCTATGAGAAAGGAGCTTTCATTCAGCCTGATTTAGGTAGAGCGATTCGTTACTGGACAAGTGCGTCAACCAATGGAAATTACAATGCTAGTAGAAAGCTAGCATCTGCTTATAAAAATGGTCTAACCAATCCTTACACTTGGGACATTAAACCCAACCCAGAGCTGGCTAAGTTTTTCAAAGATAAATATATAACTCAATTACAGGAGCAGTCTCAGAGTGACGCGAATGCAGCATTCCTTCTCGCAAAAAAAGTTAGTCAAAACTCTGAATCGGAGCGGTTATTAAAATTAGCTAAAACCATATTAGAAAAAAGCATGTTACAAGGAGATAGCGAAGCAAAATTTATTTTTGCTAGCTTAAAAGGTTCCGGCCAGCACCCAATGATTTTTGAAAACGAAGAAGCTGCAATTAAACTTTTGAAAGAGCTTGAAACTCAAAATTTTATAAAAGCTAAAATGTTACTTGGGAGAATCTATGCAGGTAGTCTTAGTGACTTGCATCAATATATAAAGAATTCTGAACACTTAACTGAGAAGAAAATGCACGAAATTGCAGTTGCATATTTTCTCCCGCTGGCAAATAGGAATCACCCTATTGCACAGCGCCGTCTCGCTCGACTGTTTAGTTCCTCAACCCATTTGAATGATAGAGATAACCAAGCAGTTTTTTGGGCAAATAAAGTTTTAAAGCAGTTGTCCGTTGAAAATAAGGGTAATTTTTTCTGGGAGTTTAATAAAATCAAAATTGATGCAAATACGAACATGTCTGATGCTAAAGGTTTACTCTCTGTTTATTGGCACTTGCTAGAAAGTCCTTACTCTGAATCCAAAGGGCTTAATTATAGTGAAATAATAGATACTCTTGTTAAAAGTATGCTTATGGAAAATGAAGGGGCTCCAGAGCAAAAGTTACTTGCTAAGCACTACATCGCACTAAAGGAAAAGGGGAAGTCAGAAGAAGTTTTACAAGATTTATATAGGTTAAAAACCTCAATTTCAAAACTCAGTGAAGAAATCATTGATAGTGATAACCGACACAAATATGACAGTGTAGTTTTGGGTAATTATTTTAAGCTAATTACAAAAGAAGATAATCCCAGTTTATTTGAAAGAGCTTCTAATGAATTTGACAGGGTTTTAGAGCTAAAAGAGTAAAGAACTAATACAACTTAAGCTTGTGTTTTCTCGTAGCTAATTTTAGTCACAGGTTTGGCAAGCGTTGTATGTCCCGCCTTTGACGCTTTCCACTCAACCTGTACTACCTAGCGACTCGGTTAGGTTTAATTACTTTTGCTAGGTTTGTTGCACTCAACCCAACCAATATTCAACGAACTTAAAACCTTTCCCCTAGCACCTTTTACCTTTCACCTTGCGGTGTAAACCCCCATGACATTTTGATTAAAAAAGCCACACCTCAACATTTTTTAAGGTGTGGCTTTTTTGCAGCAGCTGTAATTAAAATTAAGCGACATTCGCTGCTAATAACTCGTTACGTACTAACTCTGCGCCTTTGCTTAGGGCGTTAAGTTTGCCGTTTGCGATGTCGCGGGGCAGGGGAGCCATGCCGCAATTGGTACAGGGGTAGAGTTTGTCGGCATCTACATATTTAAGTGCTTCGCGTAGGGTGTTTGCCACTTCTTCGGGTGTTTCTATGGTATTGGTGGCTACATCGATTGCGCCCACCATTATTTTTTTACCGCGCACGAGTTCTAGTAGCTCTATGGGTACATGTGAGTTTTGGCATTCTAGCGAAATAATATCTATATTCGATTTTTGCAGCTTAGGGAATACTTCTTCGTATTGTCGCCACTCGGTGCCGAGGGTTTTCTTCCAATCGGTGTTGGCTTTAATGCCGTAGCCATAACAAATATGCACGGCGGTTTCGCATTTTAACCCTTCTATAGCTCGCTCTAGGCAGGCTATGCCCCAGTCGTTTACTTCATCAAAAAACACGTTAAAAGCGGGTTCATCAAATTGAATTATATCAACCCCTGCGGCTTCTAGCTCTTTGGCTTCTTGGTTGAGTATTTTAGCAAATTCCCATGCCAGTTTTTCACGGCTTTTATAATGATCGTCATACAGGGTGTCGATCATGGTCATTGGCCCAGGCAATGCCCATTTAATTGGTTGACTGGTTTGCTGGCGTAAAAACTTGGCGTCTTCAACAAATACCGATTTAGTGCGAGACACAGGGCCAACCACTGTGGGTACGCTGGCGTCGTAACGGTCGCGAATTTTAACTGTTTTACGGTTTTCAAAATCAACGCCATTTAAGTGTTCAATAAAGGTGGTTACAAAGTGCTGGCGAGTTTGTTCGCCATCGCTGACTATATCTACGCCTGCAGTTTGTTGCTCGTGCAGGGAAATACGCAGGGCGTCGTGTTTGCCATCAACCAGCTCACTGCCTTGTAATTTCCACGGTGACCATAAGGTTTCGGGCTCAGCAAGCCATGACGGTTTTGGCAAGCTGCCCGCTGATGATGTAGGTAATAGTTTTTTCATAATAAATGCTGCCTTTAATTTTGTTGTGTGATTAAGCGATACTTGCCGAGAACTGCTGCAGCACTGACTGATAAGGCTTAATAAAGTGCCGCTCGGTAAATTTGCCTTGCTCAACCGCTAATTGACCTCGCTCTGCGCGGTCATACACAATTTGCGTTAACGAATGGTCGTCATTTTTTAAATTAGGTTTATAACGGCTACCTGCGGCGGCGTTGGCGTTATAAATTTCTGGACGATAAATTTTTTGAAACGTTTCCATAGTGCTAATGGTGCTAATTAGTTCAAGGTTGCTGTAGTCGTTAAGTAGGTCACCAAAAAAGTAAAACGCTAACGGCGCAACGCTATTTGGTGGCATAAAGTAGCGCACTTGTAAGCCCATTTTTTTAAAGTATTGCTCAGTTAACGACGACTCATTAGGCTGATACTCTACGCCTAAAATAGGGTGTAAGTTTTCAGTTTGCTGATAGGTTTTGTTATCAGACACGCTTAAACAAATAACCGGTGGCTTTTTAAAGTGCTGTTTATAGGTATTTGAGTTTACAAAGCATTTAAACAACTTGCCGTGTAAGTCACCAAAGTTATCAGGGATACTAAATTGCGGTTTGCTTTTGTTATGCTCAAGCAATAACACGCTAAAGTCGTAGTCGCGCACATACGATGAAAAGTTATTACCCACCATGCCTTCTATTCGCTCGTTGGTTTGACGGTCAATAATATTGGTTTTTAATACCTCAATTGACGGAAATGCCTGGCCACTGCTAGTAATATCTAAATCAACCGAAATGATCTCGAGCTCAATCTCGTAACGATCCCCTTGTGGGTTATCCCAACTGGCCAGTGCATTAAAACGGTTGTTGATCATTTTTAGGGTATTACGCAGGTTTTGTTGGCGGCTTTCACCCCTTGCTAAATTAGCGAAATTGGTCGTAATACGTGTGTTATTTGATGGATGGTAGTTTTCATCCAAGTTAGTGCTTTTAATAGTAAATGTAAGATCAGTGCTCATAGCCGTATCCTTTCAATTTGAGTTGTTACTGCTTTTATCAATGACACATTACTTGCTGTTAAAACCAAACTAACGGGATAACTGTAATGGTGCTTTGCAGAGTTAATAAATTTATACGCGCTATGTAGCATGAAGAAAAACGGTATTATTTCAGGTAAAACATGAGCCAGATTCACTCTCTTACTAAGTTGAATGAATAAATTAGGCTAGTAGACGCTCCCACTCAGACAAAACCCATTTTAGAAGTCTAGATTTCTAGATGTTTTTATGGGTATTGTGATTTATTCATACAAAACGTGAGTATTATTCAATGCTTATAGGCACTTAAAGTGCCATTTGCATAAACGGTTGTTGATATACTCGAATAAACTTAGGTGAGCTTAAGCGCTTTATTAAGCAGCTCGCCGTCGCAGAACTTTCCACAACATAAGAAGAGATAAAAGGAATGAGTGATTTAATAGTGTTAATTATATACTGCGCCATATTAGGTAGCGGTGTTGGTTTTTTAGCTGGCTTATTAGGAATAGGGGGCGGGCTGGTGATTGTGCCCATACTCAGCATGATATTACTGCACTTTAATGCTTTGTCACCTGAACAAGTAGTGGTGGTTGCCATTGCGACTTCGCTGGCCTCTATTTTATTTACTTCGACCTCGTCGGCTATTGCGCATCATAAAAATGGCAATGTACCCTGGGATATTGCACCTTGGGTGATGGCGGGCGTTGCCTTTGGCGCGCTCATTAGTGGCTTTATGGCCGCGCTGTTACCTGAGCATGTAGTGCGTTTAGTATTTGCTGTAAGTGTGGTGTTAATTGCATTAAAAATGATTTTTTCAGGTAAGAATGATTCAGCAATAGAGCGCCCGTTGCCAAACAAAGGGTTGCTAAGCGTTTATACGACCATAACCGGTGGCTTGTCTACCATGATTGGTATTGGCGGCGGAGCCGTATTAGTGCCATTACTGACGTTTTTTTCTGTCGATATGAAAAAAGCCATTGGCTGTGCCTCGGCCTCAGGCATTGTGATAGCGCTTTTTGGCTCAATGGGTTATATCAGCTCAGGCAGCCAGTTATTTAGCCTAAAAGAAGGATTTGCGGGCTTTGTGTATTTGCCCGCTTTATTGGGTATTGTATGCACCTCATGGTTTACCGCACCACTTGGTGCTAAAGCCACGAATTATTTACCAGTTTCAACCATAAAGAAAATATTTGCCGGCTTATTAATTGTAATGGCAATCAATATGTTTACTCGATAAGAGCATTTATATGAGCCTTAAAAAGACGCGGCATAAAGCCGCTGCTACCGTATTAGCTACTAGTAGCAGCGGCTTTATGCCGCGTCGAGGTTAAATAATAGCTTTTAGCCCCCGTAACGCGTAACCCGCCCCCCGACGCCTTTAACCTTTAACCTTTAACCTTTAACATCATAAGACGATTAACTAAAATCTACGTCATTTGCGCATGCTTTATAAATTCATCATAAATACTGTCTTTAATGAGCCTGTCGGGCGTAAAGGCATAATAATGCTGATAAACATTATCAATTGTACCAATGTAATTTACGCCGTAATGGCGCTCTACTTCGGCTCTTACCAAAATAGGCGCAGGGAATATGCCAAACCCTTGCTCACCTAACGACTTCATTAATGCGCTGTCGTCAACATGGCCAGCTATTGTCATTTCAATGTCTTGCTCTTGCAGCCAATAATAAATAGCACGCGCGACGGGGCTTTCTTTTGCGGGGAGCACTAAAGGCTTGTTGTTTAAAGACTGCGGAAACTGCTTATGTAACTGCGAATGCCATGTTTCGTTACCAAAAAGAGCGATTTGGCTTTTGCCTATTTCATGACAAAACGCCTTAAATGGCAAGGTGGTATCGAGTGGTTTGTCGGCTAACACTAAGTCGAGCTTATGAATCGCCATTTGCGCCAGCAGTTCATCTTGTTGGCCGTCAATACAGTGTAAGTTGGTAATACGGTCGTTATTAATTAAAGGCGCTAGCCACTTCGACACCAGTGATTTAGGCAACACGTCTGAAATACCCACCTTTAACGTTCGTGAATATTGCGTGGTATCGCCTTGCGTAGTTTCTAGCCATTCGTGAGCTATGGCAAACATATCATTGGTGTACTGCTGAGTTACATGGCCAAACTCCGTTAACTGTAGGCCTCGGCCTTGGCGAACAAATAGCGGTTTTCCTAACCGTTGTTCTAGGTTAGTAATTTGTGAGCTCACCGTTTGCGGCGTTAAATTAAGTATTTTACTCGCCGCTGCAATACTGCCGTGCTTACTTACCTGCCAAAAATAATATAAGTGATTGTAGTTAATGTTGGTAATCATTCGAAAATACCTGTTTTAAAGTAAGAAATAATCAGCTTTTTCCTTTGCCACTAAGTTAGTAGATTACAGTCATGCCTGCAACATAGTTACTATTAAAAGGTGTAATTGCATGAAGCTAAAACTTACAGTTAAAAACAAGATAATTAACGCAAGTGAAAAGATGTCGCTTTTGAAGTTGATAAAAAGCCAATTGGCAAAACATGCTTTAAATATTCGTAAAGTTGAGATTCAAATAAATGATCTTTCGAGTGAGCGCCACGGCACTTTGCAACAATGCAAAATTAATATTCTTTTGCCTGGGCTACCCAGTATTAATGTAAATACAAAGGGAAGAAGTATGCTGCAAGCGATAAAGCGGGCACTTAAAAATTTACAACACATTCTCGTTAATAAGTATCAACCTTCGCAACCAAGCTCTTAATTTTTATTAATATCGCACTTGCAGTGGCATGGATGCTACTCTTTTAATACGACTCTAATTCCAAGCCATGTTTAGTATTAAAAGATTCAATTATTGCCATTGAGCAGTATTTCCTTGTTGGGTTTCGTTGCACTCTACCCAACTTACCGTAACTAAAAATCTTTGACCTTGTTCCTTTAACCTTTGACCTCAGCTATAAACCCCTCACACCATTTTGATTAAAAAGAGAGTGAAATTTTCAATTACCTAAATCCATAAAACTTAGATAAAAAAGTAACTCAAAGTCGTAACTAAGCACTAAATTTGGGTTTTGCTTAATAAGCAAGTGTCTACCTAATACCAAACAGATTTATTTACTCGAGAAAATTGAGGTGGATAGAAGATACTGTTAAGGTACTTTGAAATAATAAAAAAATGCCTAACTAACGGCTAAAACCTCCTCCACCTCATAGGACGTTATCTGCTTAATTAAAGTGTTGATATTCAAATTTAACTAATGAAGCGAAAATGGAAAATTTCACCAAACTATTAGCAGTTACACTTTATATATTTTCTTTGTCTGGCTGTACTTCTATTGGCAGTTACGTCATGTCAAACCCCGGTATCTATATTTCTGAAGCACAGTTTATAAAAGCAAAACCTAGCGACATTGGCTTTGAAAAACAAAAATTTTGCTCTTTTAGTACCACTCAATGCATTACATATCTGACTGCTGAACCTTATCAAGCAGCCGAATTTTCGCAAGAGAGTTCTGTTTATTACAACCTTCATGCAACTGGTAATAATGTAGAAAATACAATTTCACACAGAATGACACCAGATACATTTAATCGTTTTAAAGGCACTGCTTTATTACTTCATGGCTATGGGGGCAGTAAAGAAGCAATGATGGCCTCAGCTATCTATTTTAGAGCGCTTGGTATGAACGTTATTATTCCAGATCTTTTTGGCCATGGTGAATCAACTGAAGCATTTGTATTTGCAGCAAAAGAGCACGGCATTTTAAATGAACTGCTTGCTGAATCACTTTTAAATCAAACAAATAACCAGACTGTTGTAGTCGGCCATTCTATGGGAGCACTTACTGCAAGTAACTTATTATCATCAGAATATGTTGACGCTGCTATTTTACTTGCCCCAATGATGAGTTTTGACGTTGCAGCTAAGGAGTACTTACCTTATAAATCGCCTTTGCTTAGTCATTTTTTTCATAGCGAGATTGATAATATTGTTAACCAGGCAATGTTTGAGGCAGGAGTAACCATTCAAGAAACAAATTTATTGCCTAAATTAACTGAGACTAAAAAACCTGTATTGTTAATTAACTCAGATATTGACTCTCTATCCCCCTCGGCTTACTTTTCATCTATACAAAATGAGTTAGTAAAAAAAATAACTTTTAATGCTCGCTCTCATTCAAGTTTAATGGTGTTTGATCGTGATGATGTTATCGAAATTGAAAACTGGCTAATAACATGGTGAGCCTTCGCTATTTTAGATGACATTGAGTTTATAAGTCATTTTTTATTATTGTCGGGTTTCGTTGCACTCTATCCAACTTATGCTTGGTAAACCCCCGTTACATTTTGATTAAAAAAGCCGCACACTATTTATTTTTAAGGCATTATGTTCGACAGCATTGGCGAATTGAAAACAACCCGTATTACATTTAGATATTCTTTTTAAAGAGGAGAACTCTCGCATTACGTTAGATGGTGCGGTAGAAAATATAGCGTTGTTTAGACTATTCGTGATCAACATGTTGAAGCAATGCGATTGTGGAGTAGCAAGCCAGAAGGTTAAATTGAAAAAAGCTGGATGAAGCGATGATTATCGAGTCCGAGTATTTTCTTTGGATTATAAATTCATCAAAGTATACTCGCTCCCTGATCTCATCAGTGAGATTAGTAAGCACTCAACATCACATCGTTATAACGTTAAAAAACCTATAACAGCTATACGCCATTATAGGTTTTTTTAAAAATATGAATGCTAACAATTAATTATAAAAAGTATTTAACCGTTAACCCAACAGAGCTAATATCATGCTGTTTTAAACCATAGTATGTGTAACCCAGTCCAGCACTCATATTATCAGAGAGCTGATAACCTAGCTCAATACCGAAGTAGAGATCAGTACCATTCTCTTCACGGTTAATCGTTGCCAAACCCTGGCTATAAGTCTTGTTGTCACTTTTCCACACCAATACGCCTGAGCTAGCACCTAAATACCACTGGTCGTTAATAAAGTACTGATACCCAACAGCCACAGAGATACCACCTGCTGTAATAGGTTGGACTTTTGAAACTGCGTGCTTAAATGCATTTCCATCTAATGTCATACCGTCGATATTAGCAGAGAAGTCACCTAAGCTTTGATAACTAACATCCATAAACCAATTCTTATTAACCTGATAAACAACGCCCAGTTTCCAGCTAGTATCAGAGTCATCTAAAGCTGTTATTTGTGCATCTAACGAGCCCAAGGCTCTATTCAGCTCACCTTTAGATACATGCGCAGTTGCTTGGCCAACACTCGCCGTAAGCCCCCACTCAGCCTTAGCAGGCAAAACCATAAGGCTAGACATTAATATAGTTCCAGCTAATAACTTGATAGATTTCACCCGTCTCACAAATGCTAAAGGCAATAGCAATAAGGTGAATAACGACATACTACCACTTGATTTTGATTCATTAACGACTGTAGCGCTTTCAAAGGCATCAACACTCACACTAACCTTGGCACTAGCTTCACCTTCTTTATTATCAGAAATGATATAAGTGACAGTATCTGTGCCATCAAACCCTATTGCCGGCGTATATTGAATAGAGTTATTCACAATCGCAGTACTGCCGTGTATCGCTGACGCAGAGATAATCTTTAACGTGTCGCCGTCTTCATCGGTATCATTCTTCAATATATCAATCGTTATAACTGTTCTATCATCCGTCGAGGCAACGTCATCATTAGCAACTGGGCTCCGATTCGCAATAACATTAACATTCACCTGCGCACTTGTTGTGCCACCATTACCGTCTGAAATAACATAGGTAATGGTATCTATACCCGCATAGTCTGGTTTTGGCATGTAGCTAAGTGATGAATTCGCTAACACCTCTACCGCACCAAAATTTGCACTTGCACTTAGCACGAGCAGTTCATCACCATCAATGTCGCTGTCATTGGCCAATACATCAATATTAGCCGCTTCATTCCACTGTATCGTAATTGCATCGTTTTCAGCAACGGGTGTGGTATTCGTGCTTAAGTAAATAGCTACACCACCAGGGTCAGCAATGCTACTGTTGGCTACACCGTCGTTATCATTCGGGCCACCATCAACAATTTGTAACTGCACACACCAGTGACCTTCCGTTAAACCTTCTTGCCACTGCTCACTACCAGGAGGAGGGCAAAATCCAGGCTCACCAAGGGTTGAAAACAGTATGTTGTCAGCATCTTCAACAAAATTTCCCCAACCAGCTGCATCAGTGTACTTACGGTAGATGGCATTAAGTGGAATAGGCTGGCGCTGTGGTAATACTAATTTGTATTCTTGTCCTGGCTTTTCTAAACCAACAACAATGTAATCAAAGATACCACCAACTATTTTAGCTTCCCCATCTTCACCGACAGCTTGAACGGTTTCTTCATGGGTTAACAATAAGCTACCGCTTTGCGTTGCAGGTGCGGCCGAGCCTCTACGCAAACATACACCCGATTCACCTTCTACTAAGAAGGTGGCTTGCGTGCTGATCATTTCAGGGACCACATTACACACACTGATAGCATCTAAGTAATCAGCAATTCCGTCACCATCACTATCAGCAAAACCTTCTTGTGAATCAGGAATTAAGTCGCCATCTGTATCAGTTTCAGTTAATACAGGTAGCGCGCTCACCACGTTTAGGTAGATGTCGGCCTGTGTCGTTAATCCTGGCTCACCCGAGTCTTTAACCTGTGCTGTTAACTTATGAATACCAACTGATAAGTCTGCCGCATCAAACGATATGGCTTCAGATACTGTCCTATTAATTAGCACACTTAACTCATCTGACGTACTTGACCATAGGAGTGTATGGCTATCTGCACTGTTGTTATCGCTAATGGCTGCACTAACGGTTACCTCACCATCAGATCGCGACAATAACGTACGGTTTTCGTTTTGCTGTTTAGCCGTAAGCATCACCTCTGGTGCAATATTGCCTTCAGATAATGTGATATTTTGTACAGAATCTGGAGAAATGTTCACGGTATCAGACAGGCTAATTACTATGGTTTCACCGCTATCAGCGACGCTATCGTCATAGGTCTCGAAAGTAATACTCGCTGTGTTGGTTTCGCTAATTTCGACTTCACCAGATATTAAGCTATGATCAGCCCCTTCAAGCGCATCACCTGACACAGTAAACGGTACCACCACTGGATAAGTCGGTGACGTGCCGTTCAAGTAAAATTTCACCGTTACGGTACTCCCTTCCACAACGGTTTGGTCTTTACCAATAGAAATCAGCGGATGGATCTGAACACCTTGTGCTGAAATTGACTGATTACCGTCAGCATCGGTAGCCTGCCAGTAAGCTTTACTTATACCAGGAGAAAACATTGCACGATTATCGACCAGCGATACTGGTAATGGGTTACCGTTCGCATCGAGTGCGGTTGCTACGCCTAAATCAACTTTAGTATATAACGCTGTGGCATTAACGACTCGATCTTCCGGTAGGGTAAGCGTTGGCGCGATGTCATCAAACAAGCCGTTAATGGTAAGCGTGACTGTTGCGGTAGTAGTCCCATCATTACCATCAGATATGAGGTAAGTTAATGTGAGTGACCCTATAAAACCAGGAGGGGCATTAAAGACAAGCTGGCCATTTTCAACAACCACGCTACCAATATCAGCATTGCCCGATACAACACTTAACGTATCACCATCAATATCATTGTCATTGATTAAAACATCTAGGACATACCTATTCTGACCATTTTTATCAAACTCCATGGTGTCATCTTCAGCCAATGGCGCATCATTTACTGCATCAATGGTGATATCGACTTTTACAGGCTCTGACTCGCCGCCTTCATTATCAATTACAGAAAAAGTAAAGCTATCGCTACCATTAAAGTCAGCAGTGGGTGTATAGGTTAAGTTAGGTGCAGCACCCGATAGACTGCCATGTGAAGGTGTACCGACAAGATAACGGGCAATGGTGCCGTCAAGATCAGAGCCTAACAAGGTCATACCTACACTACCATCTTCTTCAACCGATACAGATTGTGCGTTCGCCATAGGTAAGTCATTTATCGACGATACAGTAATCGATACTGTTACAGCAGAAGAGACGCCGCCATCATTATCTGTCACTGTAAAGGCAAAGCTATCTTTACCATTAAAGTCAGCAGTGGGGATATAGGTTAAGTTAGGTGCAGTACCCGATAGGCTTCCATGAGAAGGTGTACCGACAAGATAACGGGCAATGGTGCCGTCACGGTCAGATCCTGACAATGTCATACCCACACTACCATCTTCTTCAACCGATACAGATTGTGCGCTCGCTGTCGGTAGGTCATTTACCGATGATACCGAAATCGATACCGTTGCAGCAGAAGAGACGCCGCCATCATTATCTGTCACTGTAAAGGAAAAGCTATCTTTACCATTAAAGTCAGCAGTGGGGATATAGGTTAAGTTAGGTGCAGTACCCGATAGGCTACCGTGAGAAGGTGTACCGATAAGATATCGGGCAATGGTGCCATCGCTATCGGTCCCCTTCAAGGTCATCGCTTTCGCCGTATCTTCAGCTAAAGAAACAGTCTGAGATGTCGCCATTGGCAGCACATTAACGTTTTGTATGATGACATTGACAGTAATTGTATCCATACCGCCTTCACCATCACTGACTCTCACGTTAAAGCGGTCAGTACCATCGTGATTGATATTTGGGGTATAGCCAATCGCTTTTGAAGTACCTGTGCCAGAAACGCTCGCGATACCATTGGTAGCATTTGAGCTAATTGACCAAGTCAATGTATCGTTGTTTTGATCGGTAGCGTTTAGCGTTAATACAAAGGCTGTTGGGTTTGCGTTTTCACTCATAGTTACCGACACTGAGGTTCCTTCGGTAATAACGGGTGCAAATTTAGGAGCTTCGGTGATAGTGACTTCAACAGGCATAATCACATTTGCCTTTGCGTCACTAACACTTACATTAAAGTTATAGATACGATCCTTACCATCGTCGTCTGGGATATCATAATCAGGTGCATTTTGAAAAGTAAGAGCACCATTACTTGAGTTTATATTAAACTTCGCAGAATCTACCCCGCCAGAAATGCTATAGGTTAAAGTGTCGCTATCCATATCTTCGGCATTAACACTGCCTACTACAACGTTCTTTTCTTCGACACTAAAATCAGCTTGACTCTTTAACCAAAAAACTCCCCCGCCAACTCTGTCGACTACCGCAATATCTGGGCTATTATCACCATCAAAGTCAACAGCATTGACAGCATTTATTAGCTCAAAACCTGAGCTTATCTGCTGTTTTGTAAAACTCCCTAAACCATTATTTTCATACCAAATGACATCGCTCTCTGAACCCATTAAAATATCGATATCGCCGTCTCCATCGATATCAGCCACATTTCCCTGCGAGCCATTATCGATAATAGGCTCACCTGGGTTGATCAAATGCTCGGTGAACGAACCCGTACCATTATTTTCAAACCAATATAATTCAGTTTTAGAAATAGCAAATATATCGTTGGTACTATCACCATTAAAGTCAGCAGTTTGAAGTGAGGGTAAATCAGTTGCTTCTGTGGCATATGGATTTAACCCCGCTTGAAACGTGCCATCACCATTACCCTTTAACCAGAAGTTACGTCCAGCTATACTACCTAAGTCACCAGCAATAATATCAGGTATATCATCGCCAGAAACATCAGCAACTGTTATCTCAAATAACGAATAATTATCGCCATCGTATATCCGACTTTGGGTGAAATTACCAGCACCATCATTTAGATAAACATATATACGATCGCGATAATTTTGAGACGCTAAAACAATATCCAAACCATTGATACCATCTAGATCACTGAGACTGATAGACTGAGCACCATTTGGTGATGCGATATCTGTTGGTAGTGTCGTACGAGTAAAAGCAGGGGTCGGCGTCGCGCCATTATTGGTGTATAAATACACAGCGTCGTTCTTAAAATCTGCTACAACAAAGTCGAGACCTGGTTTACCGTCTAATTCACCAGCGGCGACTTCCCGTAAATCAGCACCATCTGCGCCTAATGGAGACACGACTGTTGCAAATTTACCATTGCCATCATTTAGATATACATTAACAGCATTGCCATACAATGACGTAACAATAAAATCAGGTAGATTATCTTGATTAAAGTCTGCCACATCACTTCGATAACCGTTTGTAAATGAAGCAATTTTATCTTTACTCCAATGCTGCCACACTGGGTTGTTATTGGCGTATGCCATACTGGTAAAAGCAAATAAAAGTAAAGCAAAGGCATTATATGCAAGTAATTTAATACCGGATTTCAACCTGAATTTTCCCAGATTAAATAAAGAGCTGATTGCTGAAATATGCTTAATACAAACCGAAGGTTTAATATTAGCAATGGTTTGAGCGGTGGTTCTCATAAAAAATTATTACCTATCAATACGAAGAAGTGGTATATGTAATCCGTTAATAAGTCGCGATACGCGAGATATTGCCAATCATTGCCCACAAGAGGAACATTCACCGTTAACCACTCACCCACAAAAGAAACAAACAATTAACAAATTACATAAACATTTGATTATTATAATTAAATATAAAATAAAATGAGAGATATAATATCTTTTTTTTACTTATTTAGTTAAATCAAAACTAAATTAAACCACACTTCTATAGTCCCAGGGCGGGATCGCACTTTGTTAACTGATATGATCTAATAGCTCCAAACCCTTGGCTACAGCGCCATTCTGAGCATAATTGAACATTTATAAATCGATATGACATTAATCAAAAGCATTGCGTGATTAGAGTTGTAGGCCAAATGCTTAATATTGTTCAAACTTCAATAGTCAAGCAAACATTTGAAAGTTATTAATATATTACTTTAAAAAAGAGTAATATTCGTATCCAAACTTTTATTATCAAACAGCCTGAAGATCCACTGAGTTGGAGGCGTTGATCATCAATCTAAGAAAGACAGGCACATTTACATCGATAGTTCTTTGTGCTGGATATATGGAAAAAGTGTACTTATATAACCGAAAAAAGAAGTATAAGAAGCTGTAAACCCCCATTACATTTTGTTCAAAAAATCCGCACACTAATAATTAGTGTGCGGCTTTAGTATTTTACTTTTAAAGCGATTACTTGGTTAGTAAGTGCTTTTCAAAAAAGTCAGCCATCATAGTATGGTAATGCAAAGTGGTGCCTTTGCCTTCGCGTAAGCTGTGTGAGCGGTTAGGGTATGAGAAAAACTCAAACTGCTTGTTATGCTTTACAAGCTCATCAATTAAGCGTTCTGAGCCTTGATAATGCACGTTATCATCGCCTGTGCCGTGAATAAGCAATAGCTTACCGGTTAGGTTTTTAGCAAAGGTAATAGGCGAGGTGTTATCGTAACTCTCAGGATCGGTATTTGGGTTACCCGCATAACGCTCTTGGTAAATGGTGTCGTATAAACGAATGTCTGGCACGGGTGCTGAGGCAATGCCTACTTTAAATTTATCACCGTGGCGGAACAATAAGTTAAGGGTTGAACTACCGCCCCCTGAATGCCCCCACACACCAACACGGTCTGTGTCTATTACATCCCAACGTTTAGCCATAGCATCAAGCGCGTCTACTTGGTCTTGCACGGTAATTGAGCCAATTTTTTTATAAATTGATTTACGCCAATCGCGGCCTTTTGGTGCACGTGTACCACGATTATCAACCGATGCCACAATAAAGCCTTTTTGCGTTAGTAACGATTTATATAAGTAACTGTTACCTTCCCAGCGGTCTTGCACGGTTGAACCCCATGGTTCGCCGTATACGTAAAACACAATTGGGTATTTTTTACTTTTATCCATGTTCTCTGGGAACATAATGTAGCCGTCAAGCTCGGTGCCATCTTGCGCGTTTACTTTAAAAAACTCATGCTTTGGTAAGCTTTGTTCAGCCAGTTTTTGTTTAAGCTTTGTATTTTCAACTAAGGTTTTTACATTACTATGATCGCTCACTTTAATGATCTCTTTAGTCGGTGGCGTACCAAATTTTGAGTAAGTGTGCATAGCCCATGAGGCATCTTTTGACATGTAGTAGCTGTTGGAACCTTCATACTCAGCAGGTGTTACCCGTACCGGTTTGCTGCTGCCATCAAGCGGTGTGCTGTATAAATAACGCTGACCAGGATCGTTTGGCGACGCAATAAAATACATTACGTTTTTATCTTCATTTATGCTCAGCATATCAATAATGTCGTAATCGCCTGGGGTTAGGTCGATAATAGTTTTGCCATCGCGCGATACACGGTAAAGATGACGCCAACCGTCGCGTTCGCTATGCCAAATAAAAAACTCGCCGTCTTTTGACCAGTTTGCTTTATAAAACCATTCGATAAACGCATCGTCTTTGTCTTCTAAAATCTTGGTCAGTTGCTGCTTTTGCCAATCAAACAACCACACTTTGTTATGGCTTTGCGGGCGGTTTAAGTCTTGAATCATTAATTCATTACCGGTGCCTGCCCAGCTAATACGCGGAATATAACGGTCGCGGTTATCGCCTTCAAGCTCAGCCCAACGGGTTTGTTTGTCGCTAAGGCTTACCACACCAACACGCACGGCAGAGTTGGTTTCACCGGCTTTAGGATAAGGGAATTCTTTAAGGGTAGGGTAGAGCTCATCGGTGTTGTTGATCATAGTGAAAAACTTCACATCGCTAGTATCAAGCTGCCAATAAGCGATTGATTTGTTGTCGGGGCTCCAACGAAAACCATCGGCAATAGTAAACTCTTCTTCGTATACCCAATCAAAATTACCGTTAACAATGGTGGCGTTACCATCGGTTGTAAGCGCGGTTACATCGTTACTACCAACCGCTTGCATATAAATATTGTTGTCGCGTACGTAAGCCACTTTTGAGCTATCTGGCGAGAACTTAGCAAACATTAACTTAGTTGGCTCAACGTCTTTACCACCTAATTGCTGTAATTGGTTTGTCTCAAGGTTAAGTAACCAAAAGTCGCCTCTGCTGCGCGAACGCCAAACTTGCTCGCTGTTGGTAAATACCATCAGCCATTTACCGTCTTTTGACCACTGATAGCTTTCGATTGCAAATGGCTCGTCTGCGCCCTCTGGCAGTAGCTTTTCAAACTCAACCAGTACTTTACGGCCTGTGCCGTCAGCATTGTAAAATACAATGTCGTTGCCTTTTACGCCGTGCTCTTTGTCGTCATCGGCGTTGTTATCATCTGCTTTTTCTTTTTCGCTTTCGCGCTCTTCAAGCACAGTGTAGCCGGTACCATCGTCTAGCCACTTAAAGTAAGTGCTTCGCTGGGTTTTAAACTCTTTATCTTTATAAATTTGCGCTAGGCTTAATGGATTATTCACGGTACTCATCGCTGCATTATTGTTGGTTGTTATGCTGGTACTTGAACATGCTTGCAAGCCTAAGCCCGCAACAATGGCCAGTGCCAAGCCCGATGTTTTGATCAGATTCATTATTATTGTTCCTTGGGTCTGCTGACCTTTATGGATTAAGGCGCTTATTATATTTACTGTAACAAAATAACCTACAGAATATCAGCATGCTTAACGCACAAAGCTATGGTTTAAACCCAAACCTTTATAATTTATTACCATGCTGGATTTTTAAATTCTTCACTGAGCGTGTCGATTAGTGCTCTTACTGTTGCCGATAAATGCTGACGAGAAGGGTAAAGCACATATATTTTCATTGGGTTTGATGTCCATGGCGCTAATACACGCTGCAAGCGACCATCAAGTATATATTGATTTGCCAAATACGTAGGCTGTACTGAAATACCACCACCGGCTATGGCTGCATGAAGTAATGTGGTGGCCTCGTTTGCACTTAAATTGCATTTAACATCAACAGATTGAAACTCATCCCCGTTGTGTAAATGCCAAATATATCGGTCGAAGTTTTTATAGCCTAAACACTGATGAGCGCTTAACTGTTGTGGTGTCGTTATTGGCGGATAATCAGCAAGGTAGTCGGCTGAGGCCACTAATATAGATTCACACTCGGCAATAGGTTTACCTATTAACGAAGGATCAGGATTGGCTGCAATACGTATTGCCAAATCAACACGTTGCTCTATTAGATCTGTGGTTGAGTCTTCAAGATCTATGTCTATTTGCACGTTAGGGTGACGTTTCATAAAACGTGTAAATATAGGGGCTAATTGTGCAAAACCTAACGACATACTGGTCGCTACTCGTATTTTACCTGACAAATGTTGCTGGCTTTTAGTTTGTTCAACTAAACGGTTAGCCTGTGCTAACCATTGCTCTATTTCGGGTAAACAGGCCTCGCCGGCGGTGGTAAGCGTTACTTTACGGGTAGTGCGATGCAATAAGCGCGTATTTAACCAGGCCTCTGCCGACTCAATATGACGAGTAACCATAGGGCGTGACATTTCAAGCCGATCGGCAGTAGCAGTAAAACTGCCTGAGTAGGCAACATCCACAAAAACCTGCGCTGCGGTGAGTTTATCCATAGTATTTGCACGATTTATGAAACAATGATGCTAATTATTGGTTGTTTTTCTGAACATATCAAACCTTTATTATGCTCGCATTAGCAACCAATGATGAGAATACTATGAACCTACGCACTCTTTTACTAAGCACACTATTAGCCAGCAATATCGCTATTGCAGACGAAACCCCACTAACCCTTGATGTGTATAACGCTGACAGCAATAGCTTTCATGTTAATGCCACGCTGGTTTATGGCCGTACCGATGCAATTTTAATTGATACCGGATTTACCAAAGCAGATGCACTGCGCATTGCCGCCAAAGTAATTGACTCTGGTAAACAACTAAAAACTATTTTTATTAGCCAAGCCGATCCTGATTACTACTTTGGCGCTGAAGTGTTACAGCAGTTTTTTCCTGACGCAAAGATTATAACCACACCGGCAGTGCACCAAAAAATAGCAGCAAAGCTTAAAGGTAAACTTGCTTTCTGGACGCCAAAAATGGGGGGAAACGCCCCAAAAAACCCCGTTGTTCCTGAGGTATTTAATGGTAATAGCTTAAAAATAGAAGGCCATACCATTGAAATTCGTGGTACAGAGGGTGAGCATAATCATCGTCCTTATTTATGGATACCTGATAACAAAGCTATTTTAGGTAATGTGGCTGTATACGCCAATGTTCATTTATGGATGGCCGATGCGCAAACTCAAGCAGAGCAAAATGCCTGGGCAAAACAACTTAATGAAATGAAAGCACTTAAACCTGACGTGGTGATCCCAGGGCATATGAAAGCAGGCACCCAATTAGATGCTGCAAATATTGATTTTTCAATCCAGTATTTAAAGGATTTTGCACACGCTAAGCAAAGTAGTGATAGCAGTAAGCTGCTGATAGATAAAATGACCAACTCATACCCTGAGGCTGTATTACCTATGGCTCTTAGCATTGGTGCTAAAGTTCATAAAGGCGAAATGAAATGGTAATTGCCGCTTAACCGCTGCAATAAATGCAGTAGAACCAAAAAACACGCCTAGTAAAGTCTGGCGTGTTTTTTATTATTGCCACAAATACATACTGGCTCGCTTATTGGCAATATTTAATTCAAATACCTCAGTGCTTGAACACATAGCAGCGCCATAGCATACATGTAGTGGTAACAAGTGCTCTTCTCTGGGGTGATTAAAGCGTGCAGCTGGAGCTTGCTGCCATGCTAATAATTGCTGTTCACGCTGCTGCTCGGTTAATGTTTGATCTGCGATTGTGCTTACCAGCCAATCTTCAAATGCCTGATTTTGCTGATTAACATCGCTTGATTGGGTAACACCAAAAGCGCGCATATTATGGAAGGTAAAGCCTGAGCCTATAATTAATAAGTTACCGTAATCAATACGTTGCAACGCTTTACCAATTTCAACATGCAACAGCGGATCAAGACTTGGATGCAAGGATATTTGCACACAAGGAATATCGGCCTCTGGGTACATAATTTTTAACGGTACAAACATACCGTGATCGTAGCCACGCTGTGAATCGAGTTTTGAGTCAATATTATGTGTTGCGAGCGCTTGCTGTACTAAATTAGCAAGTTGCGGCTGGCCAGCACAAGGGTAAGTTAATTGATACGCCTGCTTAGGAAAACCGTAGTAATCGTAAATAAGCGGCGGTGAAGAGTGCGCCGTTATACTAATTGGTTGAGCTTCCCAATGTGCGCTTACCATTAAGATAGCAGAAGGCTTTGGGATTTTAGCGGCAACTTGTTCTAAGCAGGCTCGCATTTCTGCATGGTTGGCATCACCTAGTAATGGCATTGGGCCGCCACCATGTGAAATGAAAAAAACGGTTGGGCGCTGCATGTGGTTAATCCTAAAGGACAGATATTATTATAGTGCCTGCGCCATTAGTAAATAACTAGCCACATAAACGCACAACCTCAGTGCGCAAAAATTATGTGCGGTGTTTATTCATCAAGCTCTAAGTGAGCGCGTTCAACGCTTTCTTGAGGTAACTCTTTTTGCACCGATACACCAAGCTCCTTAAATTCTGAGGCTTGTTTAATTAAGTTACCTTTACCACGGTATAACTGAGAAAATGCTTTATCGTAAGTTTCTTTGGCTTTATCAAGCTGTTTACCCACGCCTTCCATACTGGTTAAAAAGCCATTGAGTTTACTGTAAAAACGCTCAGCACGATTAGCCAGCTCTTTTGAATATTTAGTTTGCTCTTCAAAGCGCCATAACTGTTTAACAATATTTAAACTGGTTAATAGGGTAGTAGGGGTAGCAACCAAAATGTTTTTTTCTATTGCTTGCTGGTAAATGTCGCTTTGGTATTTAAGTGCTTCTACAAAGGCGGATTCTATGGGTACAAACATAATAACAACCTCAGGCGAGTTTATACCTGGTAGGCGATCATACGATTTACTGGCCAGCTCATTTATACGGGCAGTTACGGCATTTACATGCTCTTTAATCGCTTGTTGAGACTCAAGCTCTGTTTCGGCATTTACATAACGGGTATAGGCATTTAACGATGTTTTTGCATCAATCACTAAGTGGCGACCTTGAGGTAAATACACCACAACATCAGGGCGCAAACGGCCGTCTTCGGTATTAAACGACACTTCTCGCTTGTAATCGGTGCCAGCGCGCAGGCCTGCGCTATCAAGCACGTTTTCAAGCATTAACTCGCCCCAATTACCTTGGGTTTTCTTTTGCCCTTGTAAGGCATTGCTTAGCTTATCGGCCTGCTCGGTAATTGCTTGGCTTTTGGCTTGTAAATGCAGCAGCTCAGTTTTAAGTGCAGCACGTTGCTGTAAGTCTTCAACGTGAATAGACTCCATTTTATCTCTAAAGCCTTTTAGCTCACCTTGAACCGGCTTAAGTAACTGCTCTATGCTTTCTTGATTGAGGGTTTTAAATTTTTGCGACTTTTCTTCTAATATTTGGTTAGCTAAATTTTCAAATTCTTTTTTAAGCGTTTCTTTACTTTGCTCTATATGGGCGAGTTGTTCACTAAAATGCTGCTGCTTTTGCTCAAGGGTAGTGCGTATATTATTAAGCTCTACATCGCGCAGATTGTATTGCTCGCGCAGGGCGGTTAGCTCGGCTTCGGCTTTACGCCAATATTGATTATAAAGTTGGCTTTGCTTTTCTTGCTCTGTTAAACGGGTTTTAAAATGCTGAGACTGATCTCGCTGCTCTTGATGTGTAAGTCCTAATAAATCGTGCTCTTCAACCAACGCGGCATATTGGCTTTGTGTTTGCTCATGCTGGCTTTGTAATAACATTAACTGTTGTTGTTGCTCATTTACTTGGCGCTTTATTTTTTTGCTTAATTGCATTGATACAACACCACAAATAGCCAAGCCTGTTATAGCGCCAGCACTTACACTTAACCAATCTAAATGGGATAAAAACGAAGTAAACATAAAATAAACTTTTAAAATTTAGTGACATGCCATCATAACGAATAACGCTCTTTAGCAGTAGGGGTAACGCACTAAATTAAGCGCATAAAAAAAGCCAGCTATTAAAGCTGGCTCAATATTACTTAATCAGTAATCAAACAGGGAAATCAACATGAAACTTGTATAACAACACATCACTACAAGCATAATAGTAGACGCGTCCTGATTAAATTAGTTCAAAATAATTTTTAAAAAAGTTGAATTTAGAGCATAAAAAAAGCCAGCTAATAAAGCTGGCTCAATATTACTAAATTAGTAATCAAACAGGGAAATCAACATGAAACTTGTATAACAACATATCAACTACAAGCATATTAATAGACCCAGCTATTATTGATTAGTTCAAAAATATTTTAAAATAAAATAGTTTAAAATATTCAGGCAAAAAAAAGCCAGCGCTGAACTGGCTGGCTTAATCATTACTATGTCTAGTAACTACTATATGGGATATCAACATGAAAACTTGGAGAAACTGCAATTTAACCAAGCTGTATTAATAGACGCCCACAATTCAAATAAGTTCAAAAAATTATTGTTAATTTTTAACTTTTAATTAAAGACAACATTTGTTGTTCATCAAACTGGGTAAAACTCATTGATTTTTCAGTAAATAATGCATCAACTAGAGCTTGTTTATCTTGCTGCATTTGAAACACCTTTTGTTCAATAGAGTTAGCCATAATCAATTTATACACAAATACCGGATTAGTTTGGCCAATACGATAAGCACGATCGGTCGCTTGCTTTTCAACAGCTGGATTCCACCAAGGATCAAAATGAATAACGGTATCGGCTTGGGTTAAATTAAGCCCTGTGCCACCTGCTTTTAAGCTAATTAAAAATACCGAAGTAGTGCCACTGGTGAATTCGTCTATCACTTTATCGCGATGGCGCGTTTGCCCAGTTAACATGCTAAATTTAATGTTAAGTGTATTCAAACGCTCGGCAATTAAATCAAGAGCAGAGGTAAACTGGCTGAATATAATCACCTTACGGCCAAGGCTGAGCATTAAAGGTAAATGGCTTGATAACCATTCTAACTTAGCACTAGCAGCGTCGGTTTCTGGCTCAATAAGTTTAGGATGACAACAAATTTGGCGAAGTTTTAATAGTGCCTCTAGAAAGGCGAGTTTACTTTTTTGCACGCCTTGCTCGGCAAATAAATCAATGAGTTTTTCTTCAAGCGCATGTGTTATGCCTTGGTACATGTCTTTTTGTTTAGGCTCAAACTCAAACTCTTTAACAAGCTCCGTTTTTTGCGGCAGTTCTTGAGCTACTTGGGCTTTAGTCCGGCGCAAAATAAACGGCATAATTAACGCTTTTAACTGCTCTGCACGCTCAATGTTACTTTCGCGCTCAATAGGACCTTGAAAGTGCTGCTTAAAGTGCGCCTGGGAACCTAATAGCGAAGGCATAGCAAAATCGAGTAACGACTTTAATTCAAATAAATTGTTCTCAATTGGGGTACCGCTTAAGCAAAGCTTAAAATCGGCATTCAAACGTTTAACTAACCGCGATACCTGTGCCGTATCATTTTTAATATACTGCGCTTCATCAAGAATAATGTTTTCAAAATACAGTGGCGAATAATAAGCAATGTCACGTTTTAATAACGGATAGGTGGTTAATATACACTGTGCTTTTGCCAAGTGTTTCAACGCATCATTACGGTGTGCACCAAAAATAGTGGTGACTTTTAAGTTTTTAGCAAACTTGTTAATTTCGTTTTGCCAATTACTCACTAAGCTTGTTGGGCAAACAATAAGCGTAGGGCCAGCCTGCGGAGTATTATAAGAACTGGCTAAATAAGCAATCACCTGCAAAGTTTTACCCAAGCCCATATCGTCCGCTAAAATACCACCTAGCTGATTACGCTTTAAAAAGTTAAGCCAAGCTACGCCTTCTTGTTGGTATTCTCTAAGCACCACAGAATCGTGTAAGCCATGAATGGCGATATTGGGCGATAACAATGCGTCATTGCTTAGCTCATCAAGGTAGCGCTCTAATGACGGATCATGTAGCTCAACATTAATGGCTGTGTGCTTAACTAACTCAGGTAAGTATGAAAGTGGAATATTAAATTCGTCGCGCGTTTTAATAAACTCAAATCGCAATTTAAACTCAATTAATAAATTAAACGCAGCCTTATCTATAACTCCAAATTGACGGCCAACGGGATAGTAATAAAACAATTCGCTTTGACGATTTAACGATTCAAACAGTTTATTATTTACATTAAATAAAGTGGCCACTTTGGTATCGTTAAGCACAACTTTGCAATGCATTTGATGCCCTGCAGCTCTGTTTACATGCAAGGAAATTTGGTTTTTAGTATCGGCAATATTTATTTTGCTCATTGATACTTGCCAGCCACGTTGCTTAAAGCTTGGTAACACCTCATGCGCTAACCAGTGTAAGTGAATAGCTGATTCCTGACTAAAAATAAACTCGCTGTGTAAACCCCCTTTACAAAAATCAAAGCCTAAGTTGACCAGCTCGTTGGTAACGGTGTTTTCAAATGCACTGTTTATTAGTTTTTCAGGCGCTGTACCTGCTAAATAGTTTTTATTTTTATACTTAAACGATAACGAAATAGCCATTACTGAGCCCGACATGCTGACCTTAAGTACGGCATTACTCAACGACTTAACAGGCATGCTTGGTGCATTAGTAGGATGGGGAATAACACCGGCACCAAAATTATCAGCAAGCTGCTTATAAATTCGATCAAAGTTTGTATCGTGAAGTGCTGGTATTGTTTGTAAATGAGCAATTTCGTCAGCACTGAGCGGCGTGCGAATGCGGCCTAGCTTATATTTATCTAAATCTAAGTAGATGGGCGGCGTAGTTTTAATTAATGCCCAATTAGGAATTTGATCTAGGTGAATTTTTAACTGGGTGACTTCTTTTTGTTTTTCCCAAACAAAATTTAGGGGTAAGCCAGGTTGCGCTTTTATAGGTACTCGCGAACGCTGTAAAAATAATCGTTCTGTAGCTAGTAACTGCTGCAGCGCGTTAAAGCCCCATTGACCTTTGAGTTCAATATTACCGACCGCATTTTGGGAGCGGATCCAGCTGTATAATCTAAAATCACTTTCTAGCAGGTCGCTAGGGGTTACAAAACTATTAAGCTGTTGCTCAGTTAAATTGCGACCTAATGCATAATTATTATTTTTATCGTAGTTGGCAATTTTAGGCGTTAAAAATACTTTATCGTTTTCAATATCTAATACAAACAGTAACACTTGTGATGGATGAGCTTGATCGGTGTTTTTAAGCGAGCTGAGTTCGCTAAACCAGTCATTAATAAAATAGTCTTCGCCGTATTCACCTGAGTGTTCAATTTTAAGTTTTAACAAAATTGCAGCCAAATGGCGGCATTTAGTTTTAACATTACAAGTACAGTGTGTGTCGACTGAATAGCCAGTTGGTAATTTACTGATCTCAATTCGTTGGTTAAACGCAATGCCCTTATCGCCTTGCACAGTAGAATCAACAACAGAAAAATCAGCATTATGTTCTAACCAACTTATTTGGCCGTTTTTATAATACGACTTACCTTTTGCTAACACCGCGGGTTTAAACAATTTTTTTATGAATCGCTCAGAAAGAGGAAACTGGGTAGCCTGCTCATTTTTAATTTCTTCAAAAATAGCCATTAAATCATTTTTTGATAAGTTAGCAGACATGTCACTCAAAGTATTAAAATTTAAAAACAATTTTTCCAGTATATGCCTTATCAACGCTGAGCTAAAGCAATATTATTTTTAAAATAAACTGGTTGGATCTGATTGGTTAGTAAAAAATTGGTTTATAAGGATTGTTTAATTTTACTCACTAAAAAAAGGCGTTTAAATTACAAAATAAAAACAATAAATTAACTTAACAGGGAGGTTTTGCTAGGAGTAGATCAGGTTTTTACTAACAAGGTAGCAATTTAATCAAATAGAGCAGGTTTAGTTAGTAAAAAAACGATCCTTAGTAGTTTATCGGGCTTTTTTTGCTTTTTATCACCACGGAAGATCAGATTTTTACTAACTAATTAAGAAGGCTAGATCACTATTTAACTAACCTACCCCCCTTTACAGATCACGATATTACTAACTAATTAAAAGCACTTAATAGTTTAGTCAGTTGTTCTAAGCGCTTGTCTGTCATCACTTTATTATTAATTTTTATTGAAACGTCACCACTTTTAAGGTTACGTTGCACACTAATAAAGTCGTTTTCAAGCACAGCCTCACGCTTTAATGCTGTTTTAGGCTCTGCGGTTAATAGTTTAGTGATCAGCATAGCGCGCTTGTCGTCGGCTTCTAAGGCGTTAACTTCATCATTGCTTGCAAGTGCTACAACTAACTCGTTAAATGCAACCTCGTCTCGCTCCTTTGCGTTAATCAGCTTTTTAGCGACTTCTCTACCAACATGATTAGCTGTTGGGTAAAGGGCTATAACATCGGCAGATATTTGCTCATACGCTTTAATAGCATCCGCAATGGCGGTATGCGATACCCCTTCAATAACGGCAATCTCGCGGTACGATCCTTTTTTGCCTTGTTGAATGAGTTCGTTTCGAGTTTGCTGATACGCTTGACCTAACTCCCAAAGACTTGGAGCAATGTATTGATCCGAAGAAACTGCTAACACTTTGGCATCTTGCTCATTAAAATCACTTGAACTCAAAACAAGATAATCTGCACCAGCCAAAATACAGGCTTTGCGACGTCTTGAGCCTGCAAGAACAAGACTCATATCACCTTGATCCCAAAGCAGGGCGGGGTGCTGATTACGTCCATCTTCTTTAATTGCAGGAAGTATATCGGATACCGACTTTTCGTTTAAAAGCGCTTGTACACGGCGATTTTTACCATAAACCTGAGTCGATTTTTCAATCTCGTTATGAGCAATCACTTTACAAACCAAGGTAATTTCGCGATTAGGATCGCTTGGCGCAGGCATACGAATAACATCGCCTGCATTAGCTTGCTCTAAAAGAGCGTCTAAGCTGCTACTGCCAACAGCGGTTGCAAAGGGATCTAAGCGGGTGTCATTTTTACGTTTTTTAGCCATTTTTAGTCAACATCCTTACTTAGGCGTATTTAATTTTGATTGTGTAGATTGCCAATTTGAACGAATTAGCATTTCGAGTTCGTCTACAACATCTTTGATATTTTCTTGTGCGCGCATTAACGATTCTCTACTCGCTAAACTGTCAGACGCTTTTTGATCAAAAATAGTATTAAACGAGGATGAACTCGCAGTAATTGCTGAGCTGTGATTAATAGGGTAGCTCATGACTTGGCGACCAAAGGCGCTTCTTACGTCTTTAACTATGTCACGTTGTGAGTGATTACCTTTTACATAATTGGTAACCAAAAATTGCATAAAGTCCCAACCATCGTGACCAAGAGCTGCAACGGTATGATAAATCTCACCTAAACGTTTTAAATATTTATTATTAGCATCAAAGTCTACCGCTTCAGGATGAACCGGTATAAGCATCGCTGTAGAAGCCATTAATGCATTATAAAACATAAAGTTAAGAGTAGGCGCTGTATCAATTAGTAAAATATCAAATTCATCTTTTACTGGCTCGATAACACGCTCTAACAGCTTATGGTAATGGCGAGTTTGCTCATAGTTTGAGGTGTCTTTAAGCAAAGTTGCAGTTTCGTGTTCAAAATAAAAATCATCCATACCTGAGGGTAAAACACGAATATTAGGAATATGAGTTGGTAAAAAAGAGTTTGAAACAAATTCAGGCCAGGTTTCTCCTTCTTCAAGATCAATGCAGTCACGCATTAAATCACCAACAGTAATTGGGTCGGGCTCAGAAGATGGGAAAAAGCTAGATGATGACCCCTGTGGATCTAAATCGACAATGCCAATTCGGTAACGCTTGATGTTAGTAGTTGCAAGTGCTGCAGCAATATTAACCATGCTCGTTGTTTTACCACAACCACCTTTTAGTGAATTAATAACAATAACTTGGAGTTTGTCTGTCGGTGCACGATGATCGGGTTTTATATCCATTATATCGGCCATGGCAAAAATATTAACCAACGTATAAGCGTAATGACCGTTTGCACCGCGTTTTATGTTTAAATCGTCAAAATCACCATTGTCATGGCGTCTTTTTAAGGTACGATTATTACAACCAAGTAAATCAGCAGCGGCTTTTTGGGTGTAGGTTCTTAATTCTTTTTCTTCAGATTTAAGATGGGCGCGGTAATGTTGAATACGTCCTTCTAGTGATTTTTCAGCAACTTCTGCGGTTGCTTTCAAAAGTCGGTAGGTATCTAGCGCATTATTATTGATAGACATACTTTATTCCTCAAAGTTAGGCGTTTAGTATAATGTCCATTCAATTAGCTGTAAACAACTATTTAAGGCGACATGCATTTTAAATACATGACATATAAAATAATTTTACGCCTTTAATATTGCTTAGTATAAATAAAGAAGTTTAAGTATGGTTAAATATATAAGGTATTAAAGGTTAAGGCTTCAAAATATACATATAACATTATGATTTATATAAACAATGTTAAAAAAAGTGGATCAGCATTGTACGTGGTTAAGATCAGATCCTTATCTACTGGCAGATCACTTTTTTACTAAGCAAATATTTAGCAGCTTAGTTATGCACAGGTTAAGCACTGAGTTAATCACAAAGCAGATGATGTAGATCATGTTTTTACTAAGTAAATTATAAAGTTATGCACCCACCATCAGGAATAATAAGCGGTTTAATTAGTATAGATCTGATCTGTAGTAAGTACAGATCAGATCTATGCTAACTGGAACTAAGCTTATCCACAGGCCTCTCATTTTTGCTGTCATTTGTCGTGCTAAATTAAAAAAAAAACACTTTGCAATGGACAAATTTATTCTTCAGTTAGTAAAAATTCGGTTTATTAAAGCCTAGTTAGTAAAAACCTGATCTGAAATCTCATGTTTTAACTTTTTCTTAGTAAAATATTGATCTGTGCATTTTATTTGAAGTCAGATCACTTTTATACTAACTTAAACATTTAACTTTTGTGGCTTTATGTGTTGTTATTAGCTGTCACAATAAAAACGGAAATAAAAACCATGAGCCGAAAGGTCAACATCTCGGTAGATAACTTGCCCGATACACTTAGGGGCCAAATTCACGGGGTGGAAAGTGCAATTGATAACGAAAGCTTAGCACTATTTACAGATAATAAAGATGTGCGAATTTCGATAGAAAATGCAGCCCATGGGTTACGCGCTTACTCTAACACATTTAACCATTATGACCTGTGGGGACGCTTTGTTCGCTCAGGACATAAAAAGCTGCCACTTGAAGAAGCCCCTAAAAAAACCATAATTACACGTAAGATATCTGAAAAAGTAGACGGTATTTTATACGATGGTGAAATTAAAATAACACCGGCTGTGGTAAGTACTCGTAAAGATGGTGAAGACGTAGAATACTTAGTTTGGCCATCAGATAGAGAAGAAAAAGTTGAGCGTGCACTTATTCGCCTTGCTTCAAAAGGTAAAATAGTAAAAATTAATTTTAAGTCCGGTATTCAATATGCCGTTGTGTTTTCTATGAACGAATTAGCACAAGAACTTAAAGCGGTAGGTCAATCTATGCCTTACCCACAAATTAAAGAATCGCTCGAAGCATTACAAGGTTCAAAACTTTCTTTTAAATATTCTGCTACTGACACTAAAAACTCTGATATTGATGATTCGTTCTACGAGTCGAATATGAACTTTTTATCGTCTTTACACTTTAGTGGTAAAAAAGGCCAAGGCGGAAATGTTAAATGCGTAGCGTGTTTAAATGCGTTTGTTCATAACATGATCGATAACCTTGAATATAAAGGTTATTATTTTAATAGTGCTCAAGAGTTAAAGCGCGGATTATCGCGTTGGATGATGCTACGTTTATATCATTTATGGCGCTATGCTGCCCCAGGAAAAACATACCATTTTAGACTGCTGTCTATAATGGAGAAATATGGCTCTATCTATTCAACTGATGATATTACCGAAAATAAATTAAAAGCACTGCGCCGTGATATGACTACCACGATGAAAGATTTAATAGAAAAAGGAGCAATATCTGAGTACAGCATTACTAATGTAAAAGATGATAAAACAGGTAATATTGTAGATTACACTTATGAAATGCACCCATCTGATCAGTTTTGTGATGAAATACTGGCATTAAATAAACATAACAAGCGTATAGAGATACAAGGTGGTAAACGCATTGTTGAAAATGCAGTATTAATTGATGAAGATAAGCTAGAAGAAATTGTAGAAAAATAATTATATTAATTTTTACCAGTATTTATATTAAAGGCCACATTAAGTGGCCTTTTTAACATAATTACTTTGTTACTTGTTCTAAATATAATCGGTCTACCAGAAAGTCATACTCACGTTTTCGTGGATGTGATAACGGTTTTTCGTAACTCGGCAGTTGGCCATACTTAACATCGGGTTGTGGGTTTATAAGAATAAAAGGTAAGGCTGCACTAACATGATAACGATTTTGGGCCGTGTATCTAACATTAACTTGTGGGCTAACTCGGGTAGGGCGCCTAATTCGTAATTTTTCTTTTTCACCTAGACTGGCAACACGAACTTGCTCTTGAGCAACCAATGATTGCCATTTTTGCTGATCAATCATTCTTGGGTTTTTATACCCAGCGGACTTTTCGAGCATTTCAAGAGCCATCTTTTTTGTGAGTGTTTTAGTGGCGTGTTTATGCATCCAAGTAAAACGAACTGAAAAAGGGGATTCGCTTTCGCTATGAATTTTACGATAAGCGGCAAGCGTAATTAAATTTGGCATAGCATTATGCACGGCTTCAAATCGAGCATCGTTATTGTCTATCGCCAAAATACAATTTTTAAATGCCGCTTTTGCATTATTAACTTGAGCAATCCGATCAATAATGGCTTGTTTATTAGCGTCTTGTATAATTAATAAACCAGGGTGGCGCTTTAATACGCGACTACTCAGACCAGGCTTTTTATACATATCAGAAAAAGAATTTAAAATAGCCTTTTGTGCTAGTTCCCCTGTAATTTTAGATACTGCAATCGACTCGGGAATTATATTTTCATCCACACTGCTTATTTCTGGGAGTTGATAGTATTCAGCCTTAGCAAACCCATATTCTTTAAGCTCCTCAATTAGCCTAAGCGTTAACTCATTGAGTAAATCAAACTGACTTCTAATTTGTACCTTTGTAACCATAACACCACCAAGAACACATCTTACTATTTAGCTATTTTCGCAAATAACCTTTTCTTTTGGTAGTCATTTCTTAAATATCACTCTAACGCTAAGAATAAACTTAAACTTGATTAAGTATGATGTGTTCTTTATTGGTAGTGTGTTCATTTTAATAATAATATTTTCTAACTTACTAATAGTTATATATAAACGCAGTATGAAGGAGTGGGTATAACCAGCAGAACTACTCAGCTAGCATATATATTTAAAACTACATAACTGATGGCTGATATATTTAATTTTAACTGTAAAGTTAAGAATACATATAGTTAATTTAAGTATGATGTGTTCCTTGTGCTAACATTATCTTATACAGCTTAGCTAAGTGGCTACAAGCAAAGCTTAATAAATACCACTCTTACTATTTATCCTATTGTTTTGTAATGTATTAGTGTTCTTTATTTATATATTTATTATCAATAAAATAGTTAAATCATAGATAATAATCCTATTTAAATTTAACTAATAACTAAATAATTGGTAAATAGTGTATTTAGTCCTTGAACAAAGCCCTCTGCATACGTTAATTTCAATACATCAGGTAATAGGAATGAGGAATGAACATGCAATCGTGGAACCCAAATAGTTGGAGAGAACTGCCAATACTGCAGCAGCCACAGTACCCAGATCAAGACATATTAAAATCGGTTGAAGGCCAGCTTAAAAGCGCACCGCCTTTAGTGTTTGCAGAAGAGACTAGAAGTTTGTTTAAACAACTTGAAGATGTGTGTGAAGGCCGCGCATTTTTACTTCAAGGTGGTGACTGCGCAGAATCATTTAGTGACTTTAACGCTGCAAATATTCGGGATACATTTAAGACCATTTTACAAATGGCTGTTGTACTAACCTACGGCGGTAAATGCCCAGTTGTAAAAATTGCACGTATGGCAGGTCAATACGCTAAGCCACGCTCAGCCGACTTAGAAACAATAGACGGTGTTTCGTTACCATCTTACCGTGGTGATATAGTAAATAACTTTGAGTTTACTGAAGAAGCGCGTATTCCAGACCCTCAGCGTTTAATGACCGCGTATCATCACAGTGCGGCAACACTCAACCTACTACGTGCTTTTGCACAAGGTGGGCTTGCTGACTTACATCAGGTTAACCGTTGGAACATGGGCTTTGTTGCTGCTAATCCACAAAAAGCAAAATACCAACAGCTGGCAGATAAAATTCAAGACGCTTTAGAATTCATGGAAGTATGTGGTATTAATTCAACTATAGCGCCAAGCTTAAAAGAAACAGATTTATACACATCACACGAAGCGTTATTGTTAGGCTATGAAGAGGCATTAACCCGTAGAGACCATTTATCAGGCGACTGGTACGATTGTTCAGCGCACTTTGTTTGGATTGGTGAGCGCACACGTCAGTTAGACCATGCTCATATTGAATTCTTTAAGGGCATTAAAAATCCAATAGGCGTAAAAGTTGGCCCAGGTATGGATCCTGACGAACTTATCCGTTTAATTGATGCACTGAACCCAGATAACATTCCTGGCAGGTTAACGCTCATTACACGAATGGGTGCAGATGTATTACCAGAGAAGCTACCAGCGCTTGTTCGCAAAGTACAGCAAGAAGGGCGTAAGGTAATTTGGAGCTCAGATCCAATGCATGGCAATACAGAGAAAGCCAGCTCAGGTTATAAAACTCGCAGCTTTGATAACATTATGCGCGAAATTAGTCAGTTCTTCGCTGTTCACAAAGCTGAAGGCTCATACGCAGGTGGTGTTCATTTAGAAATGACCGGACAACACGTTACTGAATGTACCGGTGGTGCATACGGTTTATCAGATGATGACTTAGCGCAGCGTTACAAAACTCAATGTGACCCTCGCTTAAATGCCGACCAAGTATTAGAGCTTGGCTTTTTAGTTGCAGACCTTTTAAAGGATGCTCGCAAGTAATACACCTTCTTAAAATGTTAAAAGCCGCTATTATTTAGCGGCTTTTTTGTGTGCTGGGCGCAATTACATGCTTAAATCACATGTTAGTTTGTTAGTACTTACGGCGCTCAAGACCTGTATCAGAAATGATTTTTGCTGAGATCTCTTCAACAGAATGGTGGGTAGAATTTAAATGAGCAATTTTATGCTTCTTGTAGAGCATTTCTACTTCGCGCACTTCAATACGACACTGTCTAATTGATGCATATTTTGAATTTGCCATTCGTCTATCTCTGATCGCAGCCAGTCTCTCAGGGTCTATAGTTAAACCAAACAGTTTATGCTTATAAGGCACTAAGCACTTGGGTAACCCTTCGCTTTCTAAATCATCTTCTGTGATCGGATAATTGGCCGCTTTAATACCGTATTGTAGGGCTAAATACAGGCTTGTTGGCGTTTTACCGCTTCGACTAACGCCAACTAAAATAATATCAGCCTCAGCAAAGTTTTTAATATTACCGCCGTCGTCATTCATTAAAGCATAGTTAACTGCATCAATTCTAAAGTCATAACTTTTTTCGTGTATTGAATGGGTTCTATGTACTTTAGGTACTGGGGCAACGTTTAATTCGCTTTCAATTTTTTCGCTATAGGTTGTTAAAAAGTCATACGAGACAGCATCTGCAGAGCGAATAATTTCCGATAATTTATGATTCACAAAAGTAAAAAACACTAGAGGCTTCTCACCTTGCTTAGACGATGTGGCGTTAATAAGCGCTTTGATTTCATGCGCTTTTTCTTCGGTTTCTACAAAAGGAATTGTTTTATGATTAAATTCGACAGGAAATAAAGACAAGGTCGCATGACCAAACACTTCAGATGTGATTGCCGTGCCATCTGAAATATAAAACGCAGTTCTCATAAAGCCTCTTTTTTATTACATTTAATTTTAAAATAAGTGTATCACGGTTTACGTGAGGACGTTTGCCAGTGTAGAATGGGGGCGACCTTTATAAAAGGTTTTCTTTCTTAACTCTCACAGTTAGTACTACAATTTGTTTTTTGGAGAAAGATCCGTGCAAGAATACGTTCTCTGGTATCAAGAGCTTGGTATGCAAGATGTTCCTCGAGTTGGTGGTAAAAATGCCTCACTTGGTGAAATGATTTCAAACTTAGCTAACGCAGGTGTGCAAGTCCCAGGTGGTTTTGCTACTACCTCAGACGCTTTTAACGAGTTTTTAGAACAATCAGGACTCAACGCAAAAATTCACGACATTTTAGATACTCTTGATGTTGATGATGTAAACACACTCGCCAAAGTCGGCGCCGATATCCGTCAGTGGATTATCGATACCCCATTCCAACCTAGTCTAGATAAAGCAATCCGCGATGCATACAGCCAACTTCATGGTGATGCTTCTGCAGATGTTTCATTCGCTGTTCGTTCATCAGCTACTGCTGAAGATATGCCAGACGCCTCGTTTGCAGGCCAACAAGAAACGTTCTTAAACGTTGTTGGTATTGATTCTGTAATGACTGCTATTAAACACGTATTCGCTTCGTTATTTAACGACCGCGCTATTTCTTATCGTGTTCACCAAGGCTACGATCACCGTGGTGTAGCGTTATCAGCGGGTATTCAACGCATGGTACGCTCTGATAAATCAGCATCAGGTGTTATGTTCAGTATTGATACTGAATCGGGCTTTGAAGATGTAGTGTTTATCACATCAAGCTATGGTTTGGGTGAAATGGTTGTTCAGGGTGCGGTTAACCCTGATGAATTTTATGTTCATAAACCAACGCTACTTAAAAACAAGCCAGCTGTAGTACGTCGTAACATTGGCTCTAAAGCCATTCAAATGATTTACTCTCAAGACAAAGCTCATGGCAAACAAGTAGAAATTGTTGACGTAGACTCAGCACTTTCAAACAAATTTTCGATTACAGATGAAGAAGTGCAAGATCTTGCCAAACAAGCTGTAATCATTGAAAAACATTACGGTCGTCCAATGGACATCGAATGGGCAAAAGATGGTAACGATGGCAAACTATATATAGTTCAAGCGCGTCCAGAAACTGTTCGCTCAAACGAAGACACAAACGTAATGGAACGCTTCCAACTAAATGGCAGCAGCAATGTTGTTGTTGAAGGCCGTGCAATTGGTCATAAAATTGGTAGTGGTGTTGTACGTGTACTTGATTCAATCAAAGAGATGGACCAAGTACAAGTAGGTGACATATTAGTTACCGACATGACAGACCCAGACTGGGAACCTATTATGAAACGCGCGGCTGCGATTGTTACAAATCGTGGTGGTCGTACATGTCATGCTGCAATCATTGCTCGTGAGTTAGGTATTCCAGCCGTTGTTGGTTGTGGTAATGCAACAGACTTAATTAAAGCTGGTCAAGAAGTTACTGTATCATGCGCCGAAGGCGATACTGGTTTCATCTACGAAGGTATTTTAGACTTTGAAGTACTTACTTCACGTGTTGATGAAATGCCTGAACTTCCAATGAAAGTGATGATGAACGTAGGTAACCCAGATCGCGCATTCGATTTTGCACGTTTACCACATTCAGGTGTTGGCCTTGCGCGCGTTGAGTTTATCATCAACCGTATGATTGGCGTTCACCCTAAAGCGTTATTAAATTTTGATGCACAAACAGATGCATTAAAAGCAGAAATCACAGACATGATTGCCGGTTACGAATCACCTGTTGAATTCTATATTGGTAAACTAGTAGAAGGTATTTCTACCTTAGGTTGTGCGTTTGCACCAGAGCGTGTAATTGTTCGTATGTCTGATTTTAAATCAAACGAATATGCTAACTTAGTGGGCGGCCAGCAATACGAGCCAGAAGAAGAAAACCCAATGATTGGTTTCCGTGGCGCTGCACGTTATATCTCTGAAGACTTCCGTGATTGTTTTGCACTTGAGTGTGAAGCAATAAAACGCGTAAGAAACAGCATGGATATGACCAACATCGAAATTATGATCCCATTCGTACGTACCCTTGAAGAAGGTAAACGCGTTATTGAATTACTTGAAGAACACGGCCTTAAACGTGGCGAAAATGGTCTTAAAGTAATCATGATGTGTGAGCTTCCGTCAAACGCATTAATGGCTGAAGAATTTTTAGAATACTTTGATGGTTTTTCTATCGGTTCTAACGATTTAACTCAGTTAACGCTTGGTCTTGACCGCGATTCAGGTTTAATTGCTCACCTATTTGATGAGCGTGACCCTGCAATCAAAAAGCTACTTTCTATGGCAATTAAAACAGCCAAAGAGAAAGGTAAATATGTAGGTATTTGTGGTCAAGGTCCTTCAGATCATGAAGACTTTGCAGCATGGTTAGTAGAGCAGGGCATTGACTCTGTTTCGCTAAACCCAGATACAGTACTAGAAACATGGTTATACTTAGCAGACAAACTTGCTAAGTAAGTTACCTCGTTAAAAAATGCCAGCAACTGCTGGCATTTTTTATGACTAAAAATTAATTTTTTGCTAATTTTTTATCTAAATAGGCACATGAACGAGTCAGTGCTTTTTGACACCAAGTTAAATACCCTCTAGCTTTAGGGTAATACATAGAAAAGCAGAATAAGCCTGCAATAAAAAATATTAACGATGGCCCTGGCACCACAGCAAACAATAATCCGAGTAAAATAAACAGTGTTCCGCTGATCTGCATTAGTAGTTTTTTCATATAAACCTCATAGTAGGCGTTTAACTTGATTATAATTGCAGCTGCTCATATATCGATAAAAAGAGTGTTACAAACTGTAAAATCTTCAATTTCTATTAGCCATCGCCATGATATAATTACACAAATGCATTAATAAGCGCCGCCATGATAGCAACTATTACACAACAAGATGCCGCGACCGAGCTTGTCGCAAATTATTTAAATACTATAAAAAATCAAGGGTTTACTGGAGATACAGACGCAAGCTATGCAACCAGACTCACAGCGTCAACCGATAACAGTATCTACCAGCAGCTTCCGCAAGGTGTTATTTTTCCAAAAAGCGAAAAAGACATTCAAGTTGCTCTGCAAATAGCATCGCAAGACCCTTTTTTATCGTTAACTTTTGGTCCTCGCGGTGGCGGCACAGGAACAAACGGTCAATCTTTAACGCCTGGTATTGTAGTTGATTTATCACGTTATATGCGTGAAATCCTCGAGATAAATGTTGAAGAAGGTTGGGTACGAGTTCAAACCGGTGTGATAAAAGATCAACTTAACGACTTTTTAAAACCGTATGGATTTTTCTTTTCACCCGATTTATCTACCAGTAACCGCGCCACTATTGGCGGCATGATCAGTACTGATGCATCGGGGCAAGGCTCCTTAGTTTATGGCAAAACCAGCGACCATGTTTTAGGGCTAACCACCTATTTAGTTGATGGCACTGCAATGTCTACCAGTCCAATAGACATTGAAAAAGCAAAAATAATTGCCGATCAGGAATCCTTAATTGGCAAACTCTACAAAACAGTATTAGACATATCACTTAATGAACGCGACGCTATATTAGCCAAATTTCCACGGTTAAATAGATTTTTAACCGGTTATGACCTAGAGCATGTGCTAAGTGAAGACTTACAAACTTTTGATATGAGCCGCTTAATAACCGGATCAGAAGGCTCTTTAGGCATAGTTACTGAAGCAAAATTAAACCTAACACCTATCGCAGAATTTAAAACCCTCATAAATATAAAATATGACAGTTTTGATTCTGCGCTTCGCCATTCACCATTTTTAGTTGATGCCCGCGCAACTTCAGTTGAAACTGTTGACAGCAAAGTATTAAATCTTGCCCGCGAAGATATTATTTGGCATTCAGTATCGGACTTAATAACTGATATACCAAATAAAGATATGCAAGGACTCAACATGGTTGAGTTTAATGCCGTATCACCAGAAGACATAAAAGACAAAGTAGACACTTTGTGCAAATTGTTAGATGAGTGTGTTGCTAACCAAACTAATGGCGTTATTGGCTATCAGTTAACCAGTAATAAAAGCGATATACTGAAAATTTATGCAATGCGTAAAAAATCAGTGGGTTTACTCGGTAATGTAAAAGGCAGCCAAAAACCTCTCGCGTTTGCAGAAGACACCGCCGTTCCACCAGAAAATTTAGCCGATTATATTGTTGAATTTAGAGCGCTACTCGATAGCCATAAATTACAATACGGTATGTTTGGTCATGTTGATGCTGGCGTTTTACATGTTAGGCCGGCACTTGATATGTGCGACCCAGAACAAGAAAAATTACTGCGTACTATTTCAGATGAAGTAGTAAAACTCACCGCAAAATACGGTGGTTTAATGTGGGGCGAGCACGGTAAAGGTTACAGAAGTGAATACGGTCCTGAATTTTTTGGTGAGCATTTATTTACGCAATTACGAAAAATAAAATCGGCGTTTGATCCAAATAATAAAATCAACCCCGGAAAAATATGTACCCCGCTTGAAAGTGAAGACTTACTAGTTAGCGTTGATGGGCAAAAGCGTTCTTACTTCGACAAGCAAATTTCAATTGATGTTAAGACCAGTTTCAACAATGCAATGACCTGTAATGGTAACGGCTTATGCTTTAATTATGATGAAAACTCGCCAATGTGCCCGTCGTATAAAGTAACTGGCGATCGCCGTAATTCGCCAAAAGGCCGAGCAGGGCTAATGCGTGAATGGTTACGTCTTCAAGAGTCAAAAGATGTTAATTTACTTGAGGTAGAAAAAGAACTTAACAAGGGTGAAGTAATTACTTGGTGGGAGCGCTTTGTTCATAGCAGAGAGAAAAAACAAGGCGTTTACGATTTTTCGCATGAGTTAAAAGCCTCAATGGATGAATGTTTAGCGTGTAAAGCGTGTACCACGGCTTGCCCAATAAAAGTAGATGTGCCAACTTTCCGTGCCCGTTTTTTAAATTATTATCACAGTTATTATGCCCGCCCACTCAAAGATTACTTAGTGGGTAATATAGAAAATAGCGCACCGTTAATGGCAAAATTTGCCAGGGTTATTAATCCAATTGTAAAGACATCATTAGTTAGTGGGCTCATTAAAAAAACCGTAGGTTATGTTGATACCCCGCAGTTAAGTATTCCTGCACTCAATAAACGTGTAAACAAAGCGCAAACATTTAATTTAGAATTACTTAAAAAATTAAGTACCGATGAACAAAATGATTATGTACTCATTGTTCAAGACCCATTCACCAGCTTTTACGAAGCAGAATTGGTTGAGAGTTTTATTACACTAATTACTCAGCTTGGAAAAAAACCAATGCTGTTACCCTTTAAACCCAATGGCAAACCTCAGCACGTGAAAGGTTTTTTGCATGAATTTAAGCTAACGGCAAAAAATGCTGCAGAGTTTTTAAATCAGCTTAATGATATTAATGCACCGCTAGTTGGTTTAGATGCGTCGTTAGTGATGTGTTATCGCGATGAATATAATACAATTTTAGAAAATAACCGTGGCGATTTTAATGTGCAACTTGCGCATGAATGGTTAGAAACACAATCGTTCAGTGCTTTAGAAGCTAAACAAATAAATACTGAATTTACCTTATTAAGTCACTGTACCGAAACGACTGCATTACCAAAAGCCGCAAGTGTGTGGAAAAGTATTTTTGATCAGCTTGGTTTAACATTAAACACCACAAGTACTGGGTGTTGTGGTATGGCCGGCACTTATGGTCATGAAGCACAAAACCAAGCAAACTCCAAAGCACTTTATGAAATGAGTTGGAAACCTATCGTTGATAAAAATAAACCTGAGCAACTTTTATCAACTGGCTTTTCATGTCGTAGCCAAGTAAAACGTTATGAAAAATTTAAGCCTAAGCATCCGATAGAGTTACTGGCAAAAGTACTTAGTTAATAATTTAACTAAGTAAGCTGTAAAATAAAAAGGCGCAACTTATTATTAAGCTACGCCTTTTTATTTTTGTTTATATTTATTTAGTTTTTTTAGCAAAACTGTCTGCAATCGGTTTTGTACTAATACCATGAATAAATACACTAAATAAAATTGTGGTCATAGCAATGGTCGCAATTTGAAATTTATTTTCTATTTGTGTATCAATAACCATTAAAGTAAAAACAATCGAAGCCAATCCTCGTGGCCCAAACCAAGCAAACGTTAAACGCTCTTTTATTTTTAATGACGTAAATTGCAATGACAACATAACAGGAATTATTCTGATCAGTGTTGTACTAAGTAGCGCATAAATTATTATTTCAGTATTTAATTTTGGGATCACTAAATAAGCACAAACAAAACCGAATAAACACCAAATCATTAAAGAGGAAAAGTCAGCTATATGCTCTGAGTCTTCAATCAGCTCTTTGTTTATTTTGGTGCTCGCGTATTTATCAAATAAAAGCCCCGCTACAAATACGGCAATAAATCCACTGCCATGAAAATATTGCGTAAGTGAAAATACAGCCATAGCAAAACCCAATAGTAAAAACGGGCTAGTATTTTGGGCAAAGTAATGTCGCTTCATTGCAATATTTAAACACGGAATAAAAACAGCAATACTTGCAAATGCAATTAATAATGCAACTCCCAATTCTCTACCAAACACACTTAACGTTTGTGTTGCAGTAATTGCAGATTCAGGATTTTTTGCGAGCAGAATAAATATTAAAAATATAGGCACACATAAGCCATCGTTTAAACCGCTTTCTGTATTAATACCTTCGCGTATTTTTTCAGGCACTTTTGTATTGCTTAATAATCCCTTACTTAAAGCCGCATCGGTTGGGGTTAGTATAATTGCGATAAGTGCTGCTTGAATTAAGGAAAGCTCAGCAAATAAAAATAACGCAGTAGCAATCCCGAGTAATAGGGTTAAAGGTAAGGCAACAAATAAAAGTAAACTTGGGTATTGAAAACTATGCCTTAATACTCCTAATTTTGACTTTGCTGCATCGGTAAATAAAAAGATACTGAGCGTTAATTCTATAAAGGGCAGTAAAAACCGTAAGCCATTTTTAAAATTTTCACTTTCGTTCGGAGCTATCAATGCTAGCAGCATCCCCCCTATAACAAAAAACATCGGCCCAGTAATTTCTGTTTTTTCTAATTGGCGTAGTGTTGTAGAATAAATTAAAAATAATGCACCAATAAGAGCAATAATTAAGTATTCCATTAAATCTTCCTTTTTATTCCAGACTTTGCCCGTTCTTTAATATTTGTTTGAATATATATTTGATCGGTTGTGGCTATTTTTGCGTGGCCTAAATCTTCAGATAAATGTTTTAAAGGTCGAGTTTGTGCGTCATGCGTTGCACCGGTATGTCGAAGCCAATGTGCAGTGGCCGCTTCTAATTGTTCCGCGTCATCTTTAAAGCCATCATCAAGTAATGACTGCTGAGCAATATCAAAACTTTGTTGTACTAAACGTCGAATTTGTCTTACTGTCATACCACCTTGGCCACGAATTTTATGCACTAACGGGTCGGATTCGTCAACCCGGGGCAGGGCAGGTAAACCACGGTATAACCGATAACGTTTTAAATACTCAAGAAAATCATCACTTAAAGTTACATCTCGTAATTTATTACCCTTACCCATTATACGTAAGAACCAAAAGCCATCGTTATCTTGCCAAAAATGAGACATAACAGGTGACCATTGTGGACGTTCTGATAATTCTGATATACGTAAATATAATCCTTTTAAACAGGCGAGGGTAAAAAGGTTTCTTTCATACTCTGGTTTTTGTTCACACAGATCACGTGTTACACCAAATACGTATTCCCATTGAATATCGCTCAATGTATCGGGAATTTGAATCTGCGATTGTACTACTAAATAAGGGCTATTTTTTTTAACCACAGGTACAAAGTTAGCGAAGGTTTTTTCTTCTAAAATAGCGAACTTGTAAAATACATTAAGTGCAGTAAACATTGCGGATAATGTTTGCTGACTCGCAATAGATTCTTTTTGCATGAAAGGGCGCCAATTTTGGTTTAACCGACGTACTCCTTGCTCATCTTTATAGCGCCACTGCACCGAAGTTGATGCCCACTTTTTATCCGGCTCGACCATAAAATCAACATACGCCTCAATATCTTCACGCTTTAAATCGAATACTGATTTTTCAGCTATAAGCCATGACCACAAATAAAATCGTTCTAATTCATTGCGAAAACGACTATAAGTTGCTTCTGATTTTCGGCCATAAACATATAAAAACTGGTATAAAAAATTTAGATCGGCCTTTGATTCAGTTACAGTCAAGCTGACTTGCTGTATAAAAGAGGCTAGTTCTGGATATTCTGATTGGAGTGTATTATCTTCAAGGTGAGCTATTTGATAACGTAATTGTTTTAATGTATCGACCAGAGCAACAAGCATAATAGTAAAATATATAAGAAAATAATAGACTTATAGATTAACCTTAAAGTCCGATACTGTCTAGTATTGGACATAACGAAATTTTGATATTTATGCTAAATGCAGATTTATTAACCATATACCTTATTAAAGGAAAAATCATGAAAAAATTACTTCTGTTGAGCATGTTAGTTATTAGCGTTTTATTAACAGGTTGCGCTACTACAGGCAGTGCTTCTCCTGGAGAAAAACGTGCTTTAGTACAAAGTATGAAATCGAATACATTAACTGCTTTATACGAAAAAAAACCAGATGTTAAAACTCAAATTGCAAACTCTGCCGGTTATGCTGTATTTGATAATGCCAATGTAAACGTTATTTTAGCCAGTTTTGGTGGTGGGTACGGTGTAGTAAAAAATAACCTAACCGGAAAATCTACCTATATGAATATGGGCGAAGCTGGTTTAGGCTTAGGTTTAGGTGTTAAAGATTTCAATATTGTGATGGTTTTTCACGATCAAGCAGCGTTAAATAGATTTATTAAACATGGTTGGGCGTTCGGTGGTAATGCCGATGCTGCTGCAAAATACCAAGATAAAGGTGGCGCTTTAGTTGCCGAAGCTATTGCTGACCAAGTTACTGTTTACTCTTTAACCGAAAGTGGCCTTGCACTGCAAGCTGTTTTAAAAGGCACTAAATTTTGGGTCGATTCTGAGCTAAACTAAGCTATCAAAACCCTATCATAGGTGGGCTAGTTTGTATGATTACACCCACTTTAATTTATATAACTCAATTTAACATAACGTAATTTATGGGTAGTTAACTATCAACTATCAGCTATCAGCTATCAGCTATCAGCTATCAGCTATCAGCTATCAGCTATCAGCTATCAGCTATCAGCTATCAGCTATCAGCTATCAGCTATCAGCTATCAGCTATCAGCTATCAGCTATCAGCTATCAGCTATCAGCTAAAATAATTTTACGCTTATAGAATCCAATATACGATGTTTATTATTCTCTTTTCATTTTTTAACGAATAGCAGAAAACATGTATAAAACATTTAAAGCATAAAATAAAACTTAGAACACTTATTTATCTGACCTAAAAAACCAGCTTTTAAATATAATTAAAACTTAAACACTTTAATATAAAGGCTTACACTCTTTCATTTATATCACTTGAGATGGTTATTTTAATTTTTAAAGTTAAATTAGTTATATAACTTCAAATCAAAGTTATCAGCATTTAATTTATTATCAAACGCTTCAGCTAATTTCTCAGTTTCACTAAACACGGTGTTCCAATATTTAATACGAGTGTCTGCATCAAGATCGGTAAAGTCGTTTCTGTCTGGAATTTTTCCATAAGGTAACCCTGCTACAAATTCTTTTGATGGGGTGATCATTACTACATTGTCGTAATTTTGTGGCGACACTTTTCGTTTTAAATTTTTATCAAACCACCCTGCTTTTGGATCTGAGTTAAAATGCGGATACAAAATTAAGCCTGGGTTATTAATTTTTAAATCAAAGTGATAGTCAATAATGCCGCCATCGCGGTAAATTCCTGGTGGCGAACCAGCAATATTTTTTATACCTTGCATTACTAGTGGTATAGAGCCCGATGCAAGTAAGGCATCTTTCAAATTTATTTGAGTAAGTTCAATGTTTTGTGTTTTAAACTTATAACTGTCAGTAATACTTAAATCACTATTGGGCGCGCCAAAAATAAAACGCTCATATTGCGAGCCTAATAATTTTCGATTAATTTTGTTAAGCATATAACTTTTTGATAAACCCAAAAGCTGTATTAACTTATGTTCGCTGGCAATAAAGCCGTTAGATTTTGCGACAATAAAATGCGCTTTAAATACGGGGTTATTTATTATTTCGGTAACGCCATCATCGCCAAAAACATCTTCGAGTAGTGCGCGCGCTTTTATTGTTATCTCGCTAGGCGTTGGTTTATTACTAGAATATCGGGTTTGTGAATACGATTTTGCTAACCGCTTAATGGCAGCAACGGGATCGTTTTGTGCAAAACAGGCTGAACGAAAAGCCCCTGCAGATGAGCCAATTAAATTAAGCGGTTGGGTGCGATGTTTAAAAAATTCGCCAAATATATATTTGTCTAAACCAAATAAGGTAAACCATTTAGGGCCACCACTTGCCCCTAAAAAAGAGGTAAAAATCTCGGGTTTAAAACCTTGTTCGTTTATTATTTTTGCTGCAGTTTTACCCGCATAAATGTCGATCATCTAAAAATACTACCTGTAGAGTCGCAGTTTAATGTTGTTAAAGCCAAACTTAAAAATGAATACTTATGCAAAATAAAAATTTTAAACTTTAATCTTGATCCCAAATTCCGTCTTCACATTTTCCCTGCACTTTTACGTTTTTTACTTTAAACTCAGGCTCTATGCCTTTGTCTCTTTGTGCGTGGTAGTCGTTAGTAACAGACAAAATAGTCGGTGTGAGTAGTATAATAGCGATTACGTTTACCACTGTCATTAACCCTAGAGCAATATCAGCTAAATCCCATACTTGTTTTAAGGTGGCTGATGCGCCCCACAACATCATTGATAAATAAAGCAAAGTATAAATACCGCGGCCTACTTTGTTATCGAGCTTAAATAAGTGCAGGTTACTTTCGGCGTAGGCGTAGTTAGCAACCACCGAGGTAAAAGCAAATAAAGTAATGGCAGCGGCTACAAAATACACGCCGCCTTGCGCTAAGTGTGAGGTCATTGCGCTTTGTGTTAAGCGTATGCCTTCCATTTCACCGCTTATGTCTACATCGGCCAATAAAATAATAACGGCGGTACAACTGCACAATACGATGGTATCGAAAAACACCCCTAACATTTGTATGTAGCCTTGCGTAGCTGGGTGGTTTGGCATTGGACTGGCACTTGCCGATGCATGCGGCACACTTCCCGCGCCAGCCTCATTAGAATATAAACCGCGTTGTATACCATTTTTAATGGCTGCCCCCATGGCGCCTGCGCCAGCTTCTTGCAAGCCAAACGCCGATAAAAATATATCTTTAAGCATGGCAGGTACTTGGGTGAAGTTAATCAATGTAATTACCACAGCAACAAGCACAAACACGATGCCCATAACAGGTACTACTCGCTCGGCGAATCGGGCTATGGCTTTAAAGCCCCCTAAAATAATAGAGCCTGCTAAAAGTGTGATCACAACACCTGAGTAAAAAGTGGGTATTTCAAATGCGTAATTTAGTGCATCAGTAATGGTGTTGGTTTGCATGGCGCTAAAGGTAAAGCCGTAACCTAAAAACAAACAGGCGGCAAACACAATAGCAAAGGCACGACTGCCTAAGCCTTGTTGAATATAATATGCAGGGCCACCTCTGAATTCGCCATTGCTGTCGCGAATTTTATATACCTGGCCTAAAATACTTTCTGCAAATCCGGTTGCCATACCTAGTATAGCAATGACCCACATCCAAAATATGGCACCGCTATCACCGAGTGATATAGCCACAGCCACACCGGCTAAATTACCTGTGCCTACTCGAGCACACAGCCCAGTACAGAGCGCTTGAAATGATGAAATATCGTTTTTATTACACTTACTACTGCCTTTTAGCAGGCTAAACATGTGCTTAAATTTAACTAATTGAATTGCTTTTAAGCGTACTGAAAACCATATTCCGGTAGATAGGAGAATGTAAATAAGTACTTGCCCTTCGCCCCATAAAAGGCCATTGACACTTTTTACTACTGTTTCAAACATCACCCGTCCTTTATTTGTTATTTTTATATCCGCTTGCTTCTACATTTATATCTTTAGGTGTTTAAAACAATAAATGCACCGCACGTCGCGTGAATTTTATTTCAGTTATTGTGAATATAAAATCACACTCATACCTTATCGTTTTTTATAAAAAAATCAATAATATATTTGTAGCTTCAGACGACACAGCACTAAGCCTTGCGTTAAAATTATACGGCCTCTTATATTTCCAAGATAAGAATAGTACGCTTTGTTAAATTTTGTGCAGAATAAGTCGACTCACAGTGAGTTTATGAACTGAGATTGGTGGTTGAGTTATGATGCTAGACTGGTTTTATTATTAATATGATGCGTTACAGTGTGTGGTAATTACGCTAGCTTGAGTTGTTTTAGTTTGATCAGTATTTTTTATTAACCCATTAAAATTACAGGCTAAGTTTAACGCCAAAGCAATATACAGTAGGTGCATATTGCTTTGCATGCGGCTTGTTAATTAGCGCTATAAACGCCCTAGAGGCTTGCTTACATTGCGTATTGCGGCTCACTGAAACGGTTTAACTCTGTATGATAGTTTTTTAAATAATCACGACCTGCTTTCAAGCCTAATTTATGATCAAATCGGAGGTCATCATTAGAGCTGCCTAACAATTTGCTATGTAGCTTTTCGTTAGCAAAAATTTGAATAATTTCAGCATCATCTGGGGGATTAGCAATAAATTCAAGCTCGTCTAGGTATGCTTGCTCGTGTTGAATCAAGTAATCAAGTGTTTTTGGGCAGTAGCCCGATGCACATGCAAATGTTCTAAGCTTTTGAACCCATGCAGTTTGCGCTTGAAAATTCTCATCAACGGTTCTTATTACCACGATTTTTCGTGCGCCACGGTTATAAGCTTCGCGTACAGGCAATGGCGCAGCTAAGCCGCCATCTAAATAAAAATCTTCACTTGATTGCTCTGCAGCTAAATGTGCTTCGTTTGCCGCTTTTGAGCCTAACCAAGGAGTGAGTTGAACACCTTGTTTATACAAAAAAGGTAAAGCACTTGACGCTTTTAATAGCTCTCGCCAGTGTTTGCCATCGCCAGTAGGAGATAAATAATACGGTTTACGATCACGTGCATTGGTTGTAGTGATCAGTAGTTCTCTATCACCAAGGCTATTTTTTGCCGTTTTAAAGTCTAATGCTCTATTAACCTCAGTGGTTTTTTCGAAATACCAGTCTAAGTCAACAATGTGTTTACCCATTAGGCCTCGACCTAACTGAAAAAAACGTTTATGACGCGAAAGCCCTCTGATCAAGCGTTTTGCGTAGCCTTTTTGACGCGCTAAATAACTGGTTAAATTTTGCGAGCCAGCAGAGGTGCCTATAAATAAATCAAACGGGTCGTAGTTTTGCTCTAACCACGCGTCAAGTACACCGGCTGTAAATATCCCTCGCTGACCTCCACCTTCAGCAATCAATGCAGTTTTGGGGTGCATAGGCTTATTGAATGTGTGTGGAGCAACATTTATTTGAGATTTCACGGTGTACCTCTTAGTTGTTAACTTAACGGAATATGGTTTTATTTTAACGTGCTTGATTAAATCCTTAAAACAGATTAATTGAATCAGTTCGATTGAAAATATAAATCATTTATTTGTACTCAATCTTTATTCGATTCTCTATTTGGTTATTAGTGTAACTATGGTTGCGTGTACGCTTGCTTAATAAACAGCTTAGTTCTTTATTTCCATTAGTATTTTTAACGCACTATGACGTTTTTCATCGTCATATAAATCGTTGGTGAATATAAGCTCATCGACCTCTAATTGGTTCACGATCATTTCTAATTTGTGTTTAATACTCGCTGGCCCACCAGTAACACTTAATCCTAAAAAGCTCTCAACATGAGTACGCTCTTGTTCGCTCCATAAGCCCTCCATTGTTTCAACTGGGGGTTTTAACCACAACTCATCGCCTCTGATTAACGACAGTACCCGCTGTTTTGAAGTGGTTGATAGATATTGTGCTTCTTCATCTGTATCGGCAGCCACTAAAGGTAATGCCAACATTACATAAGGCTTAACTAATACACTTGATGGTTTAAATTCTCGTTTATACAAGGCTATTGCATCATGTACAAAACGCGGTGCAAAATGCCCCGCAAATACATAGGGTAATCCTTTTTGCGCTGCTAACTGGGCACTAAATAAACTTGAGCCTAACAGCCAAATAGGTACATTAGTGTTTTCACCGGGTATTGCTCGTACACGCTTAGCCCCATCGTATGGGCCTAATAGTGTTTGTAACTCGCTTACTTCATTAGGAAAGTTTTCAGCGCGGCTAATGTCGTTATTTAAGGCGCGACTTGTCACCGGATCGCTACCTGGTGCGCGCCCTAGCCCTAAATCAATTCGACCAGGATACAAACTCTCTAAGGTGCCAAATTGCTCAGCCACAACTAAAGGCGCATGATTAGGTAACATAATTCCACCCGACCCTACGCGTATTTTTTTAGTGTTGCCGGCTATGTGCCCTACTAAAATTGAAGTGGCGGCACAAACAATCCCAGGCATATTATGATGCTCGGCTAACCAAAAACGGTTAAAACCTAATTGGTCTGCTTTTTGTGCGTAGGCTGTACTTTTGTTTAAGGTGTCACTAACCGTGGCCCCTTTTTGCATAGGCGCCAGTTCAAGTAATGAAAAAGGGATAGTTGATAACAAAGCAGCATCTCCAAATTAAATAGCGACTTATGACGTGCTAGCCATAAATAATAAATCTAAAGTAAGAGATGGGTGTACATTACACCAATTCAAGGCAGCTTATCTTGAAACGCTAAGGTGTTGCGATTGAGCGACAAAAAAGCTAGCTACTTTTAGCTGCAGTTTGTTGGCGGTTTAGTTTATAGGCCTCTGAATCAAGGCCTTTTTTCCAATAACCCGATGAAACAATTTGACTGCGCGGTATCGCTAATTCATCAGTTAATACGGTTTTTGCTTTGCGTACTAATCCGGCCTCTAGTGCCATAAATACAATAGGTTGTTGCTCACTAAGCGGCACCGATTTTAATGCGTTTACCACATCTGTATCTGGTTTATGTGTTATTAACCAAGTTACATCTCGCGGCGACTCCAAGCTGATCACATCATCGTTTGTTGGTGCATGAATAATCGCGTCAATTTTTGCGTTTTTAGGCAGTTGCTGCATGTAGCCTTTAATTGCATTAACCGAAGTTAAATCCCCAAGTAGTATGTAATGTGAGTGTTCATAATTATCAAGCTTTTTAGGGCCTGGTCCTGCTATACCTACCTCATCGCCTACTTTTGCTTTTTTAGCCCAATTAGTTGCTGGACCTTGGTGCATATTAATTACAAAATCGAGGGTAAGTGCGCCGGTGTGCTCATCAACATGCCTTATAGTGTATGAACGCATACATGAAGTTTTAATATTATAATCAACGCGGCCATTTTGGGGAATAAGTACCTTTACGTAGTTACCAATATATTGAGCGCTCAAGTCGTTAAACTCATCGGAGCCAACAATAATACGTTGTAAATGTGGGGTTACTTGCTCTGTGCTTAATACTGTTGCTTTGCGTACTTTTTTACCCATATAAATTTACCTCATTAAAAAAGATGAATTGCACAACGCCCCATTGGTTGATAAAATCAACTATATCAATTTAATTGACTTTGTCAACCATTATGGATTCCCTATGCATATCTCATTGGCCAATACATTATTTGCTTTAATGCAAAATTATCGCGTTACCATACGTGAGGCGATTAATGCGGGCGAGCTTGGATTAAACGCAATGCACGTACGCTGCTTTCATATTATTGCAACAACAACTCAGTGCACTGCAAACGATATTGTTAATCAAACTCAGCGCGACAAAGCCCAAATAGCACGCTTAGTAAAAGAGCTACTCGCATTAAATTTGATTAACAAAGATGCCAGTGACCACGACAAGCGCTGTTTTATTTTGTCATTTACCCCTGAAGGTCGCACGCTTTATGACAAGCTATTAGCCGCCGAAGAGCAAGTAAATACGCAAATGTGTAAAAACTTAAACTCACAGCAAATCAATGACTTTTTACATACTGCCCAACAAATGATCAAAAACATGGATTGATCTGCCATTCATTACTTGGCATAACTGATACAAAACGCATATACTGTACACTTATACAGTGCATGCGTTTTAGGTTGTGTTATGTTTGTTATTCCCATTTATATAGAGGCCGGTGTTTGCGGGTTTGAATCGCCTGCAGCGCAGTATAGTGAGTTAGGAATATCACTCGACGAGCTATTAATAAAACACCCTGATGCCACCTTTATTGGCGTTGCCTCCGGATGCTCTATGCAAGAAATTGGTATTTTTGAGGGCGACTTACTGTTAGTTGACCGTGCTGAAATTCCCAAAGATGGCGATGTTATTGTGGCAAACTTAAATGGTTTATTTGTATGTAAGCTGCTAGATAAAACTAATGCGCGGCTGCTCTCGGCTTCTGCTGCTTATAAGCCCGTGCAATTAACCGAGTCTGATGAATTTCAGCTTGAAGGCGTGGTAACCCGCTCAATTAGGTTGCATCGGCAAAGCCCTGAGTTACTTTCATGTATGCCTTAGTTGATGCGGTTGCTTTTTATGCCAGCGCCGAAAAAGTATTTGACCCCGCAATTCGTTCAAAACCAGTTGTGGTGCTTACCAATAATGATGGCTGCGTATGTGCGGTATGCCCTATTGCCCGTAAGCTTAATATTCCTAAATTTGGCCCCTATTTTAAAGTAAAGCAATTACTAGCAAAACATCAGGTGGTGGTGCGCTCATCTAACTACGAACTATACGCTAATTTAAGCGATAGAATGATGAACGTTATTGCTCGCTTTTGTGATACCCAGCATATTTACAGTATTGACGAATCATTTTTGCACTTTAAAGGCTATCAGCCATTAATAACCGATTGGCACCACTACGGACAGCTAATTAGACGTACAGTATGGCGCGAAACCAAACTCCCTGTTGGGGTTGGCTTTGGGCCAACACCGACCTTAGCCAAAGCCGCGAATCATGCTGCTAAAAAACTAGCTGGCTTTAATGGGGTTGCCGTGATTGATGATGAAGCAAGCCGACAAGCTATTTTACAGCAAATGCACTGCCAGGATGTATGGGGAGTGGGCAAACGTATAGCTAAAAAGCTGGCGCTAATGAATATTAATACCGCATGGCAGCTGGCTGAGCAAAGTCCAAAAACAATTCGTCGCCAATTTAGCGTAGTGCTTGAGCGTACAATTAACGAGCTCAATGGCATTACCTGTTTAAACTGGGACGATGTGCGCCAAGACAAACAAGCTATTTTTTCAACGCGTAGTTTTGGCCAGCGCCTTAGCGATCCTGATGCAGTGAGAACCGCATTAATAAATCATGCCAGTGTAGTTGCACAAAAATTAAGAGCGCAACAGTCGCTCACTCATCGTATTTATATTTTTGCTGCCAGCTCGTCACATGAACAAGCTTTTTATAAAAAGTCAGCTATGCATCAATTTGATCAGCCCACTAACGATACCCGTGTTATAGCAAGTGCAGTATCAAAGAGTTTTGAGCAGATATATCAGCCGGGTATTCGTTTTTATAAATGCGGAGTGGGTGCATTAGAGCTTAGCCCACAGCAGTTTCAACAACATACTTTATTTGAGAAACAAACCGATAACCCGCAGTTAATGGGCTGCTTAGATGCGATAAATCATCGCTTTGGGAAAGGAATGCTTAGCGTAGCAAGCAGCCAACTAAATGAACGCTGGCATATGAATAGAGCTTTTTTATCGCCGCAATACACAACCCGTTGGCGCGATATTCCTAAAATACAGTGTTAGTCAGCAACTTTAATAAATTCGCATTCTACACTTGGGTTATCTAAGGTGTATTTAAGGGTGTTATCGGTTAAAAAAGTAATGGTTTGTTTAATGGTTCTTTCGTGAATTGGATTATCACATCGGCTCATACGTAAACCATTTTCGAGGCCATTAGTTTTGTATTTAAGTGAGCTGGTAATAAAACAATAATTAGGCTTTTGAATAGTACGAGTGCCATTGTGTAATGAGTTAAACAAAATCTCTTTACCTAAGCTAAAACCTTGCTCAGGATCTTCAGGGTTATTAAATTGCAATCGACTATTAGTGCACAAACCCGAGTTACTTGAGGTAACTTCGTAATTACCTAGCTTAGTTTTTAATAGTGGAATAAAGCGAGTTTTATTACTTGGGCCTGCCACTGCGTAGCAGCTAAAAAGGCTTATGGTAAGTAAAACCAGTGTGAAACATTTCATTATAAGCTCTATCCTCGTGTATCAACCATGATCAAGCACTGTGACGATGCTTAGCTATTTCTAACTATAACAGAGATTTACTATAAAAGATGCGAAGTCGTATTACTATGAGCAGCTGCGCAAAAACTAAATTAAAATACGTAGCTAACAACAAATAAGATTAAACTAGGGTCTGTTTACCTTTGCGGATTAAAATTTGTTCAAACTAGAGGCTGCTTAATCGCGGCGCGAGATTTGTAACCTAGTGGGCTCGATAACTGCTCCTGCGTTATTCTACTGGCTTACATACATGTAAGAATAAGTAAAAAACCGAGCAAAGCTTCCGCGTCCTGCTCACGCCCCTTACCTACATCCATGTAGGCAACAAAGAGTAAGTCGCCCCTAGGCAGAACTCTTCGGGCAGCGCCTGTTTGGCATTGATGCTGCGTTATCGCCTATTTATGGGGAATAACCACACCACATAGGCTCTGCCTTGCCTAAATACCAAACAGACTGCTGCAAATTCAACCTTGAAAGGTCAACAGACCCTAGACGTAAGCTTTATTACATAAAGGGGGAAGAAAATGCATTACTTGTGATTAACCTGAACTCTGGTTAAGAGATTTACTAACATGTTGAATCAAAAAATATTTTTACCTACTTTTCTCTAGCTAGAAATTTTTAGTGAAAACAAGGCGAAATTACGCGTCAATAGCTAGCCTATTGCAAGTAAACTCAAAGCAGTTAGCGCTGAAAATAGCTGCTTGAGATGAATTTATTATCCGCAGTTCAGGTTAATTAAGTAATGCATTAATAACACGCTGAGTTATTGCCAATACTTAGCAAATAATTGCGGGTAATTTTGTTTTAAAAACTTAGGTTTGTCTTTAAAGCGCTTACCTTTAGGTTGGTCAAGCCCTGATGGGATAAAGGGTAACTCATCGTCGTTACGCTCTTCATATAACAAACCTGCAATTAGGTCATACTCATCTAAATACGGATAAGGTTGCTCGTTTAAAAAATAAAGCGGCGTGCACTGAGCCAGGCTATCTGGGTTTTCTAGTGCAGCTTTAAATACGGCTTCACCACGAGAAATTAACCAACAACGAAATTCTGAAAAACCATATTCATCATTACAGCCCGCCATAACAAACGCGGCACCAAATAAGTCCCAGGTATAACTTTGACGCATACAAATACTAAACTGCTTATCAAATTCAATTAATTGCTCATCTGATAAGTCACTCAGTGCCGACTTAAGCAATTGGCACACTGAGTCAGGCTCTGCGGTTTTATCTTCAACTGTAACCAGTCGCCAAAAATCAGTTAAGGTTAACTCACTCATGCAATGATCTCTTTTACCCGACCCACTTGGCCGTCTTCTAATTGTACTTTTATTCCGTGCGGGTGATTAGGTGACTTGGTCAATAAACGCGACACAATACCATTGGTTAAAGTACCACTGCGTTGATCTTGTTTAAGCACAATATTAACCTCTGTGCCTGGCGTTATTTGCGAGCGTGTTGGAACGGCCATATTTAATCTCTATTACAATTTTTTGCGATTATAGCCTGCTTAATAGAATCTCTCCATATTAAAGCTTTTACTAAGACCATAAATGCCAAATACAGCTTAAAATGAGGGATAATTAAACAAAAACACAGTACCTATTTTTACTGCTTAAGAAATGAAATAGCATTGTTTTTTATATGAATATTTAAACTAGCTAATGCATTACAAATAAGCTGCACAATGTAATCTAGCTGATTATTTTGTTTAGCCTGCTCTAGTGCAATAGCATCAATAAAATAACAACTTACAGTAAACTTAGAAGGTAAATTGTTTAAATCAACCGAGTGAGTAAGAAAGCTAAAGCCCTCAACGTTATCTTTTATTTGCTCGCAAGCAATTGTTAATTGTTGACGAATACGTTTATCTAGCTGCTTTTGGGTTTTGGTCATGGTTTATTACTGCTCGGCGATTTGTTGTTTTTTAAATTCTTTGTAGCTGTCTTGTTGTTGTTTAACACATTCATGGTATTCCTTGTCAGCCATATGGCTGCATTCATCTAATCGGGCTGATTGAATTTCATGATAGCGGCTATCGCTGCTACACCCTGTTAACACTGCGATTACCGATAACGAAAGTAGATACTTTAAGTTATTATTTAGCATTCAAAATTCCTTATTATTTTAACCGGAAAACTACTGATTTTCGTTATTTTTGCTGTATATTGCACTGGTTTTGTATTTATAACCGTTAAGGGCACGTTATGATGTTGTCGCAGTTACAAGAGCTGTTCCAGCGTATCGATAAAAGTAAATTATTTCAATCATTTGTTATTGCAGTTATTGTGGTTTCTGCACTGACCGTGGGCGCACATACCTATTCGTTGCACCCTACCGCTGAGCTATTTCTACATTGGATGGATATAGGCATTACGGTGTTTTTCTTAATCGAATTGGTTATTCGTTATATTGCCAGTAAAGGTATCAAAGACTTTTTCTCCAAAGGTTGGAACATATTTGACTTCATTATAGTGATCGGTAGTTTATATCCTGCGGCAGGTTCGACTATTTTTATTGCTCGACTGCTGCGCATTTTCCGCGTACTACGTTTAGTGTCTATGATCCCAGAGCTGCGCTTATTGGTAAACTCACTAATAAAAGCCATCCCGCAAATGGGCTATATCGCGCTGCTAATGTTTGTGATTTTTTATATTTATGCTGCCACAGGTAGCATGTTGTTTGCTGAGATAAACCCAGTACTGTGGGGCGATGTCTCTATTTCTATGCTTACCTTGTTTAGAATCGCCACCTTCGAAGATTGGACCGACGTGATGTACGAAACCATGGCGGTGTACAAATTAAGTTGGATTTTTTACTTAACCTTTATCTTTTTAACGGCATTTGTATTTTTAAATATGATGGTGGGGGCTATTTTAGAAGTAATGAGTGAGGAGCATCGCAATGCTCGAGAAGAGCAAGCGGATACAGACTCACTACCCGCAACTCAAGGCCAAGTAAACGAATTGAAGGCGCAACTGGCAGAGTTAAAACAATTACTTAAAAATAAGTAGCAGATTGAATAGGGCAAGTATGTACTTGCCCTATTATTTATACTTTAAACTTGCCAACTAAGTCCGTTAACATTAAAGAAAGACGGCTCATTTCATTACCGTTCTCGCTGGTGCTAACAGCAATATCGCTAACCTCATCAGCCGAATTTTTAATTTCCGTTACGTTTCGGTTTATGTCTTCAGCTACGTGTTGCTGCTCTTCTGCAGCAGTCGCTATCTGGGTGTTTAAATCACTAATATTAACAATAGACGCCGTGATTTCGCTAAACTGTTGTTGCGCCGAGTGCGCAAGTTCTACAGTTTTATTCGTGGTTTCTATGCTGCGTTCCATGTCTTTAGACACTTTAGACGACATAGTGCGTAATTTATCAAGCTGCGATGCTACTTCTTCGGTCGACTCGGCAGTACGTTGCGATAACGCACGAACTTCATCTGCAACCACGGCAAAACCACGCCCATGCTCACCAGCTCGCGCAGCTTCTATGGCTGCGTTTAAAGCCAATAAGTTAGTTTGCTCTGAAATGCCGCGAATAACGCTTAAAATCGACATAATGTTTTCGCTTTCACTATCGAGCTTAGTAATGTCTGCTGAAGCATTATTTATTACATCGCACAGCTGAACCACACTTTCTACGGTTTGTGTAATAACCGATTGCCCCAAGTCCGATGCTTGCTGTGTTTGAACCGCTAAATCCGCCGCATTCGCACAACTGCTAGACACTTCATTAGCAGTAGCAGCCATTTCATTAATAGCCGTTGCCGCCATTTCTAAAGCTTGTTGTTGTTGACTGGTAGAGCTTGTTAATTGCACAGCTTGAGATGAGGTTTGCGATGAGGTTTTGCTAACATTTTGTGCGCATTCATTAATTTGCGTCACCAACTCACTAATCAGATTTAAAAATAAGTTAAAGCTGGTGGCTAGTTTAGCGGTTTCATCCTTAGTTTTAATTGCTAAGCGCTGGGTTAAATCACCGCCACCCTGCGATATTTCAGTTAAGCCATCACTTACCTCAACAATAGGAGCGGAAATAAGCTTAGAAATATAACTCGCTATCGCAATAAACACACCAATTAACACAGCACTAATAATTACAATGGTATAAGCCATTGCATTGGCCGCGCTCATTACCTCGGACTTTTCTACCACCCCAATAAACTTCCACCCTAAAATGGGAGACGTGTAAATATTGGCCATATACTGTTTTCCATCAATATCGACATCAAACAGGCCTTTGTTGTTTTTAGCTAAATCGGCGTATTTTCCACCCTCAAGATCAGCTAGATTTTTAAATCGGTAATCTGGGTGTTTCACATCCACCAGCACACTGCCGCTGTCTTCAATCAACATTAAGTAGCCTGTTTCGCCTAATTTAATATCGGCAATAATGTCAGTGAGTCCTCCTAATGAAACATCCATCCCTTGTGCACCAATTAACTCGCCGTTATCAATAATGGCTTTGACCGTAGATACAATCACTAAATCATCAGCGGCCCAGTAATAAGCATTAGTACGGGTTGTTTTACCGTTGGCTTGTTTAGCCGTTTTATACCACGGGCGCTGGCGAGGATCATAATTAGCGTTTACGTTTCCCATAGGCCATTGAATATAACCACCTTGTTCATTCCCCATGTAAATATAAGCAAGCCCAGGGTGGGTCTCACCAAAATGATTAAATAAACTATAAGCAGCTTGCTCCGTCGGACTTTGGTTAGGGTGATCAAGCATTACCGTAGTGCCAACATTCATATGGGTTTTTATGTTTTCACGGGCATTTTTAATCGTTTCATGGGAGGCTAAGTAATCTACATTTTTAGCAATTTCAGCAAAAAACATAGTAATTGCATTATCAACTTGGCGGGCTTCACGTTCACTTAACTGAGAGAAATTATCAAGTGCTTGCTCTCTAGTTTGTGAAATAACTAAAGCAGCTATAATTAATAACGGCAAGGCAATTGCAGATGCAAAAGAGAGCTTTAATTTTTTTGATATATTCATGCAATTAACCTCTAAAAACACTCTTAAGAATATAGTGTGGCTAAAGGGGTTGAGCAAGAAATAATATGAGAATATTTCGAAGAGGCAATAAAAAAGGTTAGCAATTAGCTAACCCTTTTACTTGGCGAACTAGAAAGTTATTCACCGTCTACAATAATTCGTAGCATCCGGCGAAGTGGCTCCGCTGCACCCCATAACAGCTGATCGCCTACGGTAAAGGCGCTGATGTATTTTGGCCCCATGGCAAGTTTACGAATACGGCCAACAGGAATACTTAGCGTACCGGTTACTTTAACTGGGGTTAAGTCGGTACTGGTAACGTCGCGCTGATTAGGAATTACTTTAACCCACTCATTGTGCGATGCTAAGATTTCTTCTATTTTCTCAACGCTAATGTCTTCACGTAATTTAATTGTCATCGCTTGGCTATGACAACGCATAGCACCAATGCGTACACATAAACCATCAATAGGTACTGGCTGCTTAGAAGAGCCTAAAATTTTGTTCGCTTCAACCTGTGCTTTCCACTCTTCTTTAGACTGACCACTTGGCATAGGCACATCAATCCATGGGATTAAGCTACCCGCCAGTGGTACACCAAACTGGTCTTGTGGCAAATCACTCGATGCCATTTTTTCGCTGACTATTTTATCAATTTCTAAAATAGCTGAACTTGGATTATCTAATTGCTTTGCAACACTTGTATGAATAGCACCCATTTGGGCAATAAGCTCTTTCATATTGCGCGCACCGGCGCCCGACGCTGCTTGGTAAGTCATTGGACTTACCCATTCAATTAGGTCGTGCTCAAATAAACCGCCCAGTGCTAGTAGCATAAGTGAAACCGTGCAGTTACCACCTACAAAAGTTTTAACGCCTTGCTCAAGCCCTTGCTCAATGACATCTTTGTTAACAGGGTCAAGTACGATAATACTGTCGTCGCTCATACGCAGCGCAGAGGCCGCATCTATCCAATAGCCATCCCAACCCGATTCACGTAATTTTGGGTACACCGCATTGGTATAATCGCCACCCTGACAGGTAACAATAATGTCCATTTTTGCAAGTTCAGAAATATCACTAGCATCTAAAAGCGGTTTAGCAGGACCAGCTAACTCAGGACCAAGTTGACCTGCCTGTGAGGTGGTGAAAAAGGTGGTGTCGATATGTGCAAAATCATGTTGTTGTTCCATTCGCTCTAGTAATACTGAGCCTACCATGCCGCGCCATCCGACTAATCCTACTTTTTTCATTGTTTGTTCCACTGTTTGATTCATAAAAGGAGCCTATACATTAAAAATTAAAAATTCATTGCGTGAGATTTAATTTTTACAGCCCTAAACTAACACCACCAGCACGCTAAAACTAGTGAATAAAGTCGAACTCAAATTTTTTTCATAATGTAAAAAGTGCAAAAGCATACAACGATTATTTTAAACTTTAATAAAAGCTTAACCTTGTTGAAACCTGTATTTACCAAGCTTAGAAGGCACATTGAAAAAAGAGGTTTTGTGTAATTCTACATTCAACTAAAGGAAAATATAATGAAGACACTTACTTTCGCTCTACTCGCTTTAAGCTCAGCATCACTTAATGTATTTGCAGATACAACGCTTTCAGCAAACACAATGGCATTTAAAGAAAATGAAAAAGTATATTTTGAACGCGCAGAAATAAATGTGGAAGAGCGACAAGGCGTACTAGTCAATACTGCAACAACTTATTACAGCCCAAAGGTATGGATAAATGGACGCTTAGAGCAGTTTTTTGTAGGCTCTACAAATGGAAATCAATTTTGTGAAGAACGTGGTCATAACCAAGAAATTTCAGGAAGTACAATCACTTGTGGGGAAGATGAAAGCGCTTATGGTAACTTTGATTGGTATAACCAATTATGGACAATGAAAAGCACCGGTAGTAAAAACCAATGCTACCAACTTTATGCAACTATAAAGTGTCAGTAAAATATTCAATTGTAGCCCTATGCTAATTATAGGGCTACAAACAATTTAGAACATTAGATGCGATGAACTGATCCTATATAGTCAGTAATGCTATCATTACAACTGCGCGCATCATCACCATTAAACTCCTCGAGTATATAAATTTTTACAGGCGTTTCTAAACCTTTTGCTTCAGCAAGCTTTTCTAAGATCTGGCCAAATTGATTATCTTGATAAGCTAAGGTTAACTTGTCATTAGCCAAGTGAGTAATACTATTAGTTGTTTTTACAATTACCTGAGAATGATTTAGTTGGATATCATCGACAATAACAGAACATGATCTTGCAGCTAGAGCATCATTCGCAAAACCAAAAGAACCAAATATAACAACTGAGCTAATAACCTTTCTTATTAAATTCATGGGTATTGTTCCTTTTAAAATAAAATTATAAAACTTAATTAAAGCCTGTTAAATGTAAACAACAATCATGCTTTATTTGTTAAAGAATCATTAAAGTTAAATGATTTAGAGGGAGTATGTGTATGAAGTGAATGATGCTTAAGATAAAAGAGAATTAAAAAAACTATTTATATAAAAAATATTAAACTACAACTACGTTTAAAACTGAGATACTAAAAAGCCCTACATATAGCAGGGCTAAGGGTTGTAACGGCTTATTTTAGTCGTTCGAGGGCTTTAAAACTCGTAGCTAAAGCTAACGCTTATCTCTCTAGGCGTTTCTTGAGAACGAATTAACACATCATTCTGCTCTACTTCAAAGTTTTGCCCCAACATATTTTTCACTTTAAGTGTTAATGTGGTATTGAACGTTGGGTAATAACTATAAACCATGTCTAACGAGTTTAAAGGTTGTTCGTAAGCGTCATCAAAGTTGTTAACACCCGCAGCTAAAATACGGTCGCCAAATACGTTATAAATAACTGAAGCTTGGTGCATGCCA